>JAPLNF010000292.1:43782-51556 GCA_026692965.1 Planctomycetota bacterium
TCCATTCTCTTTTTTACATTTATCGCAATTAGCCTGGGTATTGGAGGAAGCACTTGGTGAAGGAACAACCGGAGTTTCACCACCAACGGCAGAGCTCATGGTTAATAAGAACAGCCCTATCGAATTTAACAATTGCCTATTCATGTTGTTTGCCTTAACCAAAGTTAATAATAAATCGGTAATCCATAAAATTATTCGGCTGGTTAGAAAGGTGAAAAAAAACATTAATCATAAAAACTTTAAATAATAGGTGTTTGCGCAATAATAATCGATCAATCTTAGCTAAATGTTCAAAAGGTTCATGTTGGCAGTTACAATCTGAATAAAAAACAAATAAAATTACAGAGCTGAAGTCTTTTTAAGATTTACTTGAATAATCTGGAAAACAATCATGGCTAATGGATTTCCCTGCCCGAACCAATCCTGTAAACACTTATTTCGCATAGAAGAGATGCAAGGTGTGCAATCAATTACTTGTCCAAGTTGCAAAAAATCATTCGCTATACGAAAGCCTAACAAAAGTACTCCCGTTA
Organism: Planctomycetota bacterium; assembly: GCA_026692965.1. Classification (GTDB taxonomy): domain Bacteria; phylum Planctomycetota; class Planctomycetia; order Gemmatales; family Gemmataceae; genus UBA969. The sequence continues at coordinate 44,316 of JAPLNF010000292.1, forward strand.
TAGCGCCAAAACCTCCCGTGGCAAATCCTCCTAAGAATCAAAACAAAATAGAAGAAGACCAGGGGTTGGTATTCGAATCTAAATCAGAAATTAAAACTAATATTTCGACTACAAAAAAAACTTTACCTAAAAAGAATAAAAACAGTGGCTTATCTTTATCTCAAGTGTTTTTTCTTGGAATTGGTATGTTTTTCATTTCTGTAAGTTTTGCAGCCTTCTACATCATTGGACTGCCACTATTAAAAAAAGAAATAAAAAATGATTCGGTACAACAAACTGAAGCTAGCCCAGAATTAATTGATTCTGATTTTTTTACTTTCAAGCCGTTAAATTCTTACACTAAAGACCAAAAAATTGCCCAAACTTTACAGACCAAGTTCGCTTATACCGGCAAAGAAAAAGACTTGTGGCTTCTTTATTACAAAGATTTTAAGACTAGAAACCCAACAGGCACGGAGATGCATCAAGAAATGATTTCACGTCTAAAACTGTTTCTTCCCAAAAGTCTTGAGTGGGAAGAAAATGCTGAAGGGGTAGAAATTGGAAAGGTTCCCTTTAGAAAATTTATTATTGAAGGAACGAAAGATGACTCATCAGCATGGGTTGGCGATTGTTACTCTGCTAATGTTAATGGAGTGTATTTCTTAATACTTTGCCTAGTACCAATTGATAGTAAAGATTTAGTCCAAGAATCTTGGGTTAAGTTTAATCAAGGATTAGCAATTAAATCAAACGCTAAGGTTGACTGGAAGCCAACCCCAAGAAAAACAAGATTAGTCACTGTTGAAAAATTAAAAATGTCATTTGCAGCACCTGAATCAATCTGGCTCCCCCAGGATATTAAAGATTACGACACAAACCCTGAATCAGTGTTTATTGGAAAAAACGCAAGTGATTCAGGTGATTTTTTAAATCAGAAAGCCAAATTACAAGTTTTTGCACTACAGAACCCAATCAAAGACGAAAAAGCTTGGGATATGGTTGAAGAAAAATTATTCGAATTACTTAAAGAAGAAAAAACTGCTGATACTAAAATTGAAAAGTATGTTGACACAAAGAATAAATTCCCTGAACTGAAAAATAAAACCATTACCGCCAAGGCTGAAAATTTCACAATTAAAATTGATGACCAAATTCAAAAGCTTATTTTTTGGGGCAGGTACTCTAGTAAAAATGGATCTTTGTTATTTCTTTGTGAAATTCCATTTAAAACAAAAGATTATTGGCTGGAAGAAATAAATGATATTTTACAAAGTCTTGCCATGACTGAGTGATTAATTGCCACCTATTAAAGGCATTTTGCCCTTAGTTTTTTCTGGTACCGGGGCAAATGGGACAACAGCTTTCCCTTTTTCCCTTAGTTCCGAAGCTTTCTCCAGAATTTCATCCTGCCTGACCGTTTTTGCTGGTTGCAATGCATAGCTAAATCGATGTATGTCGTGGATTTCAAAAGGAAACAAACTTTCAGAGGCAAAATCTAGCGGTGGATATTCGTACCAAGGGGAAGGTATCTTTTGCTCGACATCCAATGTTTCATAGCCATCTTTAACTAACTTAAAATTGTACTTACCGTAATAAATAAAATGTTCATCCATAGGTGTTACACCAATGGGTTTTCCATCCTTATAAACCATTGCCCCCTGAGGAAAGGAATCAATGGTGTATTTACGAGTTACACACCCTGTAAATACAACAAGCAGGAGCACCATAGGTAAACAGCGTAAATACATTATTTCGTAACCCCAGTGCAAGTCACTTAAAACCCCAATCACAAAAACTCAACTTTTCAACAATATTCACTTAAAATCGTGATATGTTGGCCTTAATAACTAAAATATCTATTGGGTCAATAGGTCTTTTACCAAGGACTTTCGTTTAAAATCTTATTTTGGCTTTAATTTGATATTCTGTAAAAGTTAGGTACTATAACCTTTAAGTTGTTTTAAATTCTAAGATGGAGATCTGATGGCTTCATTCGACCAAATCGAATGTGCAGTTTTGACGGATGTTGGCCTTAAAAGAGGCTACAACCAAGATAGTAATTACCTATCCCTTGCTTCAGATGAAAATCAATGGCAAGAGTTAGGCCATGTTTTATTGGTAGCAGACGGGATGGGAGCACATGCGGTCGGCGAAAAGGCTAGCGAGCAAGCGGTTAAAACAATCCCCCATGTTTACAGCAAACATGTAAAAGATGGGGCCCCAGAATCTCTTCGTAAAGCTTTTTATGAAGCCAACTCTACTATTCATACTTGTGGCCAGGAAAACACTGAATTTAGAGGTATGGGCACAACCGCAACCGGAATTGTAATTCGTCCCGAAGGGGTTTGGATTGGGCATGTTGGAGACAGCAGGGCTTATCGAATTCGCGGAAAACTCGTTGAACAACTCACTTATGACCATAGCCTTGTATGGGAATACGCCAGGCTTAAAAAAATTGATCCGGACGAGGTTAAGGATATACCCAGCAATTACATCAACAGATGCCTTGGCCCTGAAGCAATTGTAGAACCTGATATTGAAGGCCCTCACAAAGTAATGCAAGGCGATATCTTTTTAGTTTGCAGCGATGGACTCACTGGTTTGGTAAAAGATTCAGAGTTAGGTGCGATAACTACTAGTTTATCCGCACAAGAAGCATGCAAAATGCTTGTAGATCTTGCTAATCTTCGAGGTGGGCACGATAACATAACTGTAATCGTTGCCAAAATTGGTGGTACTTTTAAAGGGTCAAACAGCCCAAGTAATGAACCTACCATTAATCCAACACTTTTAAATAAAACGGTGACTCGATTAAAAAGTATGAAACCCGGGGTACCATGGTGGTTTATTTGTTTAATGTTTGGATTGTTGCTTGCAATTTCCCTGATCGGGATAAAAGCAATGGAACCCCAATTAACAGGCAGCATATTAACCGGTGATTTAGTCAAATTCTCCATCATATTCATAGCTTTAATTTCTTTTATAGCTGGTACAATAGGATTTTATATCCAATTTCAGAGCTCAAAAGATGACGAAACAAAAGAATTCCCAATGCCTTCAGCGAGAATCCATCGGAGAACTTTGATTGAAATAACCCAAGCTTCGCTTACAAAAATGGAAAAACAAATCGAAGCTTTCAAAAAGCGTGGAGAAGATAAAGCTTGGGGTATCAATCGAGAAACTTTAGAAAACCACCTGTCACTTGCCAAAAGTTCTGTTTCCAAAAATGATTTCTCAGAAGCCTTCAAGCATTACTGCCTAGCTTTATTGCTATTTTCTGCACCTTGGATAAAGCATCGGAAAGAAGATAGCCCTATTGAAATCTTCTGGGGTAAATAACCTACTCTCTTATCGCGATCTTTTATCTTAATTCAGTTTAAAATCTAGAATCCCTGAAGTTAACCGGGCCTTACACTTTTACCGGACGACACGCACACGCGATAGCAAACAAGAAGATAACTTTATCACGTTACCCCCTTTGCATTTCCATATTAACCTCTCAAAATTAGCGACACACTAAACCCTTTACCATTTCTAAAATAAGCCTTAAAACCGATTACCTACCACAACTTACCAAGCAAAGCCTTAATGGCTAGTTAAGGATGAATCAAAACCTAAATAGAGGGCCTTAAAGCAAATCGGAATTGAATTTACAGAAATGGAATATATTTAGCCATTAAAAAAGGGCCCGCTTAGCGGACCCTTTAGTGTAATCAAATTATGCTCAACACCCATTAACTTGCCGAAATAAGTTCTCGTTTATTTTTCTTAGCTTTTGGTACTCGAACTTTGTGATTGAGGACTTTTTCGTTAGGTTTTCGAAGATCCCAAACAATCCCAAACCACGAAAGAACAACTAGAATACTATAGCTAATATCAATTTCCCACCAATAGAAGCCTTGATTAGCTGAACTCTGGTAATGATGATGATTATTGTGCCATCCTTCACCCATAGTTAAAAGAGCCAAGACCAAGCTGTTTTTGCTTTCATCAGTTGTGGCAAATCTTTTGTACCCAATCAAGTGACTGAGCGAATTAATAAAAAAGGTGCAATGATAAACCAAAATAGTACTGACAAAAAAGCCCCAAACTAGCCCAGGAAGCCCCATGGTCAGGTAGCAAATGATTGCAAGGGTAACGCCTGGAACATAATGATAATTACTTAAAAACTGAATTTCAGGATACTTGGTAAAGTCTTGAATATTTTTGTCATCATAGGGGGTATGTTCTTCAGAAAGGATCCAACCTACATGCGACCACCAAAAACTTGTGCGATGCGGGGAATGGGGATCAGCAGGCGTATCGGAGTATTTATGGTGCTCGCGGTGATGGGAAGCCCACCATAGCGGACCTTTTTGCAAGGCACTAGCACCCAACCAAGCTAAAACAAACTGAAACCAGCGGCTCGTTTTGTAAGCTCTGTGGGAAAAGTAGCGGTGATAACCAGCGGTGATACCAAACATTCGGATAAAGTAATTTGCCAAGCACAACAAACCAACTTGCCAAGAAAACGACACAAATAGTGCAGACAAGCAAGCAATATGCATTAAAATAAATGGGACATTTTTTGCCCAATTATGTGCATAGTATCCCAAGCCAACAGGTTTTGTTAAAAACAGGGTCTTTTTATCAAGTTCGGTAGTAGACATCGCGAAACCCTCCTGGAATACATACGAAAAAACACACTTCACCTGAAGCTACTTTTTGGGGCGAATGAAACTACACTTTCTTGATTGTAATTCTTGCTTTACGAATTGCACTCATTTTGCGCAATTGTGCACGGCGGCGGGCTTCGCAAGGCTTTTCGTAATATTTTCGTTTACGCAATTCTTTTTGGATACCACTCCGTTCGAGCAGTTTTTTAAATCGTTTCAGGGCCAAACCAATTGGCTCTCGGTCGTGAACTCGCATCCTCAATGGCATAACGTTTACTCTGTAAAAAACAGTTAAAAATCAAAACACTCAATTGGTAATATAAAGCATTTCCCATTAATTGCCAAGATGATAGTCTATAAAATACGGAGAATCTATTTATTCGTAACTTAGGGACCTTTATCAATGATCAACAAAACTACTAAAACCTTGATTTCCAAGCTTTTTATCACATTAAAACCATTAATTAAGCTTACTTGTACAATTATATTTTTTATTTCAGGGTCGAACCTTTGTTTTTCAGCGGATTGGCCACAATGGCTCGGGCCAAACAGGGATGGGGTCTGGGGAGAGGAAGGAATACTAACCAAATTCCCCAAAGGTGGACCTAAATTGCTGTGGACAAGCCCATTAAATGGGGGTTATGCAGGTCCAGCAATAGCCAAAGGACGGGTATTTATTACTGATCGACAAGTTGCAGCAGGGAAGATTGATTCCGACAATTTATTTGCTCGGGCAAACTCCGAAGGCACAGAGCGCCTACTTTGCCTAAACGCCTCGACCGGAAAGACTATTTGGGAATTTTCTTACCCATGCACCTACAAAATGGCTTACCCATGCGGTCCACGCTGTACCCCTGTAGTAACAGATACCTTGGTTTATTTCTTAGGGGCCATGGGTGATCTATATTGCCTTGATGTTAATTCGGGAAAGCCAATTTGGAACAAATCGTTTACCAAAGATTACAACTCCCCGGTACCTGTTTGGGGATTTTCTGCACATCCTTTACTGGATGGAAACAAGTTAATCTGTTTAGTGGGGCCTAAAAAAGTTGCAATTGCATTCGATGCCAAAACCGGCAAAGAACTTTGGAGCTCATTGGAGCTTGAAAAACCTGAATCTGAAATAGGTTATTGCCCCCCTGTAATTTTCGAAATCGGAGCAGGTAAAAATAATCGTCATCTTATAATCTGGCATTCTGAGTCCTTGAATGGCTTAGATCCAGAAACAGGAAAACTTCTTTGGAGCGAACCCTTTCGCTTAAAGGCAAACCTTTCAATATCGACACCACGATTGGTAGATAACAAGATTTTAGTATCTTCGTTTTACAATGGATCAATGTTGGTAGAGATTGACGCAGACAAAAAATCTTCGAAACTTATCTGGAAAGGAAAGGGCAGGGGAGAGACTCCAAAGCAAACCGAGGGCCTACATTCAATCATGGCGACACCTTTTGTGGAGAACGGCTATATTTTTGGTGTTTGCAGCTATGGGGAATTAAGATGCCTTAAGCTTTCTGATGGGGAAAGGGTTTGGGAAAACTTGAGTGCAACAGGTTCGCAAAATGAACCGATAGAGCGTTGGGGAAACGCTTTTCTCATTAAACACGATAAACACTTTTTCATATTCAACGAAAAAGGCGACCTAATAATTTCCGAGTTATCACCTTCGGGTTACAAAGAAATCGACAGAAGCCATTTGATAGACCCAACAGGAATAGCACCTACAGGGGGAACCAAAAGAAAAATAGTATGGAGTCACCCTGCGTTTGCAGACAAGAAGATATTTTTGCGTAATGATAAAGAGATAAAGTGCTTTTCCTTGGCACAAGAATAACTTACTCCAAGCCAAGTTTTTTCATCCTGCTGACCAAGGTACTCCGAGCCACGCCAAGACTTCGCGCCACCTTGGATTTATTGCCACCATGCTGCGATAGCGCCAGTAAAATTTTATCTTTCTCTCTGCGCAAGTAATCGAATTTAGACTGATCAGTTATCTTGGTCATCAACCCTTGCCCGGAATTATTTAAATTAGCAGACGGGCTAAAATCATAAGCCATTGCTTTTATTTCATCAGGCAAGTCATCAACAAGTATGGAATTGGATGAGGTTATAACCACTGCCCGCTCGATAACATTTTCAAGTTGCCTAATATTGCCTGGCCAAGTAAAAGCTCGCAGACATAAAAGCGCATCATCGTCGATAGAAGTAATTTCCCTACCAATTTTGTTACAAGCTTTTTGCAAGAAGTAATAAGAGAGTTCTGGGATATCGTCTTCTCTGTCCTTCAGAGCAGGTATTGTAATGGGAAAAACATTTAACCTGTAAAAAAGGTCACTTCGAAATTTCCCCTGTCGGATTAATTCTTCTAGGTTTTGGTGCGTTGCAGCGATGATCCGCACATCAACCTGTACAGGCACATTCGAGCCTACTTTTTCGAATATCTTTTCTTGGAGAACCCGAAGTAATTTAATCTGAACTTCTTGATTTATATCACCTATTTCATCAAGAAAAAGTGTTCCACCATTGGCAGCTTCAAATCTTCCAATTTTGTCTTTAATAGCACTGGTAAACGCCCCCTTAACATGCCCAAAAAGTTCGCTTTCA
>JAPLNF010000293.1 GCA_026692965.1 Planctomycetota bacterium
ATTGGGTCTGTTATCAGGCCAAGTCTTAATGTGTTTCGAAGTTCGAAACACATCTATGCACAGCTTATTGATGACTCGAACGGTTGCACACTTGCTTCTGCAAGTAGCAACAGTCCCGAAATTAAAAAAGCATTATCCTATGGTGGTAATGTTCTTGCCGCTGTTGCTGTAGGTAAAAAAATTGCCGAAGCAGCAAAGGCCAAAGGCATCTTGAAAGTGGCTTTTGACCGCGGATATTACAGATATCATGGCAGAATTAAAGCTCTTGCTGATGCTGCTCGTGAAGGTGGTTTGCAGTTTTAATTTTCATCCAGACAGTTTTCCCATAACAGGTATTCAGAGATCATGGCAAAAGATCGGGAACCAAAACAAGAAGAACTTCAAGACCGCGTAATTAAAATTCGCAGGTCTGCAACTGTGGTCAAAGGTGGCCGTCGTTTTAGCTTCAACGCTTTAGTCGTTGTAGGCGATACCCGTGGCAGAGTTGCTGTGGGATACGGCAAAGCCAAGGAAGTTCCGCCTGCTGTAGAAAAAGCAACTAAAGATGCTCAAGGAGCAATCAAAAGATCACGGAGAGTATCGCTTCGTGGTGATACTATTCCTCATCGTGTGATTGGCCGTTTCGGTGCCAGTCGCGTTATTATGGTTCCGGCGGGTCCTGGTACTGGCGTTAAAGCTGGTGCTGGTGTTCGCGATGTTCTTGAAGTTTGTGGTGTTAAAAACATCCTTACAAAAGTGCATGGCAGTACGAACCCAATAAATCTTGTAAAAGCAACAATTGAAGGCTTGCAACAACTTCGATCCCGTTCTGAAGTTGCAATGCTTCGTGGAGTTACACTCTAATGGATTTGACACAAGTACACAAAGGCGTTAATAAGCTTAAGACCAAAAAGCGCGTAGGCCGTGGTGTTGGTAGCGGTCATGGTAAAACTGCATCCCGTGGTCATAAAGGCCAGTGGGCAAGTGCAGGTTCTGACAAGCCAATTGCGGTGTTCGAAGGCGGACAGATGCAATTATTCCGCAGAATACCAAAACGCGGTTTCAGTCACGGAATGTGGGACAAAAAGTTTCACGTTGTTAACTTAGGTGCAATTGATGCCCACTTTAACGATGGCGATACTGTTGATCCTGAAACAGTAAAGAAAAAAGGTTTGGCTAATGGGCCTTCCGATGGTATTCGAATTCTTGCTAAAGGCGAGTTTTCGAAGAAGTTAACCGTTCGTGCGCACCATGTTTCCAAATCTGCAATTGAAAAAATTATTGCTAAAGGTGGAGTTGTTGAAATTATTCCGCCACCAGCGAAGCCTGTAAGAAACAAAATGGGAACCAAATCTTAATTAAGATATTGGTTTCCTTTGTTTTTTGTTTCTTTCATTCGGTTTAAGATTACCATTCTGGGATAAGATATAGGGTAATCCGGATTGTTCTCAATTGGCAATCTGCGGTAAACCCAACTGCAGGAGCCAAGGTATGGGTAAGTTTAGTGCAATTTTAGCTATTCCGGAACTACGGAATAAAATCCTTATAACACTTTTATTCCTCGCTGTTTACAGGGTTGGTTACTCCATCCCTCTTCCTTTTGTTGACCAAAGCTTAATGAACCGCAATGTCGGCCAAGGCGGCCCATTGGGTGACATTTTGGGTTACGTCTCGTTGTTTAGCGGTGGAGATTTAAGTAACGCAACTCTTTTTGGCTTGGGCATTATGCCCTACATTTCTGCATCCATTATTTTTCAATTGCTTGGTGCGGTTTATCCTCCTTTGGAGAAACTCCAAAAAGAGGGAGAATCCGGACGCAAGAAAATTAACAACTACACCCGTTGGGCAACCGTTGTCATCTGCTTCTTCCAAGCTTTTATGTATGTCCAATTTATCATGCAACCATCTTCTAGGGGTGGCCAAGGTTTCGCTTTGACACAGCCCATTGATTACAATGTTGGTTACTATTGGATTACCATGGTCCTTATGATGACCACCGGAACCATGTTTCTTATGTGGATGGGCGAACAGATTGATGAATATGGAATTGGTAACGGTATTAGTTTAATTATCATGGCTGGTATCGTTGCGAGGATTCCTGCAGCAACAGCTTCGTTACTTTTCGAAAACGGGAAGTTTAAAGAATCTATTGTTACACTTGGTGGCGGTTCTAGCCAAGACATCAGTTTCGAGAAGCTAGTTGTCTTAATGTTGCTTTTTGTAGTTGTGGTAGTTGCAGTTATTGCAATTACTAAAGCTCAAAGAAGGATTCCAACGCAATCAGCGAAACATGTACGAGGTCGAAAAGTGTTTGGCGGCACTAGGCAGTTTTTACCCTTGAAGGTAAATCAAGCGGGAGTTATGCCTGTTATTTTTGCTAGTAGCTTACTTATCCTACCTTACTTTATTTTCAACTTTATTTCGAGTGCAACGGAGTGGAGCTGGGCTCTTGCTTTAAAAGATGTATTTGAAAGACAAGGATGGGCTTACACTGTTCTATTTGTTGTAATGATCTACATATTCTGCTATTTTTGGACCGCTATTATCTTTAACCCAAAAGATGTTGCGAATAACCTCAAAGACTTCGGTAGTTTTATCCCTGGCTACAGGCCAGGCAAAAGAACTTCAGAATACCTCGAAAAGGTAATGATGAGGATTACCTATGTCGGTGCTGCTTTCCTAGCTATTATTGCTGTTATTCCTACCTTGATTACAAGCACAATGGATGTAAGGCAAGAAGTCGCGAGTTTCTATGGTGGTACTGGCCTGCTAATTGTGGTTAGCGTTGCATTGGATTTGGTCCAAAAAATTAACAGCCATCTCGTAATGCGAAATTATCCTGGTCTAACTGAAGATTAGAGTCTTCATTAAAAAATATATTCCTGCCTTTTATTGTATTTAACTTTGCTGATTTATTTTGTTTATGAAAACATGATTTAGGTACTTGTTTTTTATAAAACCTAGCATTAGATCGGTTATTCCATGCGAATAATTTTAGTTGGTCCTCCAGGATGCGGCAAAGGTACCCAAGCCAAAATTCTGTCGAAAAGAATGAAGTTGGAGCATATTGGTACAGGCGACCTTCTAAGGGAAGCCATTCGAAACGAAACCTCGGTTGGACTTCGAGCCAAGCCTTTTGTCGAAGTTGGCAACTTGGTTCCTGATGAACTTGTCAATGATTTAGTGAGCGAACGGTTTCAGAGGGATGACCGACCTAAAACCTTTATTCTTGATGGTTATCCTAGGACTCTAATGCAAGCAAAATCATTAGATAGCGTATTAGCGCAACATGGCTTGCCTTTGACTGCAGTTGTGTTGCTTGATGTGTGTGATGCAGAAATTGTTAAACGAGTAACTGGCAGATGGAGTTGCCCTAAGTTAGGGTGCAAAGCAACATTTCATACGCTAAGCAATCCGAGCAAAATTGCAGGAATTTGTGATGATTGCCATACGGTTCTAGTTCAACGCGAAGATGACAATGTAGAAACAGTAAAATCAAGGCTTACTGTTTACCATAAAGACACAGTTCCATTATTTCCTTACTACGAGCAGAACGGACTGCTTAAAAGAATTCATGGAACTGGGGATATCGAACAAATTTATCAATCCATGGTACATGCATTAAGCATTTGAGGACCAATGTTGCGAAACCTTTTTGCAAACAGGCCTGAATTGAAATCCCCTCGCGAAATCGGGTTGATGCGCGAAGCGGGTAAATTGGTCGCTGGTGCCCTTAAAATGTGCAAAGCCATGGCAAAACCGGGCGTTATCACTGGAGATATCGATAAGGCAGTCGAAGAATTTTACAAGCAAAATAACGCTCTCTCACTTTTTAAAGGTTATCCGGGGAAAGTACCATTTCCCGCAGTCACTTGTATTTCTGTCAATGAACAAGTCGTTCACGGAATTCCAGGTGGAAAAGTTGTCCGTGATGGGGATATTCTTAAAATAGATACAGCGTGTAAATTGAATGGCTGGTGTGCAGATGCTGCCATTTCGATTCCTATAGGTACGGTCAGTGACGAAAAAAGAAGACTGATCGAAGTTGGTGAACAGGTTCTAAGTATTGCCATCAGAGAGCTATCTCGATGCAAATGGTGGACTGAAGTTGCCACTAAAATGCAAAAAGCTGCAGAAGATGCAGGATTTAGTGTTGTAACCCAATATGTAGGGCATGGGATCGGGAAGTTAATGCACGAACACCCCCAGGTGCCAAACTATGTTAATCGAGAAGTTAAAAAACAAGATTTCAAACTCGAAGAAGGTTTAGTACTTGCGGTAGAGCCCATGATAAACATGGGGAAGGCGGAAACTGAGGTCCTAAGGGACCATTGGACGGTCGTTACCCGGGATGGCCTACCAAGTGTTCATGTGGAACATACATTAGCAATAACGAAGGATGGGGTTTTTGTATTAACTTCGGATGACGACTTGATAATAAAAATATAATAAACAAATCCTTCATTTTGTTGAAGAAAATGAAGAAAAAGGAGGATTTGGACTTGTTTTTTCTATCAACTACTTGCCGAAGACCCTTAACCATGGTAAAAAAATAGTTTACCTTAATCCGTCAAAAGGACGGTAGTGAAATATGAAAGTCAGTACTAGTGTAAAACGAATTTGCGAAAAATGCAAATTGGTGCGTCGCCAAGGTAAAGTTTATGTAATTTGCAGCGATCCTCGCCATAAACAAAGGCAGGGTTGATCAAGGGAGCTAGAGAATGCCGCGTATTCTAGGTGTAGATATTCCGAATGAAAAACCAACCCATATAGCTTTACGCTATATTTATGGGATTGGACCCGCTCTTGCATTACGTCTATGTGAAGAAGCACGGGTTGACCCAATTCGCCGTGCAAAAGATCTTAACGAAGACGATGTAAGCCGATTGGCAAACATACTTGACCGAGAATATGTAGTGGAAGGGCCTCTCCGCAGGCAAATCCAACAAAATATTGCTCGATTACGAGACATCGGCTCCTACAGAGGCTCGCGCCATCGTCGCAGCTTACCTGTAAGGGGTCAGCGTACTAAAACAAATGCCCGAACCAGAAAAGGTCCAAGAAAGACCGTTGCTGGTAAGAAGGGTGTTAAAGAGCTTAGAGGTTAATTTTGTAATTTAATTTTCACGGAGATATTCTTTCGTGTCCAAGAAGAAAAAACAGCGTCGTAATGTCAGTCGGGGAGTAGCTCATATACTTGCTACTTTCAATAACACCATTGTGACCATCACTGATACTAATGGTGATACCCTATGTTGTGCATCAGCAGGAACCTGCGCATTCAAGGGTAGCCGAAAAAGCACACCTTTTGCAGCCCAAAGGGCAGCAGAAGAAGCAGCATCCCGAGCCTTGAAGTTTGGACTTAAAGAAATTGAAGTTCGAGTCAAGGGTCCTGGGTCAGGTCGCGAATCTGCAATTACCGCACTCCAAGCTTCCGGCTTGAATGTAAAGGCAATTGAAGATGTGACGCCACTTCCTCACAATGGTTGTAGGCCGCCCAAGCGTCGTCGAGTATAAATAGGAAAACTGTATCCATCAGGAAGATTTACAACTTTTAACCGCTAGAGATAGTAATAACATCCATGGCAAGAATTACCGACCCAGTATGTAGAATTTGTCGAAGAGAAGGCGTAAAGCTTTATCTTAAAGGCCTTCGTTGTGAGTCGCCTAAGTGCGCAATTGAAAGACGCAATCAGCCGCCCGGCATGCATCTTCGTCGCAGCAAGCCAAGCGAATACGGTATCCGTCTTCGTGAAAAGCAAAAACTAAAAAGGTTTTATGGTTTGCTCGAAAGGCAATTCAGAAGATACTTTGAGATTGCAAGCCGTTCCAAGCAAAACACAGGTGAAGTTTTAATCACCTTGTTGGAACGTAGGCTTGATAATGTAGTATTCAGATTGGGCTTTGCACCAAATCGTGCAGCAGCGAGGCAACTCGTAGCTCATGGGCATGTAACTGTTAATAGCGTACCAACTGACATCCCAAGCTTGATTATGAAGCCTAATGATGTTGTTTCAGTCAAAAATCGCAAGCGATCTATTGACTTGGTAAGGCTGCAAGTGCAACAGACCTCGCCTAATATCCCAGATTTCTTGACCATTACAAATCAAGAACCTCCTGAAGGTAAAATGACGCGCATGCCGACTCGTGGTGACATGGATCCGCATATTGAAGAAATTCGTGAACAGTTAATCATTGAATTCTGCTCCCGTTAAAAACTGGTATACTTTTTATTTGATAATAATAGGCTTGAAAAATCAGCCTTAAAATAGTTTAGGAGAGTTTTAATTATGCGTATTCGATGGCGCGGTTTGGAATTACCGAGTAGGGTTAATGGCGATCGTTCAACTCTTTCCGACACCTACGGTAAGTTTTATGCAGAACCCTTTGAAAGGGGTTTTGGTGTTTCGATTGGTAATAGCATTCGTAGGATTCTTCTTTCAAGCCTTGAAGGAAGCGCTATAACCCAAGTTAAAATCGAAGGTGTTCAACACGAAATCACCACTATACCTGGTGTGGTTGAAGATGTTATCGATATTATTCTTAATATTAAAAGCCTTGTTGTAAAAAACATTAGTGATTTACCACAAGTAATTCGTATTGAAAAGCACGAAAAAGGCGTAGTAACTGCAGCTAATATTATTACAACCGAAGCAGTTCAGATTATTAATCCTGAACATGTAATCGCAACATTAACCGACGATGTTCCTTTCAAAGTTGAAATGACTGTTGAAAACGGCCGTGGTTATCGAATGGCAGAAGAAAATGTGCCAGGCGATCGTGAAATCGGTGTTATTCCTATCGATTCAAGTTTTACACCTGTTGTTCGTGTAAAATATGAAATTGAAGATACTCGCGTTGGTCAAAAAACCAACTATGACAAATTGATCATGGAAATCTGGACCAATGGTACAGTAACTCCCCAGATGGCACTTGTTGAAGGCGCAAAGATTCTTCGAAAGCACCTCAACCCCTTTATTCAATATGCAGAACCCGGCCCAGAAGTTGGTTTGGAACACATTCAAGAACCTGTTGCATCTTCAACAGTTGATGTTGAACTTGAACGCAAGCTTAATATGAGCCTTGCTGAATTGGAATTGTCTGTAAGGGCAACCAATTGTTTAGAATCTGAAGGTATCTCCACAGTACGTGATCTTGTAATGCGTTCTGAAGAAGAATTGCTTGAAGTTCGCAACTTTGGTGAAACTACTCTTAAAGAAGTTAAGATTAAGCTTGATGAGCGAAATCTTAAACTTGGTTTAAGATCATCTGCTCTTCGTAAGTAAACTGTATTTTTTCCAACTAAAAATCGAGATTGAGCCATGCGTCATTTAAGAAGAGGTAGACAACTAGGCCGAAATCAGGACCATCGAATAGCGTTGTTCCGGAATCTTACCCGTGCCTTGTTCACTCACCGTCGTATTATCACAGGTCTTGAAAAAGCTAAAGAAGTTCGAATATTTGCTGAAAAGCTTATTACCTTGGCTAAGAAAAACACCTTAGCTGCCCGTAGGCTTGCCCTTGCTAGGCTTCGTGACAAAGAAGCTGTTGAGCTTCTTTTCAAAGAAATCGCACCACTTTTTGCTAATCGAGAAGGTGGTTACACCCGAGTTTTAAAGCGCCAAGAAAGGCGCCTTGGGGATGGTGGCCAAACTGCTTTTCTTGAATTAGTATTGGAATCCCGAACTAAAGAAGTAAGCACAACAGCACCTGTAATTGAAGCTGAAGTGAAGAGCTAATTCTAAAATCTAGTTAAACAAAGAAAGCCAAGGTAATAACTACCTTGGCTTTCTTTGTTTAACCACCTTAACAAATTGCCAACCTAGGGTTGACTGCTTTTTCACCTCACGGTATTACCCTTTAAATCTGTTAATTTTTATGGTTGGAGAATGCAATGTTTACCCTTCAGTTTGTTACCGCCTTGTGTGTGTTTCTTTCAAACCAGAATGCTGTTTCTTTTAAGGAACAACCGCAAGCAGATGATTGCTTGAAAATAGAGTTATCGTTAAATTTAAAGGGCGAAATGAAGGTGCAGCGTGATGGAAAAATGATAGCTATCCCAATGGTAGCCACTGCAAATCACCATTTTGAAGAACGGGTAATCCATTTATCTACCTCGGGAATTCCAGACAAAGTTGCAAGGAATTATTCAAAGGCAGAAGCTTTATTTAACATCGAAGGTAACAAATCTGAAAGAACGCTTCGCAAGCAAAGAAGCCTAATTGTGGCTCAAAAACCAGAGAGTTCTATTTTCGTTTACAGCCCAAAAGGCCCACTAACGAGGGAAGAATTAGAACTAACGGGCGAACATTTTGACACTCTATCCATTGCGAATTTAATTCCAGATAAAGGTCCTGTTCCTAAAGAAGCTTGGAAATTAAAGGATGCTACAGTACAAGCTATTTGTAATTTTGAAGGCCTTTCCGAACATACAATTACAGGAAAAGCACTTTCCAATGAAAATGGGATTGTGACTTTTAAAATTGAGGGCACAGCAACCGGAGTTGAATCTGGTGCAAGTGTTTCGTCCACTGTTGATGCAACAGGAATTTGGAACGAAAAAACCGCAAGGATTACAAACCTTAGCTGGAAGCAAAGTGACAATCGAGAAGCTGGCCCTGTCAACCCTGCATCAAAAACAGAAATGGAAATTACCATTAAACGAGAGGTTCTTGAAACCCCGCAAACACTAAATGATGCTGCATTGGTTTCAATTCCCCAAGATTTTGATGTCCCGAATTTGATGACTTATGTTGAATTCAAAGACCAACAAGGGCGATTTGATTTATCGATGAGCAGAGATTGGCAATTAGTT
Organism: Planctomycetota bacterium; assembly: GCA_026692965.1. Classification (GTDB taxonomy): domain Bacteria; phylum Planctomycetota; class Planctomycetia; order Gemmatales; family Gemmataceae; genus UBA969. Next base: position 8,795 of record JAPLNF010000293.1, read on the forward strand.
GCTAAAACTGAAAACCATCTGGTTTTAAGATTGGTTGAAAAGGGCGATTTTATTGCACAGGCTACCGTTTCAGTATGGAGCAAAGCAGAGCCTGGTAAACATCTTTCGGTTGCAGAATTCAAAAATGTAACAGAAAGAACGCCCGGCTGGGTGGTCGAAAAAGACCTACAAGAAGGCGAAGTTCCATCAGGTGATAAAGGCCGATGGGTTTATAGAATTTCTGCGTTGGGCCAACTTGACAACGTTCCGACCATGCAAAACTATTATGTAGTAGCTAGCCCTGGTGGCGAACAAGTAGTTGTAACATTCAGCTTATCCCCAAAGCAGGCTGAGAAATTGGGCACTAAAGATTTGTCATTGATTGGAAGCTTAGAATTGCCAGGCACTTCTGGGAAGTAAAATTTTAGATGCCGAGCGATAAGCATAAATTCGATTAAAATGGTTCTATTGATGAACCGTCATACTTGTAAATCTCAGAGTTGACAAGTTATTTTAAGGATTTAAATCAGGATCAGATTTTAACATAACCCAGCCTGTTGGTAGAAGAATAAGTAAAATACCTATTACTTCAGTAATTCCCAACGCTTTATGCCAGAACAACATGTCTCCGATAACGGCAAAAACAACTTGACTAAGGCCAACAACAGAAATTTTGGTTGGCGCACCGCTTGAAAAGGCGAGAGTTAAAAAGTTCTGGCCGATGGTCGCAGAAATGCCCACACCCAATAAAAGCAGCAAGATTTTAAAATCCATATCAGCAATTGTAGTGCCCACATTTGGAGCAAAAGGCAAAACCAAAAGGCATAACGCCGTTGCTACCCCAGAAAAGTGAACCACAATAGCCTGAGTCGGAATGCCTTTGATCTTATGTAGCCCAATCATTGCCAATGCGGTAAAAAAAGACGCGATAATGGCAGAAGCAATGGCTAGATAATTATCACTAAGGTGTGGTTTTTGAATCAACCCTACGCCAATAATACCCATGCAAACAGCAGCCCAATCCGAAATGGACGGTCTCTTTTTCAACATGGGCCACGATAATAACGCGACCCATAGCGGGAACATATTAGTAACGGTAAGAACCAAGGAAAGTTGCAATTTTGTTAAGGCATAGAAAGAAAAGACAAGGCTCAAACTGCCCGCTATACTTCTAAGCCAAAGGCTTCGGGACCCCATAACGACAGGGTTAATTCGAAAGGCTATAGCAATCGCAAATGAAAAAAGAAAAACTAAAAAAGCTCTAAAGAACGCAATGATTTGCCAATCAAGACTAAGCCCAATAGCTGAAATATGACCTAGTGCAAAAGTAAAATTGCCCATAAATGTAAAAGCAATACATCCACTCACCATCCACAAATATGGCATAAAAGCCGATCGATTCATTCGCTACCGCCACTTTGTGTTATTAAAATTAATGAGATAAATGATTACTCAGATGCTGGGGAAGGATGCGCTACTTTAGGCCATTTTCTTTCAAAACCTTTGTTAGTCCAAGTAACATCATTATCGATATCATGGCATTTTTGGCAAAACTGATCCGTTTTTCCCAACCGAGATTCTTTATCTGCAGGTGTTTCTCCACTCACTGCTTTCCAAGGATTAATAAGTTTGTGCCAGTTTTCATCATTAGGTTTTTTAACATGTTCGCTGGAGGGGCCATGGCAACTTTCACACCCAACATTGGTAAGGTTGGGCGTTTTTTCAAAGGTGCTAAAACCTGATTGGTACCCAAATCCAACGGTATGACAAACAATGCATTCGGGATCATAGTGTCGTAAAGAAGGTTCCTTGGCATCAACAAGGGTTTTATAGGCATGACTATGAGTTGATTTTTCCCAGACCTCATAAGCGGATTCATGGCATTTCTTACATTTTTCGGAACCGACATAAACAGGATTTGCCCCGGGTGCAGACACCTGGACAGGGTGCCTGGCTTGGCCAAACCTAGATAAGTAATTTTCGTTTTTAAGTTCTTTAGCGTAAGCTTCCATGAGTTCCATGACAGGGTGATTCTTTTTTGCGGATTCAGTCGTCATGTAATCTTCAGACATTTGTTCAATGGTATAACGAAACTTAAAAGGCTGAGAAGGGTCGCCTGTTTTATAAACGCCCAAAACACCGACATACTTACCCTTGGTTCCCATCCTGATGATTAGCGACTGTTTTTTGTTTTCGTGACTTATGGTAATAGGGTTGGAAGAAGGCTCATCTTCATCACTAAGGCACATGAGAACTTGAAATTCAGGATAAGATTGTGCCGCTTTCAAAGCTTCGGTTGCGGGTTCGCCCTTCGGGCTGCGATTGAGTACCCCCTGATAAAGTAAGACTTTAAGTTGAATGTTATCTTGGTTCATTTCTTTCAACACGGAATCCAAAGCTACTTTGGAAGGGCCAAACTTAACTCTAGGGTCCTTGATTTTCTCTGCAATATTTGGGCTAACAACTCCGGTTACCCCTAACTTTATATCCGATCCCTTGACATCTACTTTCTGCCAAGCAGAAACTTGATCGGGAAATTCTTTTTCACGATCTAGAAGATTCGCGGAAACAACTCTTGGGCTAGGTTCGTTGAGTGCGTACTCAGCTAAAGCGTTAAACAAAGGCAATGATGTTTCGTACTCTCCAAATCCAACAACAGAATACCCGATCTTTTTCTGTGCATTCATAGCGTAACGATATTTAATCAACCCTTGCTCATTAGGAAGAGAAACCGGCCCTTGTTTTTGAGAAAGATCCCCAAGATCTAAGGCAGTAAGGTTCCAACCATTGGTTTTAAGTGCTTGAATAAAATTATAACGCCTTTCCAATCCACCGACTTGGGGCCTAGAACAACCGCATGGCGATAAATACCCATGCTGCTGCGCAGTAAGAATTAAGGTCAGGTCAGGTTTTTCCCATTTTAACAAAGACTTGGGGATGGGAGTGGTTGAAGCAATTGCAACCGGTTCCTTCCCTTTAGTTTCTTGAGCAAGAGCATAAGTAAAGAGTTCAAGATGGTAAGCTGTTAAAAATGATACTACTAATAAAGCCGAAAAAACGCTGGCTTTGTTAGAAATCACACGATTATTTAATGAAAGAAAAAAATTATTTTTCATGACTAACCCACCTTCCATGGTGTTAAGTATTTAAGCGATCATATTATTATCGGCTAATTATCAGCACGGCCTTCAACAGGAATACGAATAGACCTCGATGAATTCCCTTTGGATTTTAGATAAAAGGAACTATCTCGAAAAAACTCATCATCACGAGGAAAAGGACCACTGACGGTATTCGGGGCTATTTCAACAGAATACTTCCAAGTCCTACGGCCGGAAACATCCTGAGGCCAGCCGGAAACAAGCTTCACCTTAAGGTATGAAGTTGTTTTAGCAACATCCAACTCGAGATCTATTCCTTGCAAATCAGTCTCGATTTTCAACTCTTTTTTAGAACCCAAGCCCCTTTGAAAAACCCCCATCGAAAGCCTTCCCCGCTGCTCTGCATCAAGGATTCGGAATTCGCCCTCAACCTTCCCGGTAATCTTTACCTCAACACGGGTATCAGTTTCCAAATCTTTTTGATTGTTTTTGGTGATGATGAATTCGATTTGTCTGGTAAATGGACCAAGTTCCATCAAATCTTTACCACCCGGAACACTATAAGATGCCGTTATTGGTACCAGATAACCGGACAAAAGAGGGGCACCGCTGAACTGTTTTTCATCATTTTTTAGTTCTTCATTAGTCAAGGGAACAGGTTTGCCAATAATGACGGTTTCATCAGGCCTTGGCCTAGTCATTTTGACAATTAAATCGAAGGATTTTCGGGTGGAAGAATAACATTTAAAAGCAACTTTTTTTTCTGAAACTAAAGGCGATAGAACATCAATTGCTAATTCTACAGGATTAACAAAGAGAGCAGCTTGAACATTAACCAAAGCTTCAAGCCTCGATTCATTCCCACCACCTTTTTTACCCATCCAAATATTTGCAGTAAGACGATTAGGCCCCATTTTTTCGGTTTTCCACTGCAGCCTGATCCAGCCCACCGAACCAGCTTTCAAAATAGGTTGTTCGTTTTTTTCCAAAGGGATGGGCGTAATTTGTTTTTCAAGTGTTGCTTTAACATCAGCTTTAGAAAGTGCCTCTTCAATTTTCATCAAGTTGATTTTGCCCATGGCGTCTTTGCTGATATTACTTTTAAGCCATTCGGAGGGAAGTTCGAATACAAGAACACTTGTGCATGTGCAATTTTTGCTATCTAGGCCAATTTTCAAAGGCAACAAACCTTCATGAGCAAAAAGGTAGTCATGCAACCCACCCAATTTGTATTCATTTTCAATTGCGCTAATACCATCGGACGGGTAGATTTTCTGCAAAAAAGTAAGCTCTTGATTAGAGCCATCATCCGCATTATCGGAGGATTTTGTAGAGTTATTATCTTTATTTTGAACTGGAATTTTTACTTCGTTGAGCCCGCCAAGGTAATTCATTGCAAAGGTCAACCCAAACACCATAACTACAAAAAGTAGAACAGCAATAATTCCCTGGGAAGACTTCATGGCAAGCACCTCAGCATTAAAACATACAAAAAATTATGATAACATAAGCAACATGACTATTGCAAATATGTGCATAAGATTACGTTAAAAAAACCGATTTAAAAGAGGTAAAAGTAAAACCTTCTTCATTTCCCCTTGGGCATTTCAAGTAATTGATCCAAGGCTTTGGAAAAACCATCTGCGTTGGAATTAGGAGCGTCTAAATTCAGCATCTTTATGACCTTTAAGTTTTCGCAACGAAGCATCAAGACCGTGGTCGCTTGCCCCAGTTTATAATTTTTCAAATCTTCAAGATCATCAACCCCGATCTCAATAAAGTCGGATTTATCTTCAGCGATTGCGGATCGAATTGCTTTTACGAATTCATTTCGTTTTTCATCATCCTTAACAACATTCTTAATATCAGGGTTTACAAAAATGGCCATTGCTGAAGTCGGAAAGGCTTTACTTTTATTTCCTTTGATATTTGCGTTAAGATCTTCAAGGGATTTACCTAAATAATCAGGCACAGTTGCACCTTGAAAAAACATAAGAATAAAAGTTTTGTCGGGTTTCTCGTTGATCAGTGCGCGTAAACGGTCTTTTCGTGGTCCATTTACAACAAAAGGGTAAAACGGACCGGGTAAGATTTCCCCCTCTTTAAAGACAACCTCCGCTGCAGGAACTGCTTTTTCTTGGGCAGCATTAAGTAATTGATAAAAAAGAAACACAACCAAAAACGAAGAAAAAACTCTCATCACAAAGCGCCCCCGAAAAATGAACGTATTTAACTCAGGTTCTATTAAACTAATATTTTAGAAATAACCTCGCCATGAACATCCGTTAACCGCATATCTCTACCACCAAATCGGAATGTTAACTTTTTATGATCAATACCAAGTAGATGTAACATAGTTGCATGAATATCGTGAATTTCAACTTTTCCATCAATAGCATGATAACCAAAATCATCCGTAGCACCATAATTCGTGCCACCTTTAACGCCCCCACCCGCCATCCAGCAAGTGAAACCAAAGGGATTGTGATCCCTGCCATCATTGCCCTGCGCAAATGGGGTCCGCCCAAACTCGCCAGACCATAAAATTAGCGTGGAATCTAGCATACCCTTAGCTTTAAGATCTTGGATCAATCCAGCAATGGGTTGATCAACGGCAAGGGCGTTTTTCTCATGACCATCTTTCAAATTACTATGTTGATCCCAACGATCGCTACCAACTGAAGGGCAAGTTAGTTCGATAAACCGGGCCCCTCGTTCAAGTAAACGTCTTGCAACAAGGCATTGTGTGCCAAAAATTTTGGTTGGTGCGTTTGGAGAACTTACACCATAGAGATCTTGGGTTGCCTTTGATTCGGTTTTAATATCCATCAACTCTGGAATAGAAGTTTGCATAAGAAAAGCGGTTTCTTGATTAGCGATAGCAGACTCAATCTGGTCGTGAGTTCCGTTTTTTTGGATATTAAGCCTATCTAACCGACTAACAAGATCTAGTTTGTCTTTTTGCATCTTTTCAGAAGGTTCTTTGCGGTTGATATTAGCAACAGGCGCAGGGCCATATTTAAAGACAGACCCTTGATAAGCAGCGGGTAAAAAACCACTATTAAAATTATCAAGCCCACCGGGCGGGATAAGTCCACCGTTTAGAACCAAAAATCCTGGGAGAGTTTTATTAAAGCTTCCAAGTCCATAACTAGTCCAAGCGCCCCAACTTGGTCTCCCTTGAAGCCCGCTCCCTGTATGTAGAAAATAATTCGCGCTTGTATGTTCGGGGAAATTTGAAACTGCAGATTTTATCACCGCAAGTTCATCTACATGTTTGGAAATATGTGGAAACAAATCGCTAACCCAAATACCACTTTGACCATACTGCTTGAACTTCCAAGGAGATTGCAAAATCTTACCAATGCTATTGAATTGGGTGGGCAATACTTTCAGCACCTTGTCAGGTGTTTCCCCATGATATTTAGTCAACATAGGTTTGGGGTCGAAAGTATCCATCTGGGAAGGCGCACCATCCATATACAAAAAAATTATATTTTTAGCCTTCGCTTGATGGTGTAAACCGCCCGAAGAATTGGGTTTATTTTTGTCATTTTCCCCGGCATGAAGCACGCCAAAAGCAAGAGCACCAAACCCGTTGGCACTACCAATCAGCATTTGTCTTCTAGAAAGAGCCTTAGGTTGAAAATTTCCACAATGCATAACTTTAGTCCTAAAACGATGACCTAAGGGATCCAAACAAATTCTTTAACATTCCATAACGAATGTGCAATTGAAGCCCATTTTTCAGAGTCAGTAGCAGACGATGCAGACAAATAGCCCATGCATTCTTCAAGTTCTAAAGTAGAAGGAGGGCGATTCAATGTTTGCCAAAACATGGCATCTAATCGCAAGCTAGGTTCAGCATATTGCGCAATTATTTTCAAAGCCCACTTCTCCGATTGTTGATGAACAAAAGGATCATTCATTAAAATTAAGGATTGGGAGGGGACATTTGAAATACTTCGTTTACCAACCGTGGAAAACGGGATGGGTGAATCGAATGCAAGCATAAATGAAGAAAGAAAATTCCTTCGTGCCGAAAGATAAATACTCCTACGGCCTGCCCCATCAATAGGTCCACTTGCTGGCCTTCCCCTACCCTCTTGAAAAGCAGACAAATTAATATTGATCGGCGGACCAAACATAGTCTCATTCAACTCGCCAGAAATTAAAAGCATTGAATCGCGAATAGCTTCACCGGAGAGCCTTTTCATGTTGGCATGGCTTAAGAAAAGATTTTCGGGGTCATATTTTTTCGCTAAATCCGAAGGCGAAGATGATGTTTGATATACAGAAGAAAGCATAATTTTCTTAATGGTTTTTTTCACAGACCAACCATCATCAACGAATTGTAATGCAAGAAAATCAAGCAATTCAGGATGCGTTGGTTTTTCTCCGAGCAAGCCAAAATTATCAACGGAAGCAACAATACCTCTGCCTAAAAGATGGTGCCAGATTCGATTAACCATAACTCTGGGAAGAAAAGGATCCGCTTCAATATTGGTAACCCAGTCTGCAAGTTGCAGCCTGCCACTACCTAGGTTTTGTGGGGGAAGTTTAGTGCCCCCAAGAGCTGTTAAAAAAGAACGAGGAGCAGGTTCACCGAGGTTTTTGTGACTACCGCGAACAAAAACTTTCTCATCGATTCCGGTACCTTCTTGCAAAGCTAATGCCAACTGGGAATCCCACTGCACTTCCCCCTGAAGTATATTTTGTTTTTCAAGCAAGGAGGCAATAGGTTGTTTTCCAATGGAATCAATTTTAATCAACCCAAAATTAATAACCGAATTTCCAAGAGTCGCCAGTGCGGAATTTTTTTGATTGTCTGCCACCTTTTCTTGTTTAAGGAAGGAAGAGAATTCAAAAAGTAATTTCTGTATTTCTTGATAAAAAAGTTGGTCATCAAGAGAGGCTAAAGCTTTAGAAACAACCTCGCGCGCAGGGGTTGGCAATAAAGGTTTATCTTGCCCGCCCTGCAAAACAAATCTAACAGCAAAGTTCAAATCATCAGAAGAAAACTCAAGATGTGTGGCCAGATTTTTGTAACGGGTTAGATCAATACTGACCCAACCCCAATCATTCATATCGATAGTGCGCACCAAATTTCCGTGCAAAGGCCCAGCAATCATAATGTGAGCCCCAACAGAAGAATAAATTTTAGCTTTACCCTTTGCGAGAAAATGAACCCACCCATCTTCAAGAATAAAAGAGGGCGTAGATAAAATCCTACCCGCCCTGTTAGCGCCCAGGGAACCTGGCTCTGATTCTGCTCCTTTTGAGTACTTCAAATCTTGCCAAAAAGGATCAATCATTGCTGCTGAATATTCAACAAATTGGAATTCTGGTTTAGGTTTCGTCCCTCCGATTTTAAGTGCGCCTAACTTGACAGGGCCTCGACCATAGGTAACATCATCGGGCATCCAATCCGAAACCGAAGTATTCGAATAATCAATGATAAGCTTTTTGTTTTTAAAGGATTCCCTAAATTCCAAGTCGCCAACGATAGGGCCAGCCTCTTTATTTTTAGAACGAACCATCTCGGGATGGAGGATTTTTTTGGCAAAAAAATGATCCTGATGCTTAGGGTCAGCATCAGCCTTTAACAAATAAGTCAAAAATCCTGAAAGCGTATTTGGGTCAACTTTCTCAGCAATGGCAATTTTTTCTAATTCATTTTTGTTGATTTTCCCAAGTGCGAGAAGTGATGCATCATTTGGTGCTACAGAATTAGTTTGCTTGATAGAATCAACAGCAATATGGCCCCATCCGACAGTTTCTTGATCAACAATTTGAATCGTGGCCATTTTACCTGCAAAGCGCCGAACATCCATAGAAGCTAAAGCCATTGCGTTTAGATTTTTGCCCGTAATGCTAATTTCGATTTTGCCATCTACTAACAAATTAACACAAGTTTTTCCAAGATGACCGCCGCCCCCAACAAGCAAAGAAATGTAATCCCTTTGGATTAAAAAAGGAGCAGAGGTAAGAGTGCCGGTGGGTTGGTCAGAACGAGAAACCTTTTGTCCCTTTTTTTGGATATAAGAATTGACGAGAAACTTACCTTGAAAGGACCCATCTTTTTGCTCGGGAGCGAGATCATTGGAAGATACGGGGGCGGCACTAAAAGCATTACCTTCGACTTTCCACCCATTAAGGCTGCCTGACTCAAAATCATCAATAAGGATATCTTGGCCAACTGAATCAGGTACAGAGGGCAGCCTTGCAAGTTTGTAACCAAGATTCGCAGCTTTGGCATAAGCGGGGAAATTAGCTGCAGCATTTTTAACAGCATCACTAAGTTCTGCCTTTATTTGAAACTCTAAACTATCCCTTATAACGGCTAGTTTTTGATCGATCTTTTTGTTTTTCTCCATGCTCTGAAAACGGGCCAATCGATAATGGCTGCTTGAAAGAAAGCCAAACAAGGAGTAATAATCCTTGGTAGGAATAGGATCGAACTTATGGTCATGGCAACGGGCGCAAGCAATGGTAAGGCCTAGAAAAGTTTTTCCAATTACATCAATGCGATTATCAAAGCGATCCGCTTGATCAAGCCTAATATCAACAGGCGAATGAACCTCCTCGCCTAGGTAAAGAAATCCGGTACCTAGAATGGATTCATTCCAACCTTCAACAGGATGTAATCTGGGATTAGTGATTAAATCGCCCGCAAGGTGCTCTTTGACAAATTGATTGTAAGGGACATCAGAATTAAAGGCACGAATAACATAATCCCGATACTGAAAAGCATTAGGAATCGAGGCATCGAATTCATGTCCTCGGGAATCGCCATAACGCACAAGATCAAGCCAATGCCTAGCCCATTTTTCACCAAAGGCAGAAGAGTCGAGCAATTTGTTAACAACTTTTTCGAACGCATTGGGAGAGTTATCCTGAAGAAAAGCCTTGGTATCTGCAGGCAAAGGTGGCAAGCCAATAAGATCAAAATAAGCTCTTCTGATTAAGGCCTCTTTTGCTGCGGGGTTTGCAGGGACCAGGCCTTTTTCGGTCATTTTATCAAGCACAAAGGCATCAATAGAAGATTTAACCCACGGATTTGAACCCAATGATTTCGGGTTAGACTTACTTAATGGCTGCCAAGCCCATTGCTTTTTTCTTTCTTCGATATTAAAGGTGTTGGCTTTTACAGCAACGGTTTTTTCGACAGGCCAGTAAGCGCCATCCTTAATCCATTTACGGAGATCTTCGATTTGGGAAGCAGAAAGTTTGCTTTTAGGAGGCATCTTGATTTCATCATCATAGCCCACAACCTTGATCAACAAACTTTCGTCTGGTTTACCTGCAACAAACAAATGCCCTGAATCGCCACCCTTCAAAACGGAAGGCTTTGAATCTAATAATAGCCCCCCCCGCTGTTTCTTTGATGTGCTATGGCAATCATGACAATAACTAACAAAAAGCGGACGGATTTTGTTTTCAAAAAAGTCGTGTTCGCTTTGATCAGCCCCCAAAACCGGGCTAACCGAGGTAATTAAAAATAAAGGAGCTATTAATGCAAAAACTTTCCAACTCATGACCACCCCATGGTTAACAGGTGGGAAAAAGACCAATTAGTATTATAACCGTTCGTATGGTGAGAATACAACCGTAAATAGGCTGAATCACTGCTGCAGTAGGTCAATGCAAATCAGGGTATTTCTACCACGAACATACAAAAGCCCATGCGCCAAAACAGGGGCGCTCCAACATGGTTCCTGAAGCAATGAAACCCCGTTGGCAGATAGAGAGGCTACAGACACCTTCTCAAACTTTTCAGGGTTGATTTTTATTAAATACAACAAGCCATCCTCTGCCTGACAAATAAAATGACCATCAACCTGCAACAAAGAACACCGAGTAAGTTCTGGCACCGACCATTTAACCTTCCCTGTGTTTAATTCGATGCAACGAAGTTCAGCATTTGATTTATGCCTACCGCTCGAACCATAAATAAAACCATCAACATGAATCGGGGTATTCCAATGTGCCAACATGGCTTTATCGCGCCCACGGGTTTCATCATCCCAGAGAACCTTAACTGCACCCTTGTTAACTTCCAATAATGCTGAACCAGGGCCATAAGTTTCGGAGATAAAAATCTTATTCCCAACAACAACAGGAACTGCAGCATTGACACTTTCAAGAGTTCGGGAACGCCAAGGGAAAAAGAAATCCTGTTTTCCAGTTACAGGCTCAAAGCCAATCAAGCCGCCCCTAGCAAGATGCAATCCATATTTCCGATTATCAATTGTCGCAATCAGGGGGCTTGAATAACTGGCAAGCTCATTTGAAAACTGATAAACAATCTTGCCTGAATATTTATTAAAAGCAACCACCGCACTACCATTACCCTTGAGCTGTGCAAAATCATTTTTATCACTGCCCTTAGGGCTGCCACCAACGGGAACAAAAAGAAGGTCCCCATCGATAGTCGGGGTACTCCCAACGCCAAAGAAATTTTGAACCACGTTAAAATCAGCCACCGTATTGATTTTCCATAGCACTTTGCCATTGGCAATATTAATGCAATGAAGTAGGCCTTCAGGGCCAAGGATATAAACGCGTGCACCATCAACCACAGGATAGCAGCGTGGGCCATTGCTATAACCATACAAATCTTGGTAGTCAGAATCGTAAGTAAATGACCATAATTCTTTGCCGTTTTCACTATTACAGCAACGCAATCTGGCGGTGCCTTTAGCTTGATCAAAAAGGAAGGCTCTGCCCCTACTGATGGCGGGCATGGAATAGCCCTCTGCCATTCTAGCGCCCTAAAGGATTTTAGGG
>JAPLNF010000294.1:0-34421 GCA_026692965.1 Planctomycetota bacterium
CAAGGAATTGGCGATCGAGCGTGTTAAGAGCGGTAAGGGATACATACTCGAATTTTTGTTCAAATTCGAGTGTTTGAATGCGGTCTTTAAGAAGGTTTTCAATTTCAGCTTTTTGAAAGTTACTAGCTCGATTGGGAAAAGGAAATCCAGCAAGATTTCTTGCCAGCCTAATTCTGCTGGAAATCACAATATCCGATTCAATACCACTGCCTTTAAGCCATTCACCACTTGATTTCGAGAGTGATTCAAAATTCATCCGGATTTTCCTTTTCTCTAAGTAAATCCCTTAACCTTGCGGCTTCTTCGTAGGATTCTAGTTCAATTGCTTTTTTAAGTTCCTGCCTAATTTTTAATATCTCATCAGATCTTTTACCTGAAAGATCAGGATTGCGCTTGGGTATTTTACCAAGATGCTTTTTTGAATGCTGAATTTTTTCGATTAACGGCTCAAGACCCAGTTTAAAATGATTATAGTCCTTGGGGCAACCCAAGCGCCCCTGAGCGCGAAAATCCATGTAGCGTGTTCCACAGTCTGGGCACACTAATTTTGATAAATCATCTGCCTCTTTCCCGATATGCTTGGAAATCAAACCCTGCAAAATACCCGGAAGGTCATTATCAGATTGTTTAAGCAACTGCTTAGCTTCAGCACATTCTTTGCAAATGTTCGTGATTTTTTTTTGGCCGCCCACGATGTCGGTCAAATGGATTGTCGCAGGTTTTGAACAGTACTTACAAATCATGATTTAAATTGGCCAAGGGAAAACTTTAATATTAACTTACTGGTTCTCAAGCAATCGTATCTTATCTCTAATACCTGCAGCCTCTTCATACTTTTCTTTTTGAATAACCGATTGAAGCTGTTTTCTCAAAAGATCAATTTCTTTTTGAATATTCTTGTTTGTGCCATACCTTGTGGGAAACTTACCACAATGCTTGGTTTCTCCGTGGATATTCTCTAAATAGGGCAATAATTCATCATGAAATACAGTGTAATCATGTGGGCATCCCAAACGGCCTGAATTTCGAAAATCAGCAAACTGCATGGCACAGGCTTCACAAACTGCAGAGGTTGTTGCCCCAGCTAAATTTTCTACCATTTTCGTTATGGAAGGACCAAGATCGACCTCAATGGTCTCTTTTTCCAAAACTTCCTCTTGCAAATACTTTTGTGCACATTCTTCGCAAAAATGGCACTCCTGAACATTATCTTTACTAACTATTTCAGTAATATGCATCGTTGCGACTTTAGGACACTTATGACATTTCATCTGCTTGTTTCCTCGTAATTCAATATTGAAAATCAAGCCATAACAAAAACTATCCACTATCAAATTACATGAACTATGATTATTTTAGCGGGGTAGTACAAGATGCAAACAGTAGTTTTTTATAAATAGACTATGAACTTTGCAATTTCCTCACCTTTTATCAGGGTTTCCTATGAAAAATATTTGCAAAATATGCTTAATTTTAAATCTTTTGACCTTAACTTCTCTTGTTAGTGCAGAGGAGTGGAATGGTTTTCTTGGCCCCAAAAGAAATGGCCAAGCTTTTCCAACTATCGAAGCTTTTGTTAAAGAACCCCAATTAATCTGGTCTGTACCAGTTGGCGACGGGTTTAGTGGCCCGGTTGTTTTTGCGGAAACGGTGTTTCTCCATCATCGCATTCAAAACACTGAAGAAATTACCTCCTTCGCACTGAAATCAGGAAAAGTAAACTGGAAAAAATCTTTCCCAACAACTTATAAAGATGATTTTTCGAGAGGTGATGGCCCTCGTTCTACACCTGCGGTTAATAAAACCGCGATAGTATCTATTTCACCTGATGGAATACTGCGGGCACTTAACACCAGTAATGGGCAACTCTTATGGGAAAAAGATCTGGTCTCTGAATTTGAATCGAGCAAGATTTTTTTTGGGTTTGGCAGTTCCCCCTTAATTATTGATGAGAAATTAATTGTAATGGCGGGTGGCAAAAACGCTGGTTGCATTTGCATTGATATCAAAACTGGCACTCTTATTTGGAAGAGCGGCAATTTTAAAGGAAGTTATGCATCGCCAGTTGTTTCCAAATTCGCTAACGAAGATTCGGTATTCCTTTTTCACCGCGATGGCCTTTCTATTCTTAAATTAATGGATGGCTCAAATATTGGAATGTTCCCCTGGCGGGCCAGGTTTGATGCTTCAGTTAATGCTGCAACCCCTTTAATTCAAGGCGATGAAATTTTCTTAACCGCCAGTTATGGCACAGGTGCTGCTTGGCTTAAATTTAATTTGGGAAAGTTTGAAAAAACTTGGGCCAACGACACTTCTCTTTCGTGCCATTTTGGCACCCCGATTATTTCGAACGGCCACCTATATGGCTTCCATGGCAGGCAAGAAGCTGGAGCAGAATTTCGTTGTGTAAATTTAAAAACAGGAGAGGTTTTATGGTCAAAGGATGGAACAGGCAGTGGTAATTTAATCAAATTTAATAGTCATTATTTGGTATTAGCAGAAGATGGAACCCTCTTTTTAAACAAATTCAATTCCACCAAATGGGAACCTGTTTTTTCTCAGAAAATCCTTAATAATCCCTGTAGGGCCCAACCAGCCTTTGCAGACAAATTTTTGCTAGCAAGAGATGGCACTAAACTGATCTGCATTCAAATAGCCCCCTAACCTTTAAATACTTCTGAACAAATTTTGATGCTTCCCTTAGCCACCTGACCAGCGCAGAGGGGCAAAGGAAGGAACTCGCCGTTTAAACGGTATAAACGGACCATTTTATTTCAAAATTGGAGGATTGGGCAATATTTGAGGGCATATTTCAACCTTTTTTATTTACAATCTTAATTGTTAATATGGGATTCTAAACATTAGGTGAAATCATGCGCATTTATCAATTCTTGAAGTCCATGGGAATTTCATTTGATATTATTCAACATCCCCCAGCTTTTTCAGCACAAAAACTTGCGAAATATCTGCACACACCAGGCAGGCAAATCGCCAAAACAGTTCTCCTTAAAACGATGGATAGTTATAAAATTGCAGTTTTGCCTGCAGACCAAATGCTTGATAAATTCCAGATCGAACTTTTGATCGAAACAAAAGTTAAAATGGCAAATCCTCTGAACATGTCTGAACTTTTCTTTGATTGCGAATGGGGTGTAGTTCCAGCATTCGGCTCCGCTTATGGAATTTCCACCATCGTAGATTCTTGCCTTTTAAAGTGTTCCAGCATTGTTGTTCCTGGGCATTCTCATCTTGAATCTATTCGTATCCATGCCAAAGATTTTCTTGCCCTAGAGAATCCAATGTTTGGTTCATTTCTTAAACCAGAAATGGTTGCAGTTTAAACTTCCTAACCAATTTTGCTTTAGGGTTTAATTTTTCGCCTTCAGAAAGTATTCTGAAGAAATGAACATTCTTGAAAATTCTTACATAATTACCGGCCCTACTGCTTCTGGTAAAACCAACCTAGCAATCAAGTTGGCACAGCATTTAAATTCAGAAATAATTTGCATGGATTCCATGACTCTTTATAAAGACATGGATATTGGCACAGCCAAACCCACCCAACACGAACAAGCTCTGGTTAAACACCATTTGGTAGATATTTTGCTGCCTACGGAACCAAGCAATGTGCAATTATGGCTGAAATGTGCTACAGAAATTGCTCAAGCATTGATCAGTAAGGGGAAATCGCCCATTTTTGTTGGTGGCACTCCCCTATATTTAAAAGCACTAATGATGGGTTTGTTTGAAATCCCAGAAATCCCCAAACACTTTCGTACGGAATTAGAGGCAAAATTCCCACAAACTGATTTTGCAGACGCTCATCGAATTCTGTCAGAAATCGATTCTGATTCTGCAAAAAGAATTCACCCAAATGATCGACGCAGAATTATTCGGGCACTGGAGGTTTGGCAGGGCCTAGGAAAAACAATCAGTTCTCTTCAAAAACAGTGGGAAATAAGCACCAATAGCCAATTCAACCCAGATAAAATCCGATGCATTTGGCTACAAATGAATACCCAAATCTTAGCAAAGAAGCTTCCCAAGCAATTGGTTATTCCCAAATCTCCAAATTTTTAGATGGATCGCTAAGTTTCGAAAAAATGGAAGAAGCAATTAATCTAGCCACTAGGCAGCTTGCAAAAAAACAAGAGACTTGGTTTAGGCACCTTTCTGGTTGTATTCCTGTACCTTTAGAAAATAACTTCCAATATTGGAATTTCGATATCGATATGCAACCAAATATTCTGGTATGATTAAATATAGAATATTGGGTAATTTATTTTGATATTAATGATAAATAACTTTTAAGGCTTTTGTAGTTACAAAATATTTATGTCACAAAAAGTAACAATTCATGTGCTTGAAGGTTCTGATAAGGGCATCGCTTTTCGCTCGTTAAACTTACCTGTTTCTATTGGCAGGGAAGAAGGCAACAACATTCGCCTCAGTGATGAAAGAATCAGTAGGTTTCATGCTAAGATTCAAGACGATAATGGCGAAATAATCCTCACCGATCTTGAAAGCACAAATGGAACAAGAGTAAATGGTAATACCATTCACATTCGCAGGTTAAAAGCGGGCGACAGAATAAGCATAGGAAGATCAATTCTGCTGTTTGGCTCAGAATCTGAAATCCGCAATCGAATCAATTCAATCTCAAGGATCGCAGAAAAAACTGACAAAACAAGACTTTCCGATGATACAGATCAGGGTACCGATCAAGCTTCAATAATCGTAGAAACCTTCGACCACGATTTACCTGCAAACTTAGAACCCGACCAAACAATTTCTATCCACCAGGGCAATGTATTCCTTGGAGACAAACCACTTCCCCCTCTACCAAGAAAACTTTCTCCATCCCAATCAGCAAGACTTGCAGAATTATTTGAATACCTTCATAGGCAATTAACCTTGGCTACTGAAAGTATGAGCGCCGCCGATGAAGATTCTGATATTTCATTAAAATATTCCGATTGGCAGAAAATCCAGTCCATTCACCTTATCTTGGCTAAATATGCGCGTGCCATCATTGATCCCGATAACCTGCAACCTTAATATCCCAACAATTTTTTAACGTTCAATTCTTATTTTTTGCTTTATAATTCAAAGTTATAAATTGAAATAGTCTCTTTTAATAATTGTTATCATGGGAGTGCCCAAGGATGGCGGATAAATCTTTTGCTCATTTACATTGCCATACCCATTACAGCTTGCTTGATGGTGCCAGTCGAATTCCCGAACTTGTCAATTATGTCAAACAACAGGGCATGAATTCTGTGGCGCTAACCGATCACGGGAATTTATACGGGGCGATCGAATTTTATAAAGAATGCAGGGCTGGCGGAGTAAACCCAATCGTTGGCTACGAAGCTTATGTCGCCCCAAAAGGAAGAACAGATCGGGATGCAAAAAAGCGTGGAGATGCAGGATTCCATTTAACCCTTTTAGCTAAGAACAACAAAGGTTATCAGAACCTGATAAAAATGGCATCGATAGCGTTCCTTGAAGGTTATTACTATGTTCCGCGAATTGACAAAGAAATTTTAAAAGCCCACAGCGAAGGAATTATCTGCCTTAGCGGTTGTGCATCAAGCGAATTTAGCGATTTTATTCTTCAAGAAAAACATGAAGAAGCTACAAACTTAGCTCGATGGTTTGCTAAAGTTTTTAAAGATAGATTCTTTGTAGAGATCCAGAATAATGGAATCCCCATTCAGGAAGAATGCGCCCGTGGGGCGATCGACATTGCTAATAAACTTGGATTACCGTTGGTTGCTACCTCGGATGCACACTACTTAAGGCCTGAAGATAGTAATGCCCACGATGTTCTGCTTTGCATCAATACCGGAAGGCTTCGGACTGATGAAAACCGCATGAAGTATGGTTCCGACCAATTCTACATTCGTTCCCCCAAAGAAATGTACAAGCTTTTTCCAAACCAAGAAGAAGCAGTTAAACGAAGTCAAGAAATTGCTGACACTTGTGATATCCAGTTAGATTTCAGCAAAAGACATTTCCCAGTTTTTTCACCACCAGATAAAAAGACACCCGAAAAATACTTAATCGAATTATGTAATGCGGGCATGAAGGAACGCTATGGAGAAAACCCACCTGAAGCAGCCAAGGAAAGAATTGAAAAAGAAATTGGCATTATTTGCAGAATGGGATTCGCAAGTTACTTTTTGATCGTAGCGGATTTCGTCAGATTTGCAACTGACAAGGGAATCCCAAGTAGCGCTAGAGGTTCGGCCTGTGGGGCACTTGTAAGTTATGTTCTCAAGCTGAGCCATGTAGACCCACTTGAATATGGCCTTTTGTTCGAGCGATTTCTTGATCCTAACCGAAGCGAAGCTCCTGATATCGACATCGATTTTTGCAAGGAAAGGCGCGAGGAAGTTATCGCTTATGTTCGAGAAAGAAAGTGTTGCGCAAATTGCAACATTTGGAACCATGGCTGCCCGAGCTGCAATTAAAGATGTGGGCAGAGTTTTTAATATCCCACTTGATCGCGTGACTAAACTTTGTGAATTAGTACCTGAAACCCCCGGGATAACCCTTCAAGAAGCAATCAATGGTAATTCAGAATTCAAACATGCCATTAATGATGACCCGCAAATCAAAGAGCTCATAGATATCGCACTAAAGCTAGAAGGTACAAATCGAAATGCGGGTACACATGCTGCGGGCGTGGTTATTTCGAATGGTCCGTTAACCGATTATGTACCGCTCCAAAGAATTGTTCGAAAAGGTGATGAATCGCAACGAAAAGAAGAAGGCGTGATCACAACCCAATGGGTAATGGGAGACCTGGAAACCGTTGGCCTTTTAAAAATGGATTTTCTAGGGCTTCGAACTCTTACAGCACTCGATAACGCAGTTCGCATGATTAAAAAAAATCATGATGTAAGTATAGATCTGAACAGCATTCCGTTGGATAACAAAGAAACATACGACTTATTGCAAAAGGGTGATGCAAAAGGTGTTTTCCAATTGGATTCAAGCGGTATACGCGAACTTCTTAAACGCATGAAACCCGATAATATCAGAGATATTATTGCGATTATGGCTTTATACCGCCCAGGCCCACTAGAAGGTGGCATGGTTGATTCCTACATCAACCGAAAACATGGCAGGGAAAAACCGGTATACGCACACGCTGTCATGGAACAAATTCTTTCCGAAACCTTTGGAGTCATGGTTTATCAAGAACAAATCATGCAGATTTTAAACCAATTGGGGGGCATCGAATTATCTAGCGCCTATGCTTGCATCAAAGCAATCAGCAAAAAGAAACACGATATCATTGATAAAAGAAAGGAAGAATTCATCAGGGGGGCAAAAGAACGCGGCCTTGATGAGAAAACTTCTAGCGACATATTTCAATTGATCGTGGTATTCGGTGGCTATGGTTTTAACAAAAGCCATTCAGCGGCTTATGCACATATTGGCTTTCAAACTGCTTATTTAAAGCAACATTACCGCCCTGAATTTATGGCGGCCCTTCTTACCAGTGAAATAGAGGATGGGAATAAACGCGATAGCCTTGTAATGCATATTGATGATGCACGCCGCGGGGGAGTCGAAGTTTGCCCTCCAAATATCAACTTAAGTGATTCTGATTTTGTTGTAGAAGATGGAAAAATTCTTTTTGGATTAAGGGCAATCAAAGGTTGTGGGGGTAATGCTGCGGCAGAGATTGTGCGTAATCGCACGGAACTTGGCAAATACCGAGATATTTTTGATTTTTGCGAACGGATTGATCTTAGGTTAGTAAGCAAAGGCGTGATAGAAAAACTAATCAAAGCTGGTGCGCTAGATTGCCTTAGGGCACATAGGGCCCAATTAATGCATCTTTTGCCCAGAGCAATAAAAGGTGCGGTTGACAGGCAGCATGATAAAAAATCAGGGCAGGGCAACTTATTTGCCCAGGTAACTGAAACCCCAGCCGAGGAAGATAGCAGCAGCAAATCAGTTTTAATTCAAGTTCCAGAATGGAACGAAACAGAAAAACTTAAGTTCGAAAAAGAAGTGTTAGACTTTTACTTCTCTAGCCATCCGCTAACGCAATTTGAAAAAGAAATTCGCAGGTTTTCCACACATTCTTGTGAACAACTACGGGATTTACCTGCAGATCACGAAGTAACACTCGGAGGAATGATCACTCAAATCCGGTTCATGAACACCAAAAAGGCCAAGAACGGAAACACAAGATATGTACGCTGCAGGATTGAAGATTTTAATGGTGGGGTTGATTGTGTGATGTGGCCTGATGATTACCTTCGATACAAAGACGAATATCAGGAAGACCGAGTCTGTTTCTTTAAAGGCAAAGTAGAGCGAACAAGGGATGAACCTGGCCTTATTCTACAAAGAGTATTCAGCGTGGAACAAGCATCAAAAGAACTTGCAAAGGGGCTTTACTTGCAAGTTTCATTGGGTACAAACAAGCCCCATGAAATCAATCAAATTGCAGAAATATTAAAAACAAGCCCTGGATCTTGCCCAGTCTTTCTTTCGGTTCGGGATTACGCAAAAAATCTTTGTGTGCTCAAATTAGGGCGGGCTTTTCAAGTCAATCCAAACCGCTTTCCAGTTGAGGAACTTGAAGAAATTTTAGGGCAGGGGAATGTCAAACTAAGTTAGCGCCTTCGATTTCTAAAAGGGTTTTCTTTAAACTAAAACTTGCAGAAAACCCTCCTAATTTCTTATCAGAGGCTATTACCCTATGGCATGGTATCAGCAATAAAATTGGATTCTTCCCGCATGCATTACCAACGGCTCTGCATGCTTTCGGATTCCCGATCTCAATTGCAATTTGCTTGTAATTTTTAGTTTGGCCAAAGGGAATGGCCACTAATTTATTCCAAACTTTTATTTGAAAGGGTGTGCCTTTAGGGATGAGTTTTAAGGAAACTTGTTTCCCCGCATAAAAAGAATCAAGCAAGGCAATAAGGCGATTACAATTATTTATTCTCTTGATCGAAACACTATGCTTAAGCACTAATACGAATTTATTTACCCGTGAAGTTTGGTCATCGATTCCTGCAAGCAAGAACCGAACGGAAAAATAATTCCAATAAACACTAAAGTAAAAGCCTTTATAAAAACAGGAGCTAATTACAAATTGACCCATCTCGTTATCAGGAGAAAGGCTGCTCATAAATTGCGTTTAAATCTGGAAATAGTGCCAAGATAAATAAGTAAAGAAATTGATCGAACAGCTTCTTTCCAATTAACTTTAGATGAACCAGCCCTACGATCCTCAAATATAATCGGGTATTCACCCAGTTTGCTGCCGCACCTATATACTCTGAAAAGCATTTCTTGCTGAAAGCTATAACCTTTGGACCAAACTCGATCAAAGTTTACTTCTTTTAATTTTGAAGTTCGATAACAACGAAATCCCCCACTAGCATCACGAACAGGCATCCAAAAAAGAAGTTTAACCAGATAATTAACCGAAGTACTAATAACCTTCCGAGAAAAAGGCCAATTTTCAGTACCACCGCCAGGAATATAGCGAGAACCAATCATTACATCTTTTTCTGCCATACCCTGAAAAATTGCAGGGATATATCGTGGATGATGACTAAAATCCGCATCGATACTCATGAAATAATAGAAATCATTGTTAATTGCATACTTCATTCCAGCGACGATTGCTGTACCTAGGCCTAATTTGCCTGTGCGATGAATTGCGTGAAGATTTGGAAGTTCTTGTGCGAGAACATCTGCAAGTTTCCCCGTACCATCAGGCGAATTATCATCAACAACAAGTATATGGGCCTGAGGCATGAAATTTTTAATAGACTCTACCAATGGCCTGAGGTTA
Organism: Planctomycetota bacterium; assembly: GCA_026692965.1. GTDB lineage: Bacteria > Planctomycetota > Planctomycetia > Gemmatales > Gemmataceae > UBA969. Next base: position 9,836 of record JAPLNF010000294.1, read on the forward strand.
TCGTGTTCGTTATAAGTTGCGATACTTATCAGGAGTTTACTTTGATTTAATTCCGCCACATGATCTCCAAGTAAATTCAACTATTTGATAAAATTAATGATTGAAAGTTTAACTAAAAGGTTATTTTAAAGCTATATAGCTTTGAAGAACCCAATTTTAAGGAAGAAAGATGGCTGCGACAGACCCGATAAAGATAACTTGCCCAGAATGCAAAAAAGTAATCGCTGTCCCCCCAGACTTACTTGGAAAGAAAGTTCGTTGCAAAGGGTGCAGCAAAGTTTTTGAGGCACAAAAACCAGCCCCCCCTAAAGAAACAGCTAAGCCTGCGGAAGAAGACAAAAAAAAACAGCAAGCGGGGGATGACCCCGATGATGATGGTAAAGCCTATGGCATGCACGATATGATATTAAAAGCTCGGTGCCCTAATTGCGCCAAGGAACTATCGAGCGAAGATGCAGTCTTATGCATTTTTTGTGGTTACAACAATTTAACCCGACAAATAGCACAGACAAGAAAAACCTACGACATCACCGGGTCCGACATATTCTTCTGGAATTTGCCAGGGATTATCGGCTTCATCATTTGTTTAATTCTGCTCACATTCAACCTCGTTTACATGATAAAGATTGATGAATGGTGCTCTCCGGAAGAAGGGAAGACTGATGCCCCTTGGTTTGGGTTTTTGGCCCATGGGTCAATTAAGTTGTGGCTTTATATATTTTCAGGCTTTATACTATTCGTAGTCGGAAAATTCTCTTTTATAAGGCTGGTGTACGAAAACAGGCCCAAAGAAGAAGAAAAGATTTAATCAACATAAACCCCGTGAACAATCGCCCCGTTCATGCTTGCAAACCTTAAAACCTATGCCTTAATAGGCATTGATGCTACCCTTGTCGAAGCCGAAGTCGATGTTAGTGCTGGTTTTCCGAAAACAGTAATAGTCGGACTCCCAGAACAAGCCGTCAAGGAAAGCATCCATCGAATTGAACGAGCCCTATCCAATCTAGGCTACTCTCGGACTACAGGCCATACCGTTATTAACCTAGCACCAGCTGATTTAAAAAAAGATGCAGGAAGTTTCGACCTTCCAATTGCCCTCGGTATTCTTGCTGCTACGGAACAAATACCAATAAAAAACACCACCGATTACGCATTCGTCGGCGAACTCGCCCTCGATGGTAATCTCCGTCCCATTAAAGGTGCACTATCAATTGCCTTGGCAGCAGCTAAAGGTGGCGTTAAAGGATTGCTCCTGCCATACATGAACGCCAAAGAGGCGAGTGTCGTAAAAGATCTTTTGATTTATCCAATTCATAACCTTTCAGATTCGGTTGGTTTTCTTACCGGGAAGAAAGTTATTGCACCCTTGGTTCCTGAGGAAAACTTAGCGTTCGAAAATCTCAACAAATACGACTTTGATTTCTCTGATGTACGCGGGCAGGAATCCGCCAAACGTGCTCTAGTTGTTGCTGCGGCAGGCGGGCATAATGTGATAATGATTGGCTCTCCTGGAACAGGAAAAACCATGCTGGCTAAAAGAATGGCAACTATCCTACCTCCGCTCACCCTTGAGGAAAGCCTCGAAACAACTCGCATTTACAGTGCACTAGGCAGACTGAGTTCAGATCAATCTTTACTTACCACGAGGCCATTTCGATCTCCTCATCACACCATCAGCGATGCCGGAATGGTGGGAGGTGGCAAAACCCCTGCTCCAGGTGAAATCAGCCTTGCCCATCATGGAATTTTATTCCTAGATGAATTACCTGAATTCAACAGGCGTAGCCTTGAAGTTTTAAGGCAACCATTAGAAGAAGGGCAGGTAACTATTTCCAGAGCCCTGCAATCGACAACTTTCCCTGCAAGGTTTGTACTAGTTGCTTCGATGAATCCGTGCCCATGCGGGTATTTGGGCGACACCAAGCATCCTTGCAAATGTTATCCCGCTGCAATTGAAAAATACATGGGTAAAATCAGTGGGCCGCTTTTAGATCGAATCGATCTCCACATCGAAGTACCTGCTGTCCCATTTCAAGAACTTACAGCTTTATCTGACGGAACATCCAGTACTCTTATGCGTGAACAAGTCAACTTAGCAAGAGAAAAACAGAGCCTACGATTTGGCAAATCAAATTTTATGCTGAATAGCAGAATGAATTCTAAACAAGTCCGAAAGCATTGCGTTCTCAACAAGGAAAGCAAATCATTACTACAAATCGCAATGGAAAACCTTGGTCTTTCTGCTAGGGCTCACGATCGGATTTTACGCATGGCCCGTACAATTGCAGACCTTGAACAAGCAAGCGAAATTCTCGCCCCACACCTTATCGAAGCTATCAGCTACCGTAGTTTGGATCGAAAACTCTGGATGAAATAGATTATTTCCCATTTGCCCAAATGGTTCTTCCGCCATCAACAGGTAATTCAATTCCGGTAATAAATTCGCTTTGGATCAAAAATAATACAGCTCGTGAAATATCCTGTGGTGAACCTTCAGAACGAACGAGAGTAGCATTGATTGCTTCTTGTCGCTCTTCCAAGGGTAAATCGAGGGGTAGCATAACTGGCCCAGGAAGAATGCAATTAACCCGAACTTTGGGATTTCTACTCCCAAGCTCCACTGCCAAACTTCGCGTAAGCGTTGGAATCGCCCCTTTGGTGGCAAAGTAAGCACTATAGCCAAGATTAGGGCCTATCTTGAGCCCAATCACCAATATTAATAATATTGCCGCCTTCGGGTTGAGCGATCATCATAAGGCCCGCCAACCTAGAAGGAAGAAAAGTAGCCAAAATATTTGCTTCAAAATGCCGAGATACATCCTTCGAAGAAATTTCGAGAAAGTCTTTTCGCTCCCAAATCGAAGCACAATTCACCAAAGCGTCAAGGCGACCAAATAGCGCCTTTATATCATGAAACATTCTCTCAACATCAGATTCCTGCGCTAAATCAGCTTGAAAGATCGTAGCCTCAATCCCAGCCTTATTTAATAATTCTGCAGACTGTTTTGCTTCAAGAGCCGATGTTCTATAATGAATACATATATGATAACCAATTAACCCTAGAGCATGAGCTACATGCCATCCAACTCTTTGTTTTCCACTGCCTGTTATAAGGGCAACTTTCTGAGGCATAATGATCCAACCTTCTTAAATCGAATATTTAAAGTTTGTAGCCATTCGCCAATCCTGAGTTTATCATAAATTATGTTTTGCTAATTAATCTTTAGAAGGAATATCCGAATGGAACCAGTTCTATATGCATTTTATATCATCTTGGGAATTGCAGTCATCAAAATGGTAATTCTTCTTGTGCTTTGCAAAGGTAATTTGAGTAATCTTGCAAATGCGATCACTACATTTTTTTCAGTCTTAGCCCAAGGCAAAACTCCTCAAAAAGAAAAAGTCAGTAGCATTCCCAAAGGAGAAATCAAAGTTAATGCGGACCTAATCTGGCCGCTTTATTTACTGCAAAGAGAAGCCAGACTTATCGACTTTTTACTTGAGGATATCAGTTCCGCACCTGATGACCTTGTAGGTGCAGGTGTTCGTGAGGTGCATACAAAATGCAGGAAGTACTTACTAGAAAAATTAACACTACAACCAGTTATTCCCCAAGAAGAAGGGGCCAAAATCACTATTGAAGCGGGATTTAATCCAAGCAAAATAATGCTTACAGGTTTCCTTGAAGGGCAACCCCCCTACAACGGAATACTGAAACACCAAGGGTGGCAGGTATTAGCTTCCCAGATTCCGGAAGTAACCGATTCTTTCCGAAAGAATCCCGTCCTTGCCCAAGCTGAATTAGAAATCCCCCAAAAGTAAGTAGAACAAAACCATGGCAAATTCACGGTTCTCAATTGGTATCGACTTAGGCACTACAAACTGCGCAATTGCTTACATTGATTCTCAAAAAGAGGGTGGAACTGCAGAAGTACTTAATTTGCCACAAATTGTTCAGCCCGGAGTTTATGAAGACAGGAAATTGCTACCCTCTTTTCTTTATCTACCTCAAAAAGGAGAATTTCAAAACGGGGCTTTTAAACTTCCTTGGGGTGAAGAACAAACGTTTATTGTTGGGGAATTTGCTAAAACCCATGGCGCACTTGTCCCGACTCATTTGGTAAGTTCTGCAAAATCTTGGCTTTGTCATACAGCAGTCAACAGGCGCGATAAAATCCTTCCTTGGAAAGCTAATGATGAATCAAATAAAGTTTCCCCACTTGAAGCCAGCACTCTTTATTTGAAGCACTTAGTTAATTCATGGAACGCACAGTTTGAAACAATTGATAGTGAACTAACACTTGAAAAACAGGAAGTCGTCCTTACGGTTCCCGCCTCCTTTGATGCTGATGCCCGTGATTTTACCATGGAAGCGGCCAAGGAAGCTGGTTTTAAGAAAATCAGCCTACTCGAAGAACCACAAGCTGCTTTTTACTCTTGGCTTGAAACAAACAAAAACACCTGGCGCGAACAAGTTCAGGAAGGTGATGTAATTCTTGTTATTGATGTCGGCGGAGGTACCTCCGATTTTACTTTGATTGCGGTAGAATCAGATCAAGGCAATCTATTTCTAAATAGACTTGCTGTTGGGGAGCATATCCTCCTTGGTGGCGATAATATGGATCTTGCCTTGGCCTACGAATTATCAAGGCAACTTGCTGCCAATAATGTAAAACTCGATCTCGCACAAATGGTTGCTCTTTCACATGCGTGTAGAACTGCAAAAGAAAAACTTCTAGGGGATAAAGATCTTCGATCTTGGCCAATGACCATTCTTGGCCGCGGTTCAAAAATGATTTCAGGAACCATTAAATGTGAATTAGAAAGATCAACACTTGAGAAAGTATTACTAGAGGGATTTTTCCCAATTTGTGGTCCAGATGACCAACCCACCTTACAATCGGGTTATGGGTTTCAAGAAATTGGTCTACCTTATGCAGCAGATGCTGCAATTACTAAGCATCTTGCTAATTTTTTAGTGAAACACCGAAAATCGATCGAGCAAAAATCTACCCAAGGCAAAGATGGCAAAAAAACATCCGGAGTTAATGTGATTCTTTTCAATGGCGGAGTTTTCAAATCACCCCTTCTTAGGCAAAGAATACTAGACAATCTTGAATCTTGGAGCAAAGGCCCAATCAAAATGCTTTCGCATCAAGATTTAGATTTATCGGTTGCGGTTGGGGCAGCTAGTTTTGGAATTGCAAAAAGAGGCAAAGGAATTCGGATTCGCGGGGGCGCTCCAAGAACTTATTACATTGGGATTGAGTCTTCTGCTCCTGCAATTCCTGGTTTCCCCCGACCCATCAAGGCGTTGTGTGTAGTCCCATTTGGCATGGAAGAGGGCACAGAATCCGATATTCTAGGGCATGAATTTGGCTTAATCATTGGGCAAAAAGTCACCTTTCGCTTTCTTTCCTCTTCAACGCGAAAAAATGACGCCCTAGGCACTATCCTAGAGGAGTGGGATGATGATGTTCACGAAATATCTCCCTTGCAATTAACTTTGGAAAATCCCGAAAAGGACGCTAGTATGGTGCCAGTTTACTTGCACAGCAAAATAACTGATATTGGTATGCTGGAGTTGTGGTGTATCGGCAAAAATTCGAAACAGAAATGGAAACTCGAATTTAATGTCCGCGAAAACAAAGCTAACTCATAAATCAGACTAGGTTTCTTAAAATTTCGTAACTATCAATGAATTTATTAAATAGAATAACTTTTCCTAGAATCAAACCTTAGGTTGAGTCTTGTCAATGAAGAAAGAGACAAACATGGAATCTGGTAATAATAAAGAAATTAAGCATCCCTTTGCAATCATACTTGCTGTTACGGCTGGTTTACTCAGGCTTGTGCCCCATTATCCAAATTGTACGCCCATTGGAGCCATGACTTTATTCTCTGGAAATAAAATTAATGGGATTTCTTCTTGGTTGATCCCTATCGGGGTTATGTTTATTACCGACCTTTTGCTTTATTTCCCCTTGGAACAAATATCTTTAGAAGCTTTTTCTTGGATGACACCAGTTATTTACGGGTGTTATCTTGTCAATATTGCAATTGGAAGATTGATCACACCAGGCAATTTAGTGCTTAAACTATCGTTGTCTTCAGTACTTGGCAGCACACTATTTTTTATCTTTACGAATCTCGCTGTTTGGTTGGGAGGCGATGGCATTGCATACCCTCTCAATCTTGTAGGGTTATTGTCATGTTACGAAATGGCTATCCCCTTTTATGGATACCCCATGCTGACCGATTTATTTTTCACTCTGGGAATTTTCGGTTTAAACGGCTTACTTGAACGAGTATTTTCAACATCAAAGGCACAAGCAAAGTCATGAAATTTGCAGCAATAATAAAATACATCTCTGACGCAGATAAAATCCAATCAGTAAGACCCTTGCACCGGGCTTATTTAACATCGCTTTTAAACCATGGAAATATCGTTGCAACAGGCCCTTTTACGGATGGTTTTGGCGCCCTTATCATATATGAGGCACCTGATCATGAAACCGCTGAAAGCTTTATTAAAAACGACCCATTTAATAAAGAAGGTATTTTTATTACTTGGGAAGTCCGTCCTTGGAATTGCGTGATGGCAAACAAGGATTTGTTTCCCGCATAATAGATTAAAGCTAGGTGTTTGAACCTAATTTTTTAAAGATTAATTTTTGCGAGTTTGGTGTATTCTGGGCCATCGTGCCTGTCTTCGCTGGACATCACAAGAACTTGTTTTACATCCAACTCATCAGAAATCCAAGGATGGATTTTCCAATGAGAACAAACAATAGAAAAATCAAGATCCTGTTGGTTTAACCTTCCAAGCGAAAGATGGGGCTGAAAATCTCTTTGTTCTTTTCTGTAAAGCCCTTGCTCCTCAAGTTTATCTGCAAGAACATCATAGAGTTTCTGAAAACTTTGGACCGCATCGGGATCAACACCAAGCCAAACAACCCGGGCCCGTCTGGGATTAGGAAAGCATCCCATACCTTGCAATTTAAACTGAAAGGGTTTTATTTCTTTGCAGGCTTTTTTGGCAAGGTCACAGGTTTTCCAAAGGTCTCTATCATCAATTTGCCCTAAAAATAGCATAGTAATATGCAGCGCTTCAGGTTGATTCCACTTCACGCCAGGAAAATCGTTTGCCAACTCACTTTGTATCTGCAAACATCTCTTTTGGACTGCAGCGGGCATTTCAATTCCAATAAATGCCCGAAATTTCTTAGCCATAAAAGTACCCTTTAGAATGCTAGCATTGAACGGTAATCAGAATATCGCTGATCGATATCTTTGCGAGTGACGTTATTAAGTTTATCCAAACCAAAACCTTCAACTGTGAGACTGGCTACTACCGTTCCATAACCCATGGCCCTGCGGAGGCTTCCGTGAGACTTATCATTGTCAGAGGCTAATGCACCCATAACACCGCCAGCAAAACTATCGCCTGCACCGGTTGGATCGATAACTTTTTCGGTAGGAAAAGCAGGAACAACAAAAACGCCTGCTTCACTAAACAACATCGCGCCATGCTCGCCTTTTTTCAGGATAACAAACTTGGGCCCTAGTTTTCGTGTCGCATGCCCTGCACTAACCAGATTACTTTCACCCGTAAGAAGCATTGCCTCACTGTCATTCAAAAGCAACCCATCAATCCTAGGCAATAATTCCAGCAGTTCTTTTTTCTGAATATTAATCCAAAGATCCATGGTATCAGCCAAAACAAGTTCGGGCTTTGTCACCTGATCCAAAACCTTTGCTTGGACGATCGGGCTACTATTTGCAAGAAAAACAAACTTACTATCTTTGAAATGGTCAGGCAAAATTGGATTAAAAGTACCAAAAACATTCAAATGGACCTCAAGAGTGTCCCTGATATTCATATCTTTATGATAACGCCCCTTCCAACGGAAAGTCTTACCTTTTTCTGTAACCAAACCAGAAATATCAATGCCCTTTTTTTGAAAAAGATCTTTATGATCCTGTGGAAAATCTTCGCCAACAACCCCCACCAATCTTGGCTTGATAAAGTTACTAGCAACTAAAGAAAAATATGAAGCTGATCCACCTAATGCATCATCCACATTCCCATGTGGGGTTTCGATAGAATCAAAAGCAACAGAACCAACAACAAGTAATGACATACGAAACTCCGGTAACAATTGTTTAAGATTTCTTTTCCTTTTACTTAGCAATCAAATCCAACGCAAGATTTATCCTTCGCAAGGATTCTTCTTTCCCAAGAATATAAAGACAATCAAAGACCCCTGGGCCAACCTCGATACCCGTGGTTGAAACCCTGAGGGCATGAATCAGCATGCCTGTGTTATGATTACCCGCCAGGCAAAAATCTTTCAACGTAGTTTCAATGCTCGCAACACTAAAATCAGACAATGCTTGCAAAGAAACCGAGAAAGTTTTGAGCAACTCGGGAACACCTTCTTTGGCAACTCTTTTTGCAAGCGACTTTAAATCGTAATCTGGATCCGCTTTAAAAAATGGAGCACCATAGGGCAAAATATCACTAAAAATTTTCAGTCGATCTCCGGTTGCATCTATAACTTTTCGCAATGTTTCCAACTCTAATGGCGTAGGAACAGAATTGATAAATCCTGCTTTTTGCATAAAGGGCAGGGCCCCATCAACTTTTTTATCTAAGGGCAAAACCTTCATGTATTCGCCTGCCACCCAAAACAATTTGTCAGGATCAAAACTTGCTGGCGCATTGTTGACCCGATCCAAACCAAATTTTGCAACCATTTCTTTCAAAAGGATAATTTCACTATGGTCATCCAAGGACCAACCCAGCCTTGCAAGGTAATTCACCAACCCTTCGGGCAAGTAACCCAATTCTTTGTAAAACGAAACGGTCGCAGGATTCAAATCATCGCGAATTTCAATTTGCTCATTGGTCCAACCAACAGCATTAAGCTTTTTAAGAACATCGCTTGTAACAAACTTTTTCATGTCGCGCTTGCTAAGCTTCTTTTTAGAATTGGGCTCATTAACAACCGGAACATGCGCAAAAATTGGCATTGGTGCGCCCAAAGCGACGTATACTAAAACCTGTACTGGAGTGTTAGACAAATGCTCCGCAGCGCGAATCACATGCGATATCCGCATGCCCACATCATCAATTACCGTTGCAAAATTATACAAGGCTCTGCCATCGGGCCTAAGAATAATAGGATCGCCAATCAGGTTGGATTGCCATTCAACATCGCCCCGAATCAAATCATTAATTTTAATCAATTCATCGTCAGGCACCTTCAGCCTGATTGCTGTCTTCTTTTCGTTATAAAGTTTAACGCAATCATCAGGAGAAGATTGCCGATGTTTACCTCGGTGAACATAAGGCTTTTTGGCCTTCTCAGAAGCATCGCGCTCAGCTTTGATTTCATCAGTGGTCATGTAACATGGGTAAGCCTTACCTGCAGCAAGGAGCTGGTTTGCAGCATCGACATAAAGGTGATTGCGTTGGGATTGATAATAAGGAGCAAAAGGCCCATCAATTTCAGGCCCTTCATCCCAATCAATGCCTAACCAACGAAAGCCATCAAGAATCGGCTGTAAAGCCTCAACTTTATTTCGCTCTGAATCGGTATCATCAATGCGAAGAATGAATTTTCCACCCGCCTGCCGGGCAACAAGCCAGTTAAAAAGAGCTGTGCGAACACCTCCAATATGCAGGTATCCGGTTGGGCTGGGAGCAAAACGAGTCCTAATTTCCGCCATGAAATGATTCCCTTCAATCGTAAAATACAAAGATAAATATATGACTTCGGGAAGAATCGAAAGGGATGAAATTTTCGGATTAGTTTTAAGTGGCAGATTTCGAGTTGGATTTTACACCCCGGCCCTCAACTAAAGTTACAGTCACCCCCTCTTGAACCACTTTGCCATGCTGATTTATTACCTGCCTTTGCCAAGTAACAGTTCCGCGTCTGCCTCGAGAATTACTTTCGATTTCCAAGATTTTGCATCGGACTTTGATAGTGTCGCCAATATTTACAGGCTCTTTAAAAAACCACTCCTTAAATTGAATAAAAGCAATAGTTCGAACAGGTGGAGCAAACAGGCCAAGGCCACTTGAAATGGAAAGAACTAACAAACCATGTGCAATAGGCTGCCTGAAAGGGGTCGAGGCAGCAAATTCATGATCCATATGAATGGGATTAAAATCGCCACTAACCCCTGCAAAATTTACAATGTCTGATTGGGTGATAGTTCGCCCCAAAGACTCCCATTCGCGCCCTAGTTCAAGGTCATCAAAAAACAAATGCTGCGAGGAAAAAGACATCGAATTTTATTCCTTTCAATGCAAAAGATTACTTGAGTTAAAATAATTACAATATTTTTTCAAGTAATCTTTGTTTTAAACGGGTTTCCGATTAGCATTCAAAAATTATTACTACCCGAATTATCAGGAAGCATTGATGTTGAATATACCCAAAATTGTTGAAAACTTTCCAAAATTAAGAGAAAGCAACGAAATTCATGCTGATGCCCCCGGAGGCACTCAAGTCCCCGAAGGCGTAATTAATGCTATTTCTCACTACCTGATCCACCAAAATGCAAATTTAGGAGCTGCTTTCAGAACTTCAAAAGAATCTGACCATACACTTTTAAATGCAGGTATAACGGTTCAAGCCTTATTGAACGCCAGAAGTAATTCAGAAATTATTTTTGGCAATAACATGACTTCTTTGACCTTCCACATCTCCCGTTCGATTGGAAACACCCTGCAAGAAGGCGACCGTATTTTACTTTCTAAACTAGATCATGAGGCGAATATCTCGCCTTGGCAACTCATGGCACGAGATAAAAAATGCGAAGTTGATTTTGTAGAAATAGATGCAGAAACTTGCACTTTTAACAAAGACGATTTAGAGAGAAAGCTTTCTAAAAAACCAAAATTATTTGCATTTACAGCATGCTCCAACGCAACCGGAACACTAAACGACATTCCAAACCTAACAAAAATGGGCCATGATGTAGGCGCCATGGTTTATGTTGATGCAGTGCATTACGCCCCGCATAAGCTAATCGATGTAACCCAATGGGATTGCGATTTTTTAGCATGTTCCGCCTACAAATTTTTTGGCCCGCATGTAGGAATTTTGTATGGAAAAGAATCCATACTAAACAATTTACAACCTTACAAAGTAAGACCAGCTGCAGATTCAAACCCTGGGAAATGGATGACTGGCACCCAAAACCATGAAGGTATTGCTGGAACCACTGCAGCCATCGACTACCTCGCTTCTCTTTCAGGTGCAAACAGCTTAACCAGTAAACGAAACCAATTAGAACAAGCCTTTAACAAAATCGAAGAACATGAAAAAACACTTTCCGCCTGCTTTCTTGAAGGAATCAGAAAACTAGACGGTATTGAAATTGTGGGGCTAAAAGATTTAACAACCATAAACCAGCGCGTTGCAACATTCGCTTTAACAAGCAAGAAAGTTCCCGCTAATATAATGGCCAAAGAATTAGCACTTAAAGGCATTTTCGCATACAGCGGCAACTTTTACGCAAAAACATTAATGGAAACATTAGGATACGAAGGGAAGGGGGGCGTACTTAGAATTGGATTTGTGCATTACAACGATTTAAATCAAGTTGAAGTAATCCTCGATGAGTTAAAAAGAATTTTATCCATCAAGTAAAAATGCTTTTACTTACTTTTTTACAACAATTAATTCTTAATCAAAACCTTGTTGGCCTTGTTAAAAAAACGACTAAATGCCTATTATAGTAAGGTACTATTCTAATAATTGCAGAAGAATATGGGTCAAAAAGGCATTAAAATTTCTGTTCATTGGACAAGGACTTTAATTAGTGATATTGTCCACTATGCAAAAATGGTTCCTCTTTGCACCATTGAAAAAAAAATCAACATTGAAGCTGTGCAGATAGCCAAAGGCAATTCCCTTAAACGAATCGGCTGGACTAGCATATTTACCAAGGCAATGGGCTTAGCATCAATTGAATTTGACGAGTTAAGGCAATCTTGGATGTCTTTCCCGTATGCTCACTTGTATCAACATCCAATTCCAATTGCCAGCGTTGCTATCAACCGCATAATTGACAATCAGGAAGCAGTAGTATTTGGTATGGTTCAAAAACCAGAATCTAAACCTTTATCAGAAATCAATGAATCGCTTCAGCATTTTAAAAATAGTCCTATCGATTCAGTTGCCTTGTTAAAACGAATGAGAAGAACCTCAAATTTTCCTTGGCCCATAAGAGCGATCATCTGGAATTACGGTTTGTATCTTTCAGGTTACTGCAAAGCGAAAAACTTTGGTACCTATTCAGTAAGTTCCGTTTCACAACTAGATGCAAATACGATAGACCTTTTAACGCCCCTAACTAGTGCACTAAATTATGGCCCGATTTCAGCTAATGGTGATTGCACCATTAGACTAACCTTTGATCATCGGGTTATGGATGGTCTAACCATTGCAAAAGTGCTTTTGTTTATCGAAGAATCGATTAATGAATTGATACGAGAAGAAATCGAAAATCAAAACCAACCACAAGTAGTATAAAAAGAAGAAAGACGGGAATTAACCCCGCCTTTCCTGTTTCATAGATTACCAAACAGCATTTTATCCAAGAAGAAGATCAGCTTCCCAACCAACGCGTTCAGCGGAGGCACGAAGTTTTTCTAATGCTCGATTTTGAATTTGGCGAACTCGTTCTTTGCTAATGCGAAGGAGATTCCCGATTTGACGAAGGCTGTGAGTACCACTGCCAGTTAAGCCAAAGCGGAGGTCCAAAACTTTGCGTTCTCTAGGACGAAGATTTTCCATTAGGAACAACAATGCTTCCTGACGCTCATTATTAGAGCGTTGAATTGTGCTTTCGTTGTCTGGCATGGCTTCAGTGAGTTTAAAATCACTGTCATCATCAAGAACAGCATTCAAGGAAACAGGTGTTCGAGTAGCAGTTTGAAGGTGAGTCAAGTGCTCAAGGCTAGAGCCTGTACGAGAAGCCAATTCTTGGGGGGTAGGCAAATGTTTGCCACCATGAGCCAGAGCTTCGGATTCTTGTTGTAGTTGACCTAATTCTTGCAAATGGTGAGGAGAAAGACTGACCAAATGGCTTTGTCTTGCAACCGCAATCTGCAATGTTTGCCTGATCCACCAAGTTGCATAAGTTGCAAGTCGGGTACCATGGCTCACATCAAATCTATCGATAGCTTGCATCAAGCCACAAACAGCTTCTTGGAGCAAATCGGCATAACTAAGAGCATGGTGCCTAAAGCGTTTGGCAACGTGAGCAGCAAGGCGAATATTTGCGGAAGCGAGCCTATGCTTAAGATGTACATAACGATCATGAAGCCTTCTGATTGCAGCAGCACTGCGAACGGGTTCGATACAGTTATCTTTGATAAACTGTGCCATAGGCCAAGGTTCGAGGGGTGGCCTTTGGCTGCGAAGTTTTGGATATTGTCTAACCAAAGCACGAACTAATTCGCATTTGGTTTCCCAAAAATCAGCCAACAAGTTTCGTTCTTCTTCTGGAGTTAAAAGATCAGAGGAGAAAATAGTAGGATTTTCAGTGGTGCTAAGAACTTCAATTTCTTTGAGATCAACCTCAGCACTTTTCTTAGTTTTCATTACAATTCCTTAGATAAATAAAATAAACAATAATTAGCATAAACCCTGATAAATTATGGATTTACAACTTTACAATTAAACAGAAATCATGAAGGAGCATACCAACATAGATTTCGATTGAGCCTAGTTCGAAATAATTGACCCGCAGGTCGAATTTAAATCACCTTGCCCAAGGGATACCGAATCTTATAGGGGATGGGGAGGGATTTCAAGTAGAAATTTGAAAATATTACAATAGCTTGAATGATTCATTTCCAAGTGCTTTCTATAAGTGAATTAATCATTACCATTTAACAAATCGACCACACCATGGTTTAACTTGTAAAAACTTAGTCAAATATGGGTGTCGAAGTTCGTGCCCTCCATGTTTTTTCGATTCTTTGGACCTAAACCGTTAATAAGCAGTACTAAAGCTAGTAATAATTTTTTTTTCGCTAAACTTGTCTTAAACCCTAGGTGAAGTAATTGCCAAACTGCAGTTGGGTTAAAAAACACGTAAAAAACGAGTGGAAGAACCAAAAGTCGGCCTTTTTGAACAAAAGTTGCCAGTTTTTCAGGAACTGTAAAGCCTAAATCATCCAAAATAACCCTCAAACAAAAAACAGGGACCCTGATTTCAAAAAAAATATCATTTACAAGCTTCAATTCCATTTCCACCAAATCTGCCCCCTCTTCACCTAAAATCTCTTTTACCGCCGGAGTTGCAACTTGATCCACAGTCACACCAACCCCAAGCCGTATCAAATTTTGATTAAAAAAAAGCGGGGCTACTGATATTGTTTCAGAGATTATGGTCGTTTGATGATCAGCAAGAATTTGGTTCACAAAAAAAACATCGCCCGTCTTGCTCTCTTTTTTGCATCCACCAGCAAATCCAGCTAACAACACCAGGTCAGGCCTAACCAGTTTATTTTCTAAAATCAATTCGCTTAATTGCAAAGAAAATTGCTGGGCTTCCGCCCCAACACCAACTACAAAACTGCTGATACGAAAGCCTGAATAATCCCCTTCAATAAACGAAATACCTGAAACTTGGTTGGGTGTTTTTGTTTGAATACGATGCAAAAAAGAAAGCTCCTCAGCCCATGTAGGGAAAAGGAGCCACAAAAGCTTTATAACAGACGCATCCGCCTGATTATTTTCTAAGAAAGTTGCCACATCAACATCTTCAGGCTATCACCTAATTTACCATTAACCCCAAGTGCGGCACTGGCCTCAAAGCCCGAATGGACCAAACAATGTTCACAACGAGGGTCTTTACCGTGGCCATAACTATCCCAATCGGTGTCATTCATTAAACCATCAAAGGTATCATGATGAGTATCAGTAATAAGATAGCAAGGCCCTTTCCAGCCTTTGACATTACGAGTAGGGTTGCCCCAGGCTGTACAAGGGATTTCACGTTTACCACTTAAAAACTCAAGATAAATAGGGGAAGACATCATCTTGTATTTTTTGAAAAGGGATTGAGCTTCAACAAATTTCTTACGAATGTCATCACGCGTCATAAATATTTCGGCAGCGCCATCTGGATTCGTTTCATGAACTGCAGAATATCCATAGGAAGGAGAAATCAAAAAGCCATCAACCCCTAATTTTGAAAGAAAAGCGTAAAGCTTATCTATTTCATCAAGGTTGGTTTCCTTGTAAATGGTGGTATTGGTACAAACCAAAAACCCAGCTTTTTTCGCAGCTTTTATACCTTCAACCGCAGCTTTGAAAACGCCTTCACGTTCCACCATAAGATCATGGGTCGCTTCCATGCCATCAAGGTGGACATTAAAGAAGAAACGATCACTCGGTTTAAACTGATCGAGTTTCTTTTCTAGAAATACACCGTTGGTACAAAGATAGATGTGTTTTCTGCGATCAAGAATTTCTTTTACCAACCTGCCAATTTCCGGATAGATCAGAGGTTCACCACCACAAATACTAACGATCGGTGCTGCTGCTTCATCAACAGAAGCCATACATTCTTCAACCGAAAGTTTATCCTTAATGGTTTGAGAGTATTCTCGAATTCTTCCGCACCCTGTGCAAGTAAGATTACAAGCATGGAGAGGTTCAAGCATAAGAACCAGTGGGAATTTTTTCTGCCCAGTTATTTTCTTTTTGCCTATATAGCCAATCATAGTAGAAGTTAACGATAATGGAAAACGCATTAGAAATCCCTTTCACTGCATATATGTAAAGAAGTTAGAATCATTTAAACCGACAAACTGATCCAACACCAGATCAATAAGTATTCTGCTTGAAGGCATACCCAAGAGCACGGCAATACCGTGAAAGAGCCATCAATGGGAAATAGACTCGATAATAATGGTACTTAAGATAAAAAACCTTAGGAAACCCAGTGCCCGTAAAAAAGTATTCAGCCCAATCGCCTCCGGAATCTTGAGTATTTATGAGATAAGAAATACCATTTCGGACCGCTTCCGAATTTTCTTCACCAGCTGCAATTAGCCCTAAAATGGCCCATGCAGTTTGGGAAGGAGTAGCCTCGCCCTGACCAGCAAGCGATGGATCATTGTAAGTAGCACAAGTTTCACCCCAAGAACCATCTTGATGCTGACACCCCTTAAGCCACTGAACAGCTTTAATAATCATAGGGGCCTTCATATCAAACCCTACGGCTTTAAGACCGAGCAAAACTTGCCAAGTACCATAAATATAATTCACGCCCCAGCGACCAACCCAAGCGCCCCATGGTTCCTGAGAACACCGAATATACTCAATGGCTTTTTGGATGTGGATTTCATTTGAACGATAACCGAGTTCACCCAGCGCCTCTAAAACACGTGCGGAAATATCCGGACAAGTGGGGTCAAGCATCGCATTGTGATCAGCAAATGGAACCTTGGTTAAAAATTCCTGATCGATATCTTTATCGAAGGCGCCCCAGCCTCCATCCCGATTTTGCATCAAGAAAATCCAACGAACCGATCTCTCGATAGCAGCAATACATTCTGGGCGATTGTGACTATTAGTTTTTACCATTGCAATGATGACCATTGCGGTGTCATCAATATCTGGATAAAACTGGTTGTTATATTCAAAGAACCAACCTGCAGGCTTCATATCAGGATGATTGGTTGAGCAATCAATTTTACCAGTAACCTCTTTTTTCAAAAGCCAGTCTACTGCTTTTCTTAAATTCAAATCATCTTGGGGTTGGCCAGCATCTGCGACAGCAATCGTAGCAAGTGCGGTATCCCAAACTGGAGAAACACAAGGTTGAAGTCGAATGGTACCTTTTTCCTCGATAACTAGGTCAAGCAATTGCTTTAGGGCCCATTGCATTTCGGGGGCAGATTCTTTAACACCCAAGCACTTAAGTGCAACCACGGTGTAAATCATGGGCGGAAAAATAGCCCCTACACCGTCGGAGTATTGGAAATGTTCACGCATCCAATGAGCCGCTTTGCTAACTGCATAATTTCTTAGTAACGGTAATCGTGGAGCGATCTTTTTGATTGCAAAGTCTGCCAACAAAAAGAAATTACGCCAGGAGAAAACTTCTTTGGAAGGGGGAGAAGGCCATTTTGCCTGCCAAGGATCTTCTACAAAAAGTTCACGAATACCTTTATCTTGGGCCAATTTAATCGATGGTTTGATCGCAGAAAAAATGCTCAGGGGGACAAGGATGGTTCTAGTCCAACTAGACATCGAATAAATGCTAATAGGAAACCATGAAGGTAAAAGCAATAGTTCAGGGGGAACTTCAGGGCAATTTTGATAAGAGTATTCGCCCAAAAGCGCAAAATAAAACCGAGAAAAACTATTACAATTTTCAGCACCACCAGCTTGAAGTATTTTTTCCCGAGCAAGTTTCATCCATGGCAATTGGGTAGATACACCAGTTAACTTCAAAGCGAAGTAAGCCTTGGTTGAAACACTAAGATCAAAAGGCCCGCCTGGAAAATTACTCCAACCACCATCTGGATTAAGTTGCGATTGAATATAAGCCGAACACTTCTGACATATTTCATCGTTTTCTTTACCCAAAAATGCCATGAGTAAAACAAACTCAGATTCTAAAATAGTGTCGCCTTGTAATTCAGCAACCCAGTGCCCATCTTTTTGCTGATGTCGAGTCAAAAAATCGCGGCCATTACCAACCGCAGTAAATGCTTGGTCTAGCAAATTACCAACTTGGCCTGAAACAGGATTAAAAGTCGTGTGCTTTTTATTTATGAACGATACTGGCACAGGAATCCTTTCCATTGCTAAACAATTAATTAAACTATTAAAAACGATGGATGGCTATCTGGCAAGCAACTTTAATAAACAATTTTGAAAAGTTGATTCTTTACCAACAATCTAGATCAATCCAATAGAATTAAACCAAGCAACCGCTTCCTGCAGGGAATTTTCAACAGGACGGACTTTCCATCCAAAGTCTTTTAAGGCAACATTGCTTTTAAAGTGCATGATTCTTCGAGTTAATTGCACCCCGGTTAAGTTTGCTTGAGGGGCTTTTCCTGTAACAAAGTCGGCCCACAATTCTGAAAAAAAAGCAAATCCGAGAGCTAAAGGGTAAGGGATTTGAGTCTCTGGGCCAGGTAAGCCAACTATTTTGGATAATATTTGAAATACCTCCATAATGGTTTTGTTTTCCCCTGAAAGAATATACCGCCTTCCTGGTTCCCCTCTTTCACAAGCAAGAATGAAACCTTGGGCAATATCTCGAACATCCGCCAAATTCAAATCGCCTGCAATGTACTCTTTCCTTCCGGCTTTGCAAAAATCGAGGATCATTTTTGAAGGAGGACTAAGTCCATAATCTCCTGGGCCAATAGGAAGCGTAGGATTCACTACGATCACGGGTGCGCCCATTGAACCTAATCCTAACGCGAACAATTCTGCACGCATTTTCGACCTACAATAACTGCCAATCGCATCTTTCAATCCAACCTGCTGCGTTTCAGTGATTTCATCTTTTTGATTTTTACGAGTGAGAATACTTTCGGTACTGGCATGAACAATTCTTTTTACACCTAAATCGAGTGCAACTTCGATTACATTTTTCGCACCCTGAAAATTGACCTGATGATAATGTGATCTGCTTTTCCGCCAAAGATTGGGATCTGCAGCAAGATGAAAAACTACGGAACAACCTGATATCGCATTCTTTAAACTTTCTCTTTTCGTGATATCAGCCCAAACAATCTCAAGATCAATTTTAGGGAGATGATTAATATTTACGCCAGGTTTTTCAAGAACCCGGACTGCAAAGCCTCGCTGCAAAAGGGCAGAAACCAAATGACTTCCAATGAAGCCTGCACCACCAGTCACTAAAACTTTATCGCTTTTGTTTATCATTGAATGGAAGTCATTGAGTCAAACCATTTACTTGACAGCAACAAAAAAAAAGCTCAAACACTAGTTAGCCTTACAAAGGATTTCACCCCGACCAAGAGAAATTAAATCTCCGCAATATCTAGACCAAGGAGAAATCGTATTCATTAACGGGAAGTTGAATTGCTTGAGTTTATTAAAATAAATCGTAAGGAAAGAAGGATCATAATTGCATGAGAAGCGGAAAGTGGGAAGCAATGCAGGCCTTTCAGAAAGAAAAACCAACGAGCCTCTTTTCATCTCAGCACCCGCCCTTATGCCAACAGATCCAGCAGTAATAATGGTGCCTGCGATCATTCCCATCCCTACAAAGTCGCCAACATTTTTACCAATGGCAATAAGGCCCCGCCTCATGTGGGAACCAACCTCATTACCACAGCTTCCATGAATGATAAGATTTCCTCCTCGCATCCCAACCGATGCGCCCCTATAAGCAGCACCAATAAGATGTCCCGCATCGCCAAGGATTTCAATAGTTCCACCTTTCATTTCTGCGCCAACCCAATCCGTAGCAGACCCCCTAACCAGAATTGACCCGCCTAAAATGCCAGCCCCTAGATGCATTCCCACATTTCCAAGGACTTCAATTTTTCCACGCGTCATTCTGCTACCAATTAATTTAACATTGGAGCAATCATTTTCGATCAAAATAGAATCATCGTCCATCGTTCCAGTAATAGAAAAGAACTGGCCAAGTTCGCACTTTCGATTACCATCAAAGACTGGAAGCTTGGAAATGTCTGAATTAGATTTACCAAGAAAGAAATCGGGGGTAATACATTCCGCTTCAAGCGGAATCTTAGAACTAGACAGATAAGAAAGACGAATCATAAAAAAACCTTTGACAATAATCAGCTTAAAAACGAATAACTAGCTTATTAAGGAAGAAAGACGTATATGAACAGGCCCAAGCTTGCCTCCATAATTACCAGCACTGATGCACTCAACTCCCTCGCCACAAGCGGCATGAAGCGCATTTTTCATTGCAGCCTCAACAGCTTCTCTGGAAAACCCATCAATAACAATCTCATATACAGCAGATACATTTTGATCTAATTTGGAAGCAGCAATCGCTCGCAAGGTAGGGCAATAAGCTTCATTGGTACTGGCTTTAAGTTTTTTATATTTACTGCCTACTTTGCTTCCACTACGAACAACACCGCCGGGAAAAGGAAGAAGAACATCGGGAACTTTGCGCGCCGCAGCAACCCCTCTTGAGGCTGCCTGAAGTGCAAGGGTCTGAGTGGTAGCAAGAATAAGAATATTGCCACCAGCCACTCCTTTAACTGTGCCGAATTTATCTTCACAAACAAATTCGCCATCCATGACAGGAATACGCCAATATCTCTTGCCATCCAAAAGTTTACTGGTTTGATACCCATCCCCAAAAAAGCGCAACATGCCACCAATCTGAATAGCACGCAAAGGATCAATAGGCACACCATTATAACAAGCCGTGGTAGGGCAGGTTAAAATAGATTGGCCAACCCTTGCGACAATCGCTTTTTGCAAAGCCTCTCTGGAAAAAGCAAAGAAGAGTAAAGAAAAGCCAGGCCGTCCATCAGGAGTTTCATCCGGAGAAAGTTCGCGCTCAATCCCTGCTTCAGTATCGCAACCAATAACGGAAGACGCATACCCTGTTGAAGTGGTAGCAGCGATGAAGGCCCATTCTCTGGAAACCGCTGTGACAATAACGCGAGTACCAGTAATAGGAAAAGCTTCCGCAAAGGTGTCAATGATTTTGACACCTTGAAAAAAATTAAACAAACTTGGTAATCCCCGGCCTTGCAACTTCTGGCATGGGCATCATTCCCAATTCGTATTTTGCAGGTGTAAGATCTTCCTTTGAATTCCATGCCATATCCCATGTAATTAATTTACCTGTATAAGTTGCCATCCTACCCATGATAGCCATCAAGGTGCTTTGGCACATCCATTCCCCATCATTAATGGGTTTGCCAGCCCTAATGCTAGCAAAAAGTTCGTTGTGTTCATTTTGATACATGTCGTCCTGTGGTCGCTTTTTCATAGTCCAAGGATTCTTGCCCTTGATCTGATGCTTCATAACATCGCAAGTTCCCTGTGTACCCATGAGATAATCATTTACCTCATTAAAACAACCATCTTGCTGACGAGTGTAACTAAAGGCTTTAGCACCATTTTTCCATTCATAAACAACAGCATGGTGATCAAAGATATGGCCAAAATCAGTAGAGACCCGAACCTGCCTACCCCCAAGTCCCATCGCAGAAATCGGTGGCTCATCCTTCATAGCCCACATGCATTTATCAAGGCTATGAATATGCTGCTCGACAATATGATCACCACTCAACCAAGTAAAATAAAGCCAATTACGAAGCTGCCATTCCATGTCCGACCATTCAGGTTCTCGTTTTCTATGCCATAAGCCACCAACAACATAATTGGTGTGCATTGCAACAATATCACCAATCTGCCCCTCGTGAATGCGTGTCATAGTTTCGCGTTTACCGAAGTGATATCTCCAGCAAAGACCAGAAACAACGGCCAGATTTTTGATTTTAGCTTGTTTGCAAGATTCCAAAACGGAACGCACCCCAGTGGAATCAACAGCAACAGGTTTTTCAGCAAAAACATGTTTACCTTTTTCAATCGCATATTTAATTTGCTGTGCACGAAAATGAGGAGGGGTGGTAAGCAAAACAACATCAACACCACTATCGATAACCTTTTTGTAAGCATCGAACCCAAGAAACTTTTTATCGCCTACATTAATCTTACCCGCAAGTTCTTTATCTTTATTAAAACTATTCAAGCTTCCTTCAAGTCTATCCCCAAACATATCTCCCATTGCATGAAGAGAAACAGCTTTATCCGCACGCAAAGCTTGAGCAGCAGCACCAGACCCGCGCCCTCCACACCCAACCAAGCCGATTTTTAAAACATCGCTCCCTTGTGCATAAACACCGCCAGAAACAATGGGTAAAGCAGATAGTGCAACAGCGCCCGCCTTTAAAAAATCTCTTCGAGGGGCAACCGACCTTTTAGGAGTAGCCATTTTATCTTCCTTTACGAAAACAAACTTAAATCAATCAGTAAAACCATGAATACAATGGATTAAAAGCGCTCGCAACATTTTTTTAGCAATTAATCACCCTAAACTAACATATGAATAGGGTTTTACCATAACATCTTACGGTTGGTCTTGACATAAAAACTCAATTTGAATAACGAAAGGTTAGTGTGTGTGAATTAAAGCAAGATAAATGCTTAAGTTAGAAGATAAATCATGCAGGAAAGCTTTACGGAATTAGAATCAGAAGATTACCCTGTATCTATTCCATTTCCTGGAACGAATAGGACTTGGGGAAACCAAGAACTGATCAACAGCATTTTTTGGAAAGAATCGTTAAGAAAGCCAAATAAAGAGAATGAATTGCCCAAGGCGGGTTCACCAGAATGGTTTATGCAAGCAGAAAAACTACGCTACTCGCATTACGGAAAATGGGTTCCAAAACTCCTCGAATTTAACAAACATACAGGCGAAAGAATTCTTTGTATAGGTTCTGGACTTGGAACAGACTGGATTCAATACGCCATAAATGGTGCAGAAGTTTGGGTAACCACAACCAAAGATGCCCACGACGATATAATCAGACAAAACTTCCAATCAAGAAATCTTACCTTTAATCTTAGAAAATTATCCAAGCAGGGTATTCTATTTGCTAACTCCAGCTTTGATGTGGTTTTATTGAATGACTTTTGCAAAGAAGAAATTACCCACGAACATCTTAGTTCAGAAATACAACGCGTACTAAAGCCAGGTGGAAAACTGCTCTCCCTTTCCCAATCTCTTTTTAACATAAGTTATTTTCTAAAGAAAGTTTTTCCTGCCATTGGAAGCCAAAATCAGCAGGAAAACAACTTTTATACTGCCACAGAACTTAAGAATATTTTCGCTTTTTGCCAAGAATCCAGAGTGCACAAAAGGCACCTGCAACGAAATGATCTTCCTCCCTTATTCCGATGGATCCCTATCCCTCTGATCGAACGACTCGTAGGCAAACATTTGATATTCAAAGGATTTAAACCACTCTCTCAAGCAATTCCTATTTTACAAGCCGCCTAATTTCAAATATCATAAATTCAATTACAAGTAATTTTCTTCGATAGAAAACCATGGCAGCATTTACTGTTGGACATTCCGTATTAAGCCTTGAAGATTTCTTCAGTTTACTTCGCATGCACAAAATCAAAACGCTTGTAGATGTGCGTAGCGTTCCGTTCAGTCCACGAAACCCACAATTCAATCGCACTGAAATTGACCATTCTCTTACAAAGGCGGGATTCAATTATCACTTCATGGGGGATACTTTAGGTGGCCGCCCCTTTGACGAATCGCATTATCATGAAAACGGTATCGCCAACTATCTCGCAGTACGAGAAAGTAAATCTTTTTCGGACGCACTTGCAAAATTTATGACTTGGGCAAAAGAAGAAAATGCAGCATTAATGTGCGGTGAAGAAGACCCAATAACCTGCCACCGGGCATTAATGATTACGCCGGCTCTTGCTAAATTAAACGTTTTCCCAAGCCATATCCGCAAAGAAGGTGTTATCGAAACGCATCGGATGTTTATTCTGCGAACATCGATGCAAGCAAAAATCCTAAAAACCCCGCAACTACCATCCTTATTTTCTGATGATACAGAAGAGCGTTTATTCGAAGATGCAGTTGAAAAATTGGCAAAAAGATATGCTTACCGAAGAGCAGATGAATAAATCTTACAGATCAAAAAGGTAAAGCTTGCAAGGGATTGCGCCATTAAAAAGACGTATTGTTTTTTGTGGCGTCATCTTCATTTCATTTAATGCATGAACATACCCGGTCATGACAGCCAATTTCCATCCAGAAAAACGGGCTTTGGCAACCGAAGCAATTAAACGATAGACATCAGCAACGCCTTCTTCTTGATCTAAACGAATTCCGTAAGGGGGATTCAAAAACAAAATGCCAGTTGTACCAGGAATTGGTTTTATATTTTCGAAATCTTCTTTTCGAAAATCAATCAGATGTCCAACCCCAGCAGCTCCTGCATTATCCTTGCAAGCACGCAGGGAATCTCCTCTTAAATCTGAACCAATAACATTAAGTTCTGGAATAATTTTGACCTGATTTCGAATTTGGTTACGGATATCAATGAAAAGGGATTGTTCAAAATCCACCCAACCTTGAAAGCCGAATTTCTTACGGGTTAAGCCTGGTGCCCTTTCAGTTGCAAGAGTTGCAGCTTCGATAGGCAAAGTTCCGGAACCACACATGGGATCCCAAAAAGTCTGAGAAGAATTCCAGCCAGCCAAATGAATTAGGCCTGCAGCCAAAGCCTCGTTAAGAGGAGCTTTCCACTGCTTTGGCCTGTACCCGCGCTTATGAAGCGAATCACCGGAACTATCCAGACTGATTACGCCATGGTTATTGCTGAGATGGAAGTTAATTTTAACCAGAGGGTTTTCCTTGTCAACGGAAGGCCTTCTACCAACCTTCTCAACGAACTGGTCACAAATCGCATCTTTTATTTTTTGGGAGGTAAACTGGCTATGGGTCAAATTAGAATCACGAA
>JAPLNF010000294.1:34518-53820 GCA_026692965.1 Planctomycetota bacterium
CATAAGCGTATGGTCAGGAGTCATGTAGTGGGACCAATCAATGGAAGAAGCAAACTCGTAGAGGGCTTCATCACTTTCAACGGGCGATTCTGCAAGAAAAAAAAGAACGCGAACCGCAGTTCGGAGACAGATATTAGCTTTATAAACAAGAGCTAAATCACCTTTAAAAGAAGCACCACCCTCACCTGCCTTAACATCTGCGCCACCAAGGGCCAAAAGTTCAGATACAAGAATATCTTCGAGTCCTTTTGCGCAAGTTGCAAAAAGTTTAAATTGATTTATAGTCATGAGGTGGGTTGAAAGTTTTAAAAATCGAGATAGTAGCTCCCAGCGCAAGACAGTTATTCGACGCGAACAACTGCTCAGCTACTACCTCGAAAGCCATTAAATAAGACGCTCTTGGTATTTGCATAGAATATAATCTTAGCAGCTGAATTGCAATTGATTAGCCATATAAATCCGAGAACTCATGAAAACCTTAAACCGATATGTAATCCTATCCCACGACCACCCGACCCAACACTTCGATTTTATGCTGGAAAAAGAGGGGGTTCTTCAAACATGGCGTTTAAACCTATTGCCAGGAAATGCACCCTTCCTTGCAGAAAAAATTCACGATCACCGCTTGGAATATCTTGAATACGAAGGGCCGGTGAGTAATAACAGGGGCGTTGTTAAAAGAATGGATAGGGGCAAATACGAAATAATAGCCGATACAGAATCATTTATGATTATTCAACTTCTAGACGGAAAGTACCAAGGTCAAATCAACTTTGACCGTATGGGAGCAGAAACACTTTTAGGAACATTTCTGGCAGACAATTAATGTTATCAGGGAGATGGACTTTGAAAAACCACTTTATTTTTACCACTATTTTTAGCCATATAAAGCCGGGCATCACTCTGCTGGATTAATTGATCTATGGTAGCAGGAGGATCGCCATCAGTTGTAGCGACACCAATACTAACGGTAATATTAAATTTTTTAGATTCAAAATCGAATTGATTATTTTCAACAATTGCCCTAATTTTTTCAGCAAGAATTAGAGCTTGTTCAATTTTGGTTTCGGGAAGAATAATCGCAAACTCTTCCCCACCAAACCTCGAAAAAAGCTCCTCTCTTCGAATGGTTTCACGAATTAGAGTAGCCATCGCTTTCAAAGCAGCATCGCCTGCAAGATGCCCCATGGTATCGTTGACCGTTTTAAAGTTATCAATATCAATCATAAGCACAGATAAAGGGCGCTTATGCCTGTTAGATCGAGCAATTTCACGGTCTAAAAACTCATTAAAAAACCTTTTATTTGGGCAACTGGTAAGGGCATCAATAATTGTAAGATTATAAATAACTTCGTGATAATCTGCTTCAATATTTCCACCCGCAAGAAATCGATAAATACAATTTCCTACTTTTAAATAATCCCCGTCCTTCATTGTGGTTTGGTTGGCAGGAACATCATTAACAAATGTGCCATTGGTACTTTGAAGATCGGTTGCAAAATAAACTCCCGCCTCATCCCGATCAATCCTAGCATGTTGTCTAGAAACAGAAGCGTTGTCGATATGAATTTGGCAACTAGGGGAACGACCGATAATTACATTCTGATCAGCAAGACCATACCTAAGGCCCATGCCAGGCCCAGTTGGGTATATCAATACAAGACATGCATCTTTGGAAGAAGCAGGGGCCTGCTTCTTTGGATGTGAGACAAGAGTTTCTGAAAGTTTTTCCACCATATCGCCCCGCTAAACTTAAGTATTCCTTATTTAATACTATGTTTTATTTTAGCAGGGAAAGCCATAAAATTTAAGTCTATCATCAACAATCTGAATTATTTTGAATTTAATGAAATTCCAAGCACATTGACTTCGGGAATATTAAGATCGATCAGCAAGGGTTCCTGAGTTTGCGCAACGGCAATATTGCCTGCTGAATCCTTTACCATTAGTTTCAAATAGACACTTGCAGGCATATTAGGGTGCATGGCCCATGTGTATTTACCTGTGTTAGGCAACTCGCCTGCCCCAATCGGACTCCAAGGTCCTTCTCGTTTTTCACTCCATTCCAACGTTACAGGGTTCAACGAAAGGTTACGATCCGTTGCTTTCCAAGTAAGAATCAGAGTATCTCGCTGGCCAGGTTCTGGTTGAGGACTGTAAAGCACCGCCTCAGGAAAAGTTGTATCAACTTCGACTCGAATATGGGGAATATCAGATTTAACAGGTGGGCTTTTCCCCAAACCAGCCTTACTTTTTACAACCACATAATAACCAACCGGAACACCTTCTTGGGCAACAGGAACAACAATCGAAGCTTTGACTGGCACCATGCTTCGAGGTTCAGATATCAAGCTGTTTTCAGTTAATGCGAGTGTCCAAGATTGACCATCATCCAGCGTGCTATACACTTCAACGGAACCTAATCCTGAAGGGCCAAACTTTGCAACCTCATAATCAATTCGAATTTGTTTTTTGTTGACTATCTGAAGGGCGGGCAAAATTCTTTTCGATGAGCCATTAGTCGGCTGATTTTGGACTGTATTTGCATTTTGATTATTATTTGCTCCCCCTGCAGAAGAAGCGAGCACACCATTTAAATTGGATGTATTTGCGTTTCCACTCCAACCTGGAATGGTTTGAGCGGGGGGAACAGTGCTTCCAAGATCAACATCTTTTGCTCCCCTAGATACGGGAAAAACCGGAACCGCTGAAGGCAAATTGTTTTTAGCAATTTCATCCACTGCGGGCAAAGGGTTTCCTGCAGGCAAAGGAATGGCGTTATTAGGCATAGTAAGCCCGGACATAGGCGGAATTTTTTCGGTATTTAAAGGCATTGGAGGCGCATTATTTGAAACAACCGGGCTTGAATCTGCGGGTTTTTCTGGAACGACCTGAACTGTTTAAATTAGTAGGATCTGTAACTGCATTTGAAATTTGAGGGGGAGCAATAGTGTTGGGAACAGCGGCCAAATTTGGCATCGGAGTAGAAGTCTTTGGGCTGCCTATATCGACAATAACGCTGGCATAATTCGCTGCGGTATCACTAATCTGAAGCCTTACAGAGAGCATTCCTGCACCTTGAACTTTAAATGTACCGCTACCATCCAAAACAGGCTTAATACTGATAGGAATCCATTCGTTAGAATCGTTGCCTTCAATTTTGCATTCAAGCTTCATGGAATTGATATCAGGATTCGCATCCTTGACTTCCCATTTGACCTGAATTTCTTCTCCGACTTTTTCCGCCTTTAGTTTTATGTCTGGTTTTTGCGTATCCACTAAAACTTTCTGGCCAACTTGCGCCCTTGCAATATCTGCAGGCTCTTGAATGCCTTTTACATCGACAACCCCAATACTAAACCAATGCGGGCCATCCTCTTTTGCAACAAAGGTAAAAGCTTCCTGATTAGGTTTCGCACGGGTGGAAACTTCCCATGTTTTCCCTTTATCTTTAGAAACATAAAGAACCAGTTCTTTAATTTGTTCTTTACGTTCTTGATGCACACGAATCGGTATCTGAAATTTAGGGGTGTTCAGTGGCCATTCCTCGGAAGGTGTTTGCTGAAAGCATGTGGTTAGTAGAGCAACACCCAGTAAATTCATTACCATAGCCAATTCCCCTTACCGAAAATTAAGACCAATACTTCTGAAAAAAGCTGACTTGGTCTACCTCTAATGAAAAATCGGATTTTTCGTGATAAATCTTCAAGTAAATTGCGATTTCTGCAAGAATTGTTTAAGAACTTCTACATCTTGGAGATTTGGGCAACCAAATAAACAGGGTAGGCAAACAATCAAACATTAAGCCTTACCTATCCTTGCTTCCTAGAATAGATTGAAGAAGGAGAAAGATGTGCCTTTAAAATCTGTAGAGGATGTTGTTTGCGGCATGATGGTTAATCCAGACAATGCTGCTGCAACTAAAAACTATAACAACGAAACCTATTATTTTTGCCACGCTTCTTGCGCGAAAAAGTTTGAATTAAATCCTGAATCTTACTTAAAAAAAGACCTCAAGGTAATTAAAACCAAGCCGATGGTTTTAGCAGGTGGCAATCTGCGGTACTCCTGCCCAATGGACCCGGAAATTATCCAGGTTTTACCTGGAAGTTGCCCAAAATGCGGCATGCCTCTAGAAGCAATGGCTACAGCTTATGAAGAGCCGAAAACCACAAACCCAGAGTTAATTAAAATTTTCATTGCTGTTGCGTTATGGTTACCACTTCTAGGTAGCCACCTTCCGGTTTTTGACTCCCACCAATTTTTAATAGCACAAGCGATCCTTTCTTCACTGGTTGTGTTTATTTTTGGTTATCCGATTCTTAAAAGCTTTTTGCGGTCCTTATGGCCCGGCCCGTGGAATATGTTTACATTGGTCGGCTTAGGGGTTCTTGCAAGCCACACATTAAGCTTACTTGCTGTATTACAACCCGAGATGTTTGGCCATCACAGTTACTTTGAATCTTCGGCAGGAATTGTAGTCCTAATGCTGCTTGGGCAGTTTCTTGAAAATCGCCTACATAAACAAGCAAACAAAGCCCTATCACAAATGATCATGGCTATCCCCAAGGAAGCTCGATTAATCGGCCCATCCGGTTCTGAAACCAATATTCCAATAGATCTTATCCAGCCTGGCGACCTTGTTCGGGTTAGGCCTGGAGAAAAAATCCCTATAGATGGAATCATCTCGATAGGCATTTCCAGTATTGATGAATCAATGATTACTGGTGAATCCATGCCCAGAGATGTAGAAAGCAAAGATTTTGTATATGCAGGCACTGTAAATATAAATGGTTCTTTCACTCTAACCACTACAGGATCGGGTAAAGAAACCATGCTGGCCAAAATCATCCAGATGGTGGAAGATGCGAAACGAACTAGGCTTCCCATTCAGGCAACAGTCGATGTTATTTCAAGAATTATGGTTCCATTCGTGCTGTTGATCGCAGCGTTAACTTTAATTTACTGGATCATGAAAAATGAAGGGCCAATGGGATGGATTGATGCATTGCAAAAATCTATCGCTGTTTTAGTAATCGCTTGCCCTTGCGCATTGGGTTTAGCAACACCTATGGCTGTAGGAGTTGGAATTTCCAGAGGTGCAATGCTTGGCATTTTAGTACGAAAAGGGGAACACCTTGAAAACCTAATGCATATTAATGTGCTGGTAATAGATAAAACGGGAACATTAACTGAAGGAAAACCAAATGTCACCACAATTCACGCATCGAAAAATATTGATCCAGAAGAATTGCTAAAATATGCTGCAAGCTTGGCACAATCAAGCAGCCATCCTCTTTCCAAGTCGATTGTAAATTTTGCCTTAAAAAAAGGAATTGCTCTGAGCTCCCCTCTAGAAATTCACGAGGAACCGGGGCAGGGCACTTCAGGCATCATTTCAGGCCAAATAACAGCAATAGGTAAACTCACTTATCTTAACGAAAAAGGCATAAACACTTCAATCAGCGGATTAGAAGAATTTGCAAATAATGAATCAACAAAAGTTTGGGTTGGGATTAAAGGTATTAACGCTGGATTCATCGAATTAGCAGACCCAATAAAACCTTCCTCCGCTAAGGCAATTAAGCAATTACAAAACGATGGCGTAAAAATAATATTACTCAGTGGGGACAACGAACAGACCACCGCCAAAGTCGCAAAACAACTTGAAATTAATGAATTCCGTGGAAACAACACCCCTGCAGATAAAGCTGCATTTATTAAAAACCTTATTCTTCAAGGAAAAAAAGTGGGAATGGCCGGGGATGGCACCAATGATGCACCTGCCTTGGCCTTGGCCCAAGTATCAATCGCCATGGGAACCGGCACAGATTTAGCCCAAGAAAGTTCTGGGATTATTTTGCTAAATGGCGATCTAATGGCTATTGTTAAAGCTAGAAATCTAAGTAAGTTTACGATTAACGCCATTAGACAAAACCTTGCTTTGGCGTTCATTTATAACTTGTTAAGCATACCATTGGCTGCATTTGGATTTTTGTCACCACTGCTTGCGGGATTAACGATGAGTTTAAGCTCTATTTCAGTTTTAATAAATTCTCTAAGGTTACGCAAAATCCCACTATGAAATGAGTGTTAATTTCCTGTAAGATTATTCGGTATATATGTAACAGAGAAAAATATGCCTGCCAACTTGAAACCGTTAGCCGATTTCCTTCAAGGAAAAACCAATATTCTTCTTACCACCCATGCAAGGGCGGATGGAGATGCGATTGGTTCATGCCTTGCAATGCTAGAATTGCTGGAGAAACTACAAAAAAAGGTTGAAATCCATCTTCCAACCCCTTTCGCACAACGCTATGTTTTCATGGATCCGGGTAAAATCCTCCGCGTCTATGGGCAAGACGCCGACCCTAATAAAAATTGGGATGGATTAATCGTGCTCGATACAGGCACTTGGAGTCAACTTGCCGAAATGGGCAACTGGATTAAACAACAGTTTGTACCAACCTGCGTAATCGATCATCATGTAACTCAAGACTACATTGGTAACCCATTAATTTTAGATATTTCAGCAGAAGCCACCGGCAGACTTGTTTATGAATGTTTCAATTATTTTGGTGTTATTCCGAGTGCCTCTGCTGCGAACCATATGTTTATTGCAATTGCAACCGATACCGGTTGGTTTAGGCACGCAAATACAACCGCTTCCAGTTTTTCCCTAGCAGGAGATTTGATCAAGCTAGGTGCTACTCCGACCATGCTTTATGATGCGTTGTTTGATAGCAATAGTTTGGCCAAACAAAAACTTGCAGGAACAATGTTATCGAGGTGCCAAACTAGGCAAGGCGGAAAATTAGTCTATTCGTGGCTTACCCAAACAGATTTTAGTAATGCAAATGCGCGAACATCTGATGCGGAAGATCTTATCGTTTATTTACGTAGTACATCGTGTGCAGATATTGTGATTTTCTTTTTAGAAATAAATGAAACAACAACACGCGTGAACTTCCGCTCGCGTACTGGTGCAGATGTTTGTCAAATTGCACAGCAATTCGGTGGGGGTGGGCATAAGCTTGCTGCTGGAGCCACTGTGTTACTTCCAATAAACCAAGCGATCGAAAAAATCTTAGTACTAGGTGAGGGGCTTGTTAAAACAAAACCCAGTACCAGAGAGAACCCATCATGAACGAATCATATTTAAAAAAATTGCCTTTTGCAGGTAAAATCGTTGTCGCTACCCTATTACTTAGTATTGGAATAGGTTTTACTTCTGCCATTGTTAATCTGCATTTCCAATCTGCAAATGCTGGGCAACCTTTGCCAGGCCCTGAAGAAACCGTCTCTGAATTCCATGGCTCTAAAAAGTATTCACAAATCGAACGCCTTTTAATTGCAAATGAAACAAAGCCTTTTAATGGCTCCGGAAGTATGAGAAGCGCCTTTACCAGCAAAAGAGCAGGCGGCATTAAACGCGCAATCAAAGAAAAGCGGATTCTCTTGACCGAACTTGCTGAAAAGAAATTGAAAGACAAACCAGAAGCACTAGCTAAAGAAATATCCCGAATTGCAAATGATCCCGAAGTTGAAAATTTAGTTTATCAAGATATCGATGGCGAAAGAATTGCCCTCTTGGCTTGGATTAAAAATGGGTACAAGAAAGAGTATTACGAGAATTCACAACTGCAAGGTTACCCTTTAACAAGTAAATTAGAATCGCTAAAAATTTCACCTACTATGGTCCATACCACTGAAGATGGCACTCAAAAATTCGCCAACATCGAGGGGATTATTGAATCAAGGTGTGTAAGGTGTCACGATGCCAATGCTGGGGGAAGTGCAGCAAATTTCCCATTAAACACCTATGAAGAATTCACGGATTACTGTGCGCCCGATAAATCTTCTGCAAAATCTCTTGAGAAGCTTTCTCTGTCTTCCCATGTGCATTTGCTTGGTTTTGCGATGCTTTATGGGATTACAGGATTTTGCCTAGCAATGACGGGATTCCCAAACTTTCTTAAGGTAATCATTGCACCATCTGCATTAATCATTCAAGTTATAGAAATTTCATGCTGGTGGTTTGCAAGAATGGACGAACCACTGGGTCCGCTTTTCGCCTCTGCAATCCCAGTGCTAGGGGGTTTGGTTGCCTTGGGACTTTTAAGTCAGATATTACTTAGCCTTTGGGATATGTTCGAAATTGGCGGAAGGAAATTCATTATTACCCTTCTAATTATTGGCGCAATTTTTGGAGGAATTATTGGCATTAAAGTCATTCTTCCTTATCTAAAAGAAGAAGCTGGCCAAGTTGAAAATTAACAACTCAATCCTTTAGTTTCAGGGGGGGTCATAACCTCCCCGATTCCAAGGATTGCATCTGCAAACCCTTCCAAACCCTTTCAAAGCCCCTGAAAACGGGCCATACTTATTAACCGCCTCAATGAAATATTCACTGCAAGACGGATGAAATTTACAAACCGCTGGCAAAATCGGCCTTAATATGAGCTGATAACAACGCACTAGTCCAACCAAGATCATACTTATAAAAAACAATAGAACTCTCATCGTCGCTTTTTATCATTTAGAAACTTTAATGCCTGCGATGTTAGATTTAAAAACGAATCTTTGAGAGTGCCTAATTCTATAATAGCACCTTTTCTAGGAACAATCACGAGATCGAACCCCTGAGCCTGCTGCTGATCTTTTGTCAATCGGAAAGCCTCTCGTAACAGCCTTTTAATTCGATTTCGCACAACCGCATTACCGTTGATTTTGCCTACCGCAACTCCCACCCGGTTAAAAGTAAGACCGTTAGGCATAGCATAAAGAGCAAGATGCGAATTTGTAACTTTCACCCTAAAAGCAAACACTTTACGAAAATCATCTGATGATTTAATTTTATACTTTTGTGAAAAACAGAACTCAGATAAGGCCATCAAATCACCTATGATTATTAATTCCAAAGCATATTTTTTCGCGGGTCCTGCGGATTAAGTTTTGCAAACTCTTCAATCAGTTGCTTGCTAGGCTCATCAATCGAGGAAGGCACAATAATTTTAAGTTGAATAAACAAATCACCCAACGCAACACCTTTACCCTTAATTCGCAACCTTGCACCGCTGGATGCCCCTGGAGGCACTTTGACAGTCAATTTGGTGCCATCAATTACGGGCACATCGATTTTAGTACCTAGAATCGCTTCGGAAATTGAGATGGGAACATCTACAACGAGATTATCGCCTTCCCTATTAAAAAAAGCATGGGCTGCAGATTTTATGGTGAGATACAAATTCCCACCATCCTGCCCCTGACCAGTCAGCCGAATTTTTCCGCCCTCCTTTACACCGGGAGGAATGTTAACATCAATATTTGATCCATTCAAAGAAAGAGAAATTTTACCGCCGAGTACAACTTTCTCGAGAGGAACCTCTACATCAAAATGGCTATCTTGAGGTTGATTAAAAGGCTTTCTTCTTCCCTTAGCTTTTTTCCCAAACATAGAACCAAAATCAAATCCGCCTCCTGCATTGCCTCCAAACATACCTGCCAAATCTTCCATATTGATGGAACCTGATCCGCCATGAAAGCCACCACCGGGGCCTCTCGGTCCACCGCCAAAACCTGCAGAAGGATCTACAAACCCAAATTGATCATATTTGGCACGCTTTTCTTTATCGTGGAGAACCTCGAAAGCGTCTTGAATCTCCTTAAATTTCGTTTCAGCCTGCTTATCTCCAGGATTGCGGTCAGGGTGAAAATCTCTGGCAAGCTTCCTGTAGGCCTTTTTAATTTCATCTTCGGTTGCGTTTTTCGAAACGCCTAAGACTTCGTATGGATCGCGTGGCATGATATTATTTGCCTTTTGTCCTTAACTGGGAACTTTAATCATGGTTAAATGACCTTACCGTTATTTATAAGAATAATCGCTGTTTTAACCCTCGCAAATTTTATTGAAATCGAGATTTCTTCTTTTGGATTGATCCAAATGGCAATTTAGCTTAAAAACTTGGTCGTACGATGATTTTTTTCGGAATTTAAAGGGTATCCTGTGTTTAAGCTGGTTTCTGAGGGAATAAGTTCGGGAAATTCAAGTTATCAAATACTTGGTTTCAGCAAATTCACAATATTAAGCAGTGAAATAGCAAAACTCCGCACCGAACTTAACCCTTCTTTACCGAACCCTTTATCAACCTCAATTTTAAAATATTTGGACGACCAAACTGTAATCGCATTGCAATGCACCCACCAAGCAACTAAAGAAATTAAAAATCTTGCGAATTGGGGCGTTATTGTTTCCCCCAAACATCCAGGCCGAAAAAGAGTTGCTGGGGCATTCGATAAATTCAAACTCGAAAGCGCATGGGGAATCTCCCCCCACTTGGTGCCTTATGATTCTTTGCATTCCCCCTCCGGAATCGTCAGCCTAGCATATCAGATGAATGGAATTAATCTCGGGGCGGGTGGATTTGCAGGAATGGAAGGGCAGGGCCTTCTTGCGGGCTTCACTTCACTAGAGAACAATTTCGCTGAAGGACTAGTTCTTATTTGGACGGGCTACCAAGAAGAATTTTCTTTATATCACTTAGAAAGCCATAACAATCAAATAATTGAAGGATACGCTCTAGCAATTACCAAGCAAAAGAAAGTAAAAGGTATTAAAAGCCCTTATCCAGAATTAAACATTTCTTGGAACAAAAACGCAAAGAACATAGCATTTGTTACGCCATTGTCGCTTGAAAATCTTTTAACAATCCCGGACAATTTTCAAACTGACTGGACATTCCAAATCGCCATCAATGTGCTTGCTGATTTTATTCCTGCAAGCATTTAAGGATTACAAAAAGCAATGGATGACGAGATTTGGATTACTGGAGTAGGTGTAGGTTGCCCTATGGGCTTTAACCTTGCAGAATTTTCCAAAATGCTGCTGGAAGGTAAATCGGCAGTACGAAAAGTTGAATTGTTTGATACCACAAATCACCCTAGTCAAATTGCAGCTTACATCGATGAGGTACCAGCATCAAATAAAGTTTCTAAAGAAACATTTCGCTCTAGATCCAAAGCCGAGCAGCTTTACATTCATTGCCTTGGGCAGGCAATTCAAGATGCTGACATCCAAAAGGAATTAGAGAGAAAAAATGCAGGACTTATATTGGGAACCGGTTCGGACTGGCTTTTATCTTGGGAAGAGAATTTTTTCTTGGGAGGCGACAACTACAAATTACCAGGACGCGAAATCGCTCCATACTTTCAATACGCAAAAGATTTATACCAGATAGAGGGCCCGGTACTTCAAGTCTCCACGGCTTGCGCTTCCGCCAATCACTCTCTGATTTTTGGTGCAAATTGGCTAAAAATGGGAATTGTTGATATATGCATTGTTGGCGCCTGCTCCATAAATGTAACCCCTATAACTCTGGCTTCATTTGGAAACCTAAGAGCTCTTTCGCGCAGAAACGACACCCCTGAGAAAGCATCTAGGCCTTTCGACAGAGATCGTGATGGCTTTGTTCTTGGCGAAGGGGGCGCAATTTTTATCCTTGAAAAAGCATCTCACGCCAAAAATAGACGAGCTTCATGCCATGGAAAAATACTAGGAGGAGGCTTCTCCAGCGATGCTTTTCATCCTGTTATTCCTAATCCCAATACTTTGCAAATTGAAACTGCTGTGAAAAACGCGCTTAACAACAGTCAAACTAATCTTGATGCAGTCGATTACATTAACGCCCATGGTACCAGCACACCGGTCGGGGATGTTGGTGAAGCAAATGCAATCCGAACTGTTTTTTCAAACCAGTTTCGAAACATCCCAGTTAGTTCAATCAAAAGCATGGCAGGCCACGCGCTTGCCGCTTCTAGTGCAATTGAAGCTGCAGCATGCCTCGTTGCGTTACAACAACAGGCAATTCCACCAACTATCAATCTCGAAAATATAGATCCTGCTTGCGATTTATATCATGTTGCAAATACAACAATCGAGAAAAAGCTAACACGGGTGATATCAAATTCATTTGGTTTTGGGGGCAGTAATAGTTGTATCGTGCTTGGAAAAGCATAAGGCCCACCAAAGAATGGCAGGCCCTATAGCAAAAAAATTAGCATTCTTTTTTTAAAACAAGAATTGCAACTCGAGGGTTGGCCCTTGATAAAAGATGGTACCTATATCACTGGAACCATTGGTTTCTCTTAAATTATAATTATACTGGGAAGAAGCTTCTGCCATTCCTATAGCCCATAAGACATTATAACCTGCCCTGAATCGGGCCCTTTCGAGTAACAGTATATCTGCATAGAATCCCATTTCTAAAATCGAGGCAAAGGTTGCTCCGTTTTGTGATCCACTAAACCCTTCCAAGCCATCACCGCGCACAAGCGAAACTTGCGAATTCCACCAGTTCACGCCTGCAGAACCTTTAGTCATCATCCCTATTCCTAAATGCTTGAAAACTCGGTGATTATATTCAGACCCTACTTGCAACCCTAAAATATGATTATGCGCACGAGCATTATAGTTGGCTTCTAATTTAGGATTTGATGTATTTATATCGCCAGAATGATTGGTCGAATAAATCATGTTTTCAAGAATATCAAAATACCTTACCCCAAACATAAACTCGACATCTTTAATCCCAGGGCTTGCATAGCGGTAATTAAGTTCAGCATTTCCAATTGCAGAATTCATGGTTGTTGTCATGGTATCTGCATTTAACCACAAACCCTGAAAACCAGCCGGTGCATAAGGTGGTGGTGGCGAACTACCAAATGGACTAGATAACCTTCCTTGATCGGTATTAGAAATCGAGGTTGAATTTTGTGGAATGTAAAAACCGTAAAACTCAAGCATGTGATTGTTTTCAAGGAACCCTAAAGTCACAGTAGGCCCCCACCCCATCGCTGGACTCAATTGGTTAAAATTTTGAACCTCGGGTAAACGAGCAAAATCTGCAGCACCCAACACATCCCCATCACCTTGATAAGCTGACCCTAAACTGCCGTTGTTCTGTCTTTTCAATGCCCTTGCACCAATACTCCCGTACCATGCAAATTCAATAAGTGGAGGCTCTTCCATAAACGCACTAGGCGACAAACCTGACAAACTTAGATCTAGAGGCGCCTCCTCGGGTTGACCGTAAGACTGGGGATTCCCCATTGGTCCGGGATTCGGAAAACCTTGATT
Organism: Planctomycetota bacterium; assembly: GCA_026692965.1. Classification (GTDB taxonomy): domain Bacteria; phylum Planctomycetota; class Planctomycetia; order Gemmatales; family Gemmataceae; genus UBA969. The sequence goes on from JAPLNF010000294.1 coordinate 47,654, forward strand.
ACCAAGGTTTGAGCCACCTAATGGAATTGGCTCAGCAAGAGGTCGAGGGCCTTGGCCAGATGGAAGATTTTGAGCTTGAACAAAGGAAGCCTCAAAACAAAAAGCTGCAGAGACAAGAATACTTGATAAAACTTTTCGCATGACCACCACTCCCTCTTTACTTCCTAACCATCCCAAATATACAAATTTTAGAATTTCCTTAACTTGGGAATCCGTATTAATGGAATCGTCACTATAAAGCTCAATCTTGAAAAAATCGGCAAAGGTTTCCAACCGCACCTAGGAAGCACCCAGCAAAAAATAACCCAGATATCGCAAGCAACCCATATTCGGGATTCTTAAGTTTCTAAAGACAGATGGCAATAAAATTACGAATCCTAATGCAATAAAATCAAAATGTTTCTTTCGAAACTCACACTGGGTTGACTTTTAAGCTAAATCCTTGGTATTGAAGAAAGGTCTGGGTTGGCTTTTGGTATTTTCAGGCAAAGAGACCTGCATCAAAATGGCAAGATTATCTTTATATTTGGCACTGGCAACATTCCTTAGTTTACTATCGATTGGGGGAGTTATTTTATACTCCATCATTCGACATGAGCCAAATTTTTACAAAACAGCATTGCTAGTAGCAAACGATCCGAATAAAAGCGATAAATCAAAGGAATTTACCTCTGAGTGTTTCGAATTCGTTGGGGCTGTTGGAACCGAAAAAGAATGGTATGCCCAATTCAAAGAAGATCAGATCAACAGTTTTTTTTCTGAAGAACTCGACGAAACAGGCAATAAGAACAAATATTTCCCTAATTACATTCGGGCTCCACGAATCTGCCTAGAACCAGATCGATTGCGTTTAGGGTTTCGTTGGGGCGAAGGAAAACTAAGCACCATCGTTTCAGCAGAACTAAAACTTTGGCTTGCCAAAGACGAACCCAATGTGATTGCTATTCAAGTTTATTCATTAAAAGCAGGTGCTTTGCCAATATCCTTGTTATCTATGTTCGACAAAATATCAGATACCGCAAGGCAAAACGGAATTGAAATATCTTGGTATCGGCATCAGGGAAAACCGGTGGCAGTAGTTCGATTTCAAGCAGATCAACCACGCCCCACAATGCTATTACAAGCTTTGGAAATTGAAAAAGGGTTTCTCACACTACGCGGAAAAAACATGGATAGCAACCGGCCGGAAATTCCGATTGCAAACAAGCAAGTTTCCAGCGCAAAATAAGTATTAGAATCCGTATTTAATTCGTGTGGCCTGAATAATGGTTTGAATCGTACAATCCTCACCCAGCCGACTTGAGTTTAAAATGAGATCGTAGCAATAAGGCTCATTCATAACCGCCTTAAAATGACCATGCAGGAATTCAACCCGCCTTTCATCAGAATTGCGAACCTTGTCTTTTGAATCATCCAAGGTCAACCGATCATATTGCGAAATATAAGAAGCTCGATCCTCAAAAGGGGCAATAATTCGGGCATGCAACCGATTGACGTCTGGAACAAGAAACCCAGCACCTGAACCAACAAAGACCGTATTACCAATGCAGCCTAGCAGCAAAATCACACGGGCCAAATCTTCAACTTCTTCTGTTCTCGTAATTCGCTTTTCATCAACTAGTTGCGACCATTGACCTTGAACCCAGTCAACAATTTTAGGGCCTGCAAAATCAAACAACTCCTGCTTTGCTGCAGGATTAGATGCCATGTACTGAAGAATTTCATGGCTATAGATTTGCCAACCTAGTTTTTTAGCAACTTTTGCAGCGATAGACCCACCTCTTGCGCCAAACTGTCGAGAAATGCAAAGGCAATGCCCCGTAAAAGAACTGGGAAAACTATCAGGGAATAAATCACCTCGATACCCATGCTTGGGGAAATCAATAAACAAATCAGGTCTGGGGGTGTTATCATTTTTTTGCATTGGTCACCGGTAAAAAAATCATCTCTGGCCTCTTAGCTCTATCTTCCCAAAAAAGAATATTCCTGCAACCAGAAATAGTGATGCTATACCCATCATAAAGCATATTGCCATTGCTTCCGAAAAATCACCATACCCACCACCTTGCTCTAAAACCACCCCTAAGTCCGCACTTTTTTGAAACATGATACATCTTGCATAAAAGGCAACACTTAATTGCTTGAGTGAACCAGGCATACTTCCTAAAAGAGTTTCGACTACAAAAGCATAGGCCAAAGCAATCAATGAAGCTCTAGGCAAACATGCACCCATAAAGAAAAATACTGAGGCATAAGTTACGCTTGCTAGAGCAATGGATTGCCAAAACAATTTGAAAGCAAAAAGCCCACAATCACCTGCACAAACTGCAAGAACAAAAAAACCTCCAAGACTCCAAATTAAAACCCAAGGAAGAATCGCCAAGAATTTTCCGATGTAAATACTTGACCGGGGAACAGGCTTTGAGAATAACCAAAACAAGGTCTTACCTTCTCTTTCTGCTCCAAGGCCTTCCACAGCAAAAGTAAGGCACCACAAAGGAAGTAAAAAGCCGAGTAAAACAGAGAATACAACATTTTTGGTAAAAACCGGGAAACCGGATTGGACTAATAAACCAGAACCTGCACTTGCAACCGCAGAACAAACAGCAGAAACACCAGCATTATGGCCCAAAACCAAACTCCCTGCCTCGATCATTTCAATTGAATTTTTAAAATTTAAGCCAACCTGACCACGCGGCTTAAGCGTTTTATAGTTCCACTGATTTTTCAGATTAACGGAAACAACAACACCGGCAACAAGCATTAAAAAACCAACCGAAACCCAAAACAAGCCGTGCCCAACCCTAGCCCTAAAAAGATGGACTTCAAGTTGAGACTTTACACCTTGAATAAAAGATTTTAGAAACTCCAAACTTAAACCTCTTTCAAAAATCAACCTTCAAATAGTGACTCCATGACTTCGGCAGGGGCTTCGTCGACTACTTCCAACCTGCGAATTAGAAAATTGTTCTCAATTGACATCATCACCAAATGAGAAAAAACAAGCTCTGGTTTTCTGGTTAGCACCATTAAAACATGCTTTTCACCTTCAGGCAAACGAACTCCAAGTACCTCAGAATGACTTAAAACGGATTGAGCAAGGAATCGAATTCTTTCATTAGCTTGAATTTCCAAAGCAATTTCGACTGGTTCATTTAATAATCTATCTCGAGCCCGGGAAACAGGACCAGCGGAAACAACCCTGCCTGATCTTAGCATTACTACCTGATCCGTAAGTTTTTCAATTTCTTCCAGCTCATGACTTGATACCAAAATAGTTTTCCCCAATGCTTGAAACTCCAATAACAACTGGACTAAATCACGCCTTCCTACAGGATCTATACCCCGGAAGGGTTCATCTAAAACCAGCAAAGGAGGATCCATTAAAATAGCATGGGCAATTTTTGCTCGTTGCCTCATTCCTAGCGAACAGCGCCTTAACAATGTGGTTTGCACTGATGACAGACCTACCACCGAAAGAATTTTATTAAGCAAACTAGGAACCCGTTTGCTTTCAATCCCTGCTAAACAAGCCATTCTCGCAAGAAAATCTTTAATACTCCACGAAGGGTAAAAATAATCTAGATCAGGACTATAACCAACAAGCTTTTTCCCTTGCCAAGTCCAGGGATCAATTCCAAAAACATGAATAGAGCCAGAATCTGGAAAAAGCTGGCCAGATATCAAGTTCATTAAAGTGCTTTTCCCAGAACCATTGGAACCAAGTAACGCTGTAATCCCTGGCCTAAGTTCCAAGCTGAGATCATTTAATCCGAGAAAATTGCCATGCCATTTGGACACTTTCCTGCACCATAAAGGTACGGCATCAGATATGGCGGAATCAGATGAACCCCCCATCATGATTCCACACCTTTTTTAAAATATATTCGGATGGTAAGAATTGAACTAACCATAAAAACAAAGCCCAGAGAAGCAGCGGCAAGCCAAGGATTTAAAGAATGATCAGTTTGACCAGGAAGCAGGGTAGGGGATGCCCCGAGACATTTTTCCCCCAACCTTTCGACACAGTACCAAAAATCTAAAACCCTGAACGCAGGATTTAATCTTAAACGATCAATCATGATGGCACAAAGAGAAGGGAGAAGAAAGAAAACACCCGCCCAGCACATGATTAAACCTATGGTTGACCTGAAAAATCCGACAGTAGCAAACAACAGTGAAACAAGCCCAAGATTAATGACAAAACCATAGCCAATAATTCCAAGCAATAATCTTGGATGATAAAGCAGATAGGTCCAAGTATCGATAAAACAAATTTCAAGAAAAAGAAAAAGGGCAGGAATAGTTGCGAATAGATGCACCAGAAAAGAGGCTGCTAGAAACTTACCACCAATATAATTAATCATTCCACCAGACTTGGATTGGTAGAAGATCAAAGATCCTTGATTTAAATCTTCGCCAAGTAAAGAAGCGCCCGCCAATACAAGGAGCACAATTATACCCCTAGATTGCAAATTAATAAAATTCCGAAAAGTCTCGGGAGATCCATCCATCTTTAAAACGCTGCGCAGAAATTGCATCATATCGTTTTGATTGGCACGACCAAAACCACCAACGCGCACCAATCCGTCTGGTTGTTGATCGGCAACCCAAAAGAAAAGATACTGACCAAAAAAATATAGAAGAAAATTCAAAACAGCCAGTGAGAATACGATCCAAAATACTTTGCGCGTGAATATTAATTTCAACGATTCGCGAGTAATTGCAAACGCCCCCATCCAAACCGGGTTTCTTAAACCACGCCATGGCCTGTATTCCAAAAACGAATTAAGGGAGGTAACCGACATTAGTTCGCCACCAACCTTTGCTTATCTAAAAGAGCAAAAAAAGCATCATCTAAATTACCTTCCAATGGTACGAATTTTTTAATCACACCACCTGCAGACAAAATCTGTGAGGCAATATTATTTATTCCTAAAGATGAATCACACTGGACAAAGACCTTGGTGAACCCGCCCATATCTTGCGTGCTTATGCACCGTTCACCCAAAGCAATAATTGCATCAATTTGGTTTCCTGCAACTTCAATCAGATAGCTATTGGCTTTGTTCCCTACAAGTTTTTCAAGAGAACACGAAGCAAGGCAAACGCCAAAATTTAAAACAACGACCTGATCACAAACTGCTTGCACATCTCCAAGTAAGTGGGTTGATAGCACGATTGATTTGCCTTGCTGTCTGGCAAAATAACTAAGGTAATCTAGCATTTGATTTCTGGCAGGAGGATCTAATCCTGCGGTAGGTTCATCAAGTATTAACAAGTCTGGATCATGAACCAATGCCTGTGCGAGTTTAACTTTTTGAATCATCCCTGTAGAGTATTCACCAAGCTTTCTGAACCGGGCTTCACCCATGCTTAGGCAATCAAGAATCTCATGAGCACGCCTAAGAGCATCTTTGCGTTTTAAGCCTTCGAGTTCGCCAGCAAACGCAACAAACTCAAAACCTTTCATTGAAGGAATAATAGCCTTTGCTTCAGGCATGAATCCGACTTTCCCTAACTCAACTTTGGTTTTCCCAAAAAGTGATATGTCACCAGAAGTAGGAATATCTAGACCAAGAATAAGCTTGATTAAAGTGGATTTGCCTGCGCCATTTGGGCCTAACAAACCAATAATTCCAGGATAAACTTCAAAAGAAACATTATTCAGAACGGTTTTAGGGCCAAATTTCCTAGTGAGATTTCGACACCTAATTACAGCGATCTCGTCACCCACATTAAATTCTCATTTAGAATTAAATCCGGAAGAAATCAATCACTATTAAGCGCAGCAATTGCTTCCTTACGATCATTGTAGATGGGCCAGAGTGTATCGAGGCCGGTAAGGTGCAATAATTCTCTTGCATTAGGAGATGCCCCGGCAATTACCACTTCGCACCCATGTTTTTTGACTCTTTTATGGCATCTGAGCAAAAAACCCAAGAATAATGAGCCTACATAATCAACTTCAGAAAGATCAAAAACAAGCCCGCTTGGCTTCATTTGATCTAACGGATCCAGCACCAAATCAGTTGCAGTAAGCATAAGATCTTCAGCCATTTTTTCAGCAGTTGGCGATGGTATTACGATCGCTATGTCTCCAGCTTTTTCAATGCTAAACGTTGGAATTGCCATTGGTAGCTTTATAACTCCAATTGAAATAAAAA
>JAPLNF010000294.1:53872-68356 GCA_026692965.1 Planctomycetota bacterium
ACTTGAGATAAAAACTGATTTTCCAAGCCGTGCTTTAACTAACTAATATCCTATCTTCATGTGCATCGATCAAAAACACAAGTTATTTAAAGGAAATTAGTTACTTGGACACCATAAATCCAAAACTACCTGTTATCAAACTAAAAATCGTCAGGAACTCAAATCATCCCTGGATATTCCAGAAAATGATTGAAAAACCAGATCAAAAGATTCCCAACGGCTGCATTGTTGACATTGAAGACCGCGGAGGAGCCTGGGCTGGTCGTGGTATTTTTAATGGACACTCCAGAATTTCTCTTCGCATTTTAACAACCAATCAAGACGAACCGATTGACGAAGCTTTCTTTGATAAAAAAATTGGATTGGCAGTTGGGCTTCGTAAGGAAACCCTAAATCTAGAAGCTTCAACTAACGCATACCGTCTTATCCATGGCGAAGGGGATGGCCTTAGCGGACTTATCATTGATAAATTTGGGAAAACAATCGTCATCGAATTTTTTTCTTCGGGCATGTACCGACTTAAAGACACAATCCAAACGATCCTTCTAAAACATTATCCAGAACATCAAATTACTTGGTTCGCTGAAAGTCATGTTCAAAAACAAGAGTCATTTAATTGCAAAGAACCAGGCTACGATATAAATCCTGAAATCATTAATGAAAATGGATTAAGCTTTAAGGTAACCCCAGGCACTGGCCACAAAACCGGTTTTTTTGCAGATCAACGCGAAAATCGCTTACTTCTTAGCACCTTTTGCAAGGATAAAAAAGTATTGGACCTTTGCTGTAATTCAGGAGGTTTTTCCGTTTATGCAAAAGCCTTGGGTAAAGCTGAAGATGTAACTGCAATTGATCTCGACGAAGAAGTCCTTGCGCTTGCCAGACACAATGCCAGCCTGAATAAAGTAAGAATTAAATGTGTCCAATCAGACATTTTCCCTTGGTTGCGAGATAGCATAGCTAAAGGTGAAAAATTTGATGTCGTCATATTAGATCCATCCAAACTAACCCGTGATCGCGATGAAATTGAAACTGCGCTTAGAAAATATACAGATATGAATCGACTCGCAATGCAGGTGGTCTGTGATGGAGGCATTTTACTTACTTGTTCTTGCACTGGTCTAGTTTCAGAATTTGATTTTTTTGATTCAGTTCGAAAAGCAGCTTGGCAAGCTGGTAAGACCGCCCAAATTTTAAAGTTAACCGGAGCTGGCCCAGATCACCCGTTTATGGCCCACGCGGGCGAAGGGCGCTATTTGAAGGCTATTTTCGCCAGAATTCATCATGGTACTACATAAAAAAGCGCCTCAGCTTTAACTGAAGCGCTTAAAATCCCTCTAAAGCTAAATGCTTTTAAAGCAATTCTGTAACAGGTTCACGATCATCCAGAATATACATTGGACGGCCAAAGTTATCTGGGAAGGTCGCTGATGAATCGATACCCATTGCAGAGTATATGGTGCTTAACAATTGAGGCACCTTGTACTTGCGATCAATAGGATATTCCCCGCGGGCATTAGTTGCACCAATAGCTTGCCCCATTTTCAAACCACCACCTGCAACAAGGGCGCTCATAGCTGCTGACCAATGATCACGGCCACCGCCATCTTGCATATTGATTTTTGGTGTTCTACCAAACTCACCCCAAACCACCGTAACAACCTCGTCACTCATGCCTCGATCATGAAGATCTTGAATAAGGCTCGAAATACCCCGATCCAACATTGGGAGCTGGGTTTTCAGTGTTTTAAAGTTGCCGGAATGAGTATCCCAACCGCCATAAGATAGAGTTACGCAGCCAACACCCGCTTCGATAAGCCTTCTGGCCGTAAGGAATTGTTCAACTCCTTTATACCGATCACGAACTTTCGGTTCTTCCCTCGAAAGGTCAAGAGCTTTGCGAACGGTACCTGATGCAACCATTTCAAAGGCTCGCGTGGCAAAAGAATCCATTCCCTTCATGGTGCCAGAGGCATCAATTTCACGACGAACATTATCAAAGTTTTTGAGTAGCGATTTTCGATCATCATAACGGTCGCTTTCAACACCGCTAGGAAGGCGTAAGTTTTGCAAACCAGGACCGTCCGGAGTAAATGGACGATGAGCAATACCAAGATAACCAGGTTCAGTACCTTTCGTCATACCCCTCAAACTTACAAAAGGTGGGATATCAGACTGATTAGAGTGAAGCTTGGAAATAACAGACCCGAAAGAAGGGTGATGAACAACCCTATTAATATTTTCACTATATCCAGTCATCACTTGGGAATCGGAATGTTCATCAACAGAAACAAGACTTCGTACAACAGCAAGCTTGTCAAACATTTTAGCTTGGTTAGGAAAATGCTCCGAAATCTGGACACCAGGAACATTGGTTGAAATTGGTTTGAATTCACCACGAAATTCGGAAGGAGCATTAGGCTTTAGGTCATACATATCCATGTGGGATGGGCCACCAGGAAGATAAATCATAATTGCAGACTTAGCAGTACCAACTTTACCTGATTCTTTCGCTCGAAGCATATCAGTAAGGGAAAGGGAGGAACCAAAAGCGCCAATTTTTAAAAAGTTTCGGCGATTGATGCCATCGCAAAATCTATTGGATCCACCAGAAAAAGATAGCATGAGAAGACTCCATTGAAGGTAGGAAGCCACGCTTAAAAACAGGTAGGTAGTTGAAAAGTAACCCAACATCACCAATAGGTCAACTGTTTTTATTGATAAAACCAAAATAATTCGAATAAAAACCCAAAAATTAGGTCAAAATATAACAAATGGTACTACAACTTCTTTTATTCCGTATGTTACGCCACTTAATTACCAATGCCTTCGACTTATGTGGCTATGAACTAAAATCCCTTCAGGAACACAATTTAAGACCTAGTAAACCTTAAATTTGATTAATTAATATTTACAAGCTTAAAATCAGATCGATCCTTGTTTAAATCCAATAGAATGAACTTTCTTTTAGTACTAGAAGATATAGCGCAGAAAACTCTATGTTAAAAAAAACATCAACAATCGCTGGCATCGACATAGGCGGGGCAAATATTAAATATTGCCAATCTGATGGGTACACCTTAAACACCATATTTCCCCTATGGAAAAAAAAGACATCCTTACCTGAGATTCTTGAAAAAATAATACCTGTCAAAAAAATCAGAAAACTCGCAATAACCATGACTGGAGAACTATGCGACTGCTTTAAAACAAAAACTGAAGGCGTGAAATACATCTTAAATTCTATTCCTAAGAAGGCATTCACCCCCTTAGTTTGGACTACAAACCAAAATTTCATTCCTCTGGACAACGCAATCCAAAACCCAACAATTTGTGCTGCATCAAACTGGCTGGGTTTGGCAAGCTTTATTGCAAAACAACATCCTGAAAACTTTGGACTATCAATCGATATCGGCTCAACCACCACAGACGTCACATCCATCGATCAAGGAAATCCAAGCCCAAGTGGTATCACTGACACCCAACGATTAAAGTATGGCGAACTTATTTACACCGGCATGAAACGAACCCCAATGGCTTCATTATTGGGGAGCAAATACGCACAAGAATTTTTTGCAACTATTGCCGACGCCCACCTCCTTGTAAACAATTTAAAAGAAGACGAAGAAGACACTGAAACCGCAGATGGAAGATCGTTTACAAAAACAAACTCAGCTAGGCTAATTGCCAAAATGCTTTGTGCGGATCAAAACGAAATCCCAATATCTAGAATCATAAAAACAAGCGAACTTGCAATAAAAACACAAATCAAATGGGTCACCATTGCCCTAAAAAAACATCTACAAAGAAAAGGTCAAGAACCAAAATGGATCAGCATATCTGGATCGGGAGAAACTTTAGGAAAACTAATAGTAGAATCATTTGAATGGAAAATAAAACCTCGTATCCATTCATTTTCCAATTCATTCGGAATCGAAAATTCAAGTGCGGCATGCGCATATAGTATTATGAAATTAGCCGGTAATTATCATGAACTGTAATGTCATTAAGGTTGGAGGAAGCCTTCTCGACACAAACGACTTACCCCAAAAAATTGACCAATTGCTAAAGAAATTGCAACCCGCCTGCACAGTAGTGGTAGTTGGAGGCGGAAAAGCGGTGCGCAAAGTAGAATTAAACAATGCAAACCAAAACCCTGTACTTGAGCACTGGGATTCATTAAAGATAATGACTGAAAATGCCATTGCGTTAATGTCTCATTTCGTAGAAGCCACAATGACAATCACACCATTTAAAAAAGATTTGGGTTTGTTTTTTTTAGATGCACATCAATATTGCAAAAGTGACCAAAAGATTAATGGTGAACCTTATTTGCCACAAACTAGGGATGTGCGCTCTGATACTGTTGCACTTCGATTCGCACAAGAATTCGATTTCAGTGCCTTATATTTGTTAAAATCAGTCAACTTCCCAGCATCAAAAAACTGGGAAGATGCGTGCAACCAAAATTATGTCGATCCTTTTTTCTACAAGCTATTCAATAACAAAAAACATAACCCCTCCATACATACGATCAATTTAAAATCATCACAAACTATTCAGCCTTTTTACTCCGGCAATAAGATCTGAAGTTAAATCAAAATCAATTGTTTTATTTCGAGAGCACTCTTTACAAACTGCGCCGCGAAACCCAAACCATGCAGGCTTGACTCCCTCCCGAATAAGCCGGGTTATTCTTTCAAGATTCAATGACCCTGCAAGAGCAAATTTCACATTCTGAGCATGACACTTGTTTTGTATTTGCAAAAGTTCAGCGACTGTAATCCAGTCAAGAACCGAAGAACCATCTTTACCCCATGTATCGATCATAATAGCAAAAAAAGAATGTTCTAATAACAATTCTAAAAGAGAGAATGGCTTGATTGAATTAGCTTTTAAATAGTCGCCATATAGTACAGGAACCACAAAAGCAGATTTATTTAACAAAAGAACCTGTTTTTTGAGTAAAAGCAAATTATTAACCCAGCTACCTGTAGTTTTGCAATTCGATAGCCCAAACTTATAAAAAGAAAATCCATTAGGAAGAAAATCTGGCTGTTTAGGAACATCGCACAACTCACCACAAGCCATGCTAAGGGGCAAATTTGAAGGCAAAGCATTTTGAATTAGTGAAACAACCGATAGATCAACCATACCCATTGCGGCTTTTTCAGGCTCTTTCAAATCTATAAGGTCAACTCCAGCCCTTAAAGCAATTTTTGCCTCTTCAACATTTCGAACACTAACTAACACACTAACCAAAGTTCACCTCACAATTATTAAGCCATTAACTAAAGAAACAGATCACGTTTTATCAAGATCATTATTTTTATCATTTCATCAAAGAACAATGTTAAAGTAATATTAGTAATTAAATATTACTAAACATTTATTGAAGTTAAACATTGCATCAACCATGATAAAAATTTACCCGAATTACGAACCACTTCCAGGCTATCGAGTCCTTGAAAAAATAGGGAGTGGTGGATTTGGCGAAGTTTGGAAATGCATTGCTCCAGGAGGGCTTCTTAAAGCTATTAAATTTGTATCAGGAAAACTTGGAGCAAAATCAGACATAAGAGCAGAACAAGAATGGCGCGCTATTGACCGAATTAAAATTATCAGACACCCTTTCATTCTTACGATGGAAAGAATTGATATTATCGAAAACTGCTTAGTTATTGTCATGGAACTTGCGGACAAAAACCTTTGGGACCGATATCAGGAATGCAAACAAAAAAACCAAAAGGGAATACAAAAAAACGAAGCACTTCACTATTTAGCAGAATCCGCAGAAGCACTCGATGTAATCAATTCACAATATCAACTACAACATCTAGACATTAAGCCCCAAAACTTATTTTTGGTGCACAATCATTTAAAAATTGGAGACTTTGGACTAGTATACGATCTTACAATTGCAGACCAAGAATTTGAAGGTGGAATTACACCAATTTATTCTGCACCCGAACTCATAGAGGGCCGGCCAAGCAGATTCAGTGACCAATATAGTTTAGCAATCGTTTACCAAGAAATGACAACCGGTAAAAAACCGTTTGAATCAGATAATTTACGAAATATTATTAAATCACATTTAAATGATGCGCCAAATCTTTCTTCACTTGAAGACAATGAAAAATCGATTATAGCTCGCGCTCTTTCGAAAAAACCCGAAGATCGTTTTAAAACATGCACCGAATTTGTAAATGCATTAAAAGCTATTCATTCACCCTTAGATTTTCAAATATCGAGTCACCCATTTATATATGAGAATCAATCAATTGCTCCTGAATCCAAAACTAAAGAACAACCAGTCAAAAACAATGACTTAAATAAAACATTATCTTTCAAAAAAACAAATGATGACCAAAATTTATCAAACCAAATAAATGCTCATGATGAATCAATACAAAACAACGAACTATTTCTAAATCTTGAAAATCGCACAGGATCATTAATAATTGGGCTAGGAAGAACGGGTATCGGGGCAACTGCATTTTTCGATAATGCGCTTAATAACAACTCAACATCAACAGGACTAACTTTACCCATTGAAATACTTGGCATTGATATCGACAACGAGGGCCTAACAACTGAAAAAGACAACAATCAACTTAAACTGCCATTTGACAAAGCAGTGGTTTTCAAACTAAACAGGCCCAACTACTATTTAGGCAACAAGGAAAAATCAGAAAAACTTGCGCAATGGCTTCCTCTAAGTAAGTTGTATCAAATTCCAAAAAACCTAGGAACAGAAGGAAATCGAACCCTAGGTAAACTCGCAATACTTGATGCGGTAGATAAACTAAATGATGAACTAAAAAGGCTTTTGAATAAAATTAATCAATCTGCTTACTCGAACACCATGCCAGGGACAATTAACCCTATTATTTGGATTTTAACTCATGCCGGAGGTGGCGCCGTTGGTTCACTTCTAGATATTTGCAAATCAGTTGTTGAATCATGCCATGAGCTAAACTTGAAGCCACCAATATTCAATCTAATTTTGGCATTGCCTGCAAAAGAAAATTGCAGCGTGCAGACTGCAATAAATACAGCCTTAACACTACAAGAATTAGATAGAAAAGAAGTCGCAGAACAAACACAAAAAATAATCTTGCTAGAAACATCAACTAATGAAAAAGCTGTTCATTTAAAATTAATGGAAGACATGGGGACAGTAGTTTATGCAAATCAATTAAAAATTTACAACCAAGGTTCGGAAATCAACAAAAATTATAAACCAGAATATTCTTCAAAAAGATCTTACAAATCATCTGGAGCACAATTAGATTTCCTATCAAACGACTTAAATCAGCAAGTAATAATAAACAAAACATGTTTGGAATTAATCCAATCATGGGTACAAGAAAAACCTGCTTATCATTATGAAATCAGTACCTGGCTTGACCAAGAATTATTAAGAAACAATATCACATTCGAAAATCTTACATCAAGTTTGACAGAACACCTTGAACTTAAACTAGGTGATGCAATAAGTTCATTCATATTAAAAGACCTAATTGATCCATTATTCAAATTAGAATCTAAATTAGGAACCAAAGACATATCGAGTGAAATGATTGCAAAAACGAGCTTAGACATTCTTAAAAATTCAGAACAAAAGCTAGGGCTTGAATGGTATACAAGTGAGAATTTAACAGACAAAGGAACTTTCTACAAAATAATGATGCAAAAAACCAACGAACTAACTGAAAATTTTGGTTCGGTGATTGATTCTTGGATAGTTCAATGGATTGAAAAACCAAGTTATCGTTTTGCGGCTGCAGAAATTGTCCTTACGACAATCAAGAAGAAAACAGAAGAACTTCGTATCCAAACAATTTCCATAAGAGACAAACACTATTCAAGTTTAAAAGTTGATTTGCTTCGATTTAATAGTGCAATCCAGCAACCCGTTGGCTTGAAGGGCGGATACAATCAATCAATCCAGAAAATCATCGGCCAATTTAAATCAATATTTCGAACCCAACTAGAAATACTCCAATGCGACTGCATCTTTAGTTTTATTAAGTCCATAAATACGCAAATAACAGATCACACCAAAGAAATTAACGTCTGCAAATCAAAACTTTTAGAGATATGCACACAAACAAAAGGGAATAATATACCAGAAGATATTTCTGCTTTCACACACACTAAAACTTTAACAGAGGGAGAACTTAAATTCCTAGACAACTCAATTCAAGAAGAAATCGTAAAAAAATTCGAAGCGTTCACACAATTGTTCATTGGTAACGAAAACTTAATTTTTGAACTTGAAAATACAATCAATCAATCTGCATCATACTATTTAAAAAACCTAGGAAAACTTTCAAAAAGCAACATTTTGGATTTGGCTGAGGACTCAAGTACCAAAATAAGCTTCATCAAAAACCATATTGCTTTAGTTCAGCACAAAAACACTATGCACGTAAATGAATTCGCGAATCATACTATTTTTTCATTCCCCCAAAACATTTTAGGGGAATGGAATAATATTGAGATATTTGGTCCGATTAATCAAAGCATTTACTTTGTTCCTGGAAATGCTGATTTTATTTCATGTATATGCGAAGAAGACATCACAAGCTTGTATGACTCAAAAAGCTTAAACCATTTTTTCGAAATACAACAAGAACATATGAATAATAGCGATGCTCAATTTGGTATAGAAATCACAAAACAAACGCCAAAATAGCAGGGTGCTTATAATGTCTGAACTGGAATATCGAATCAATCAAGATGCATTTCATGGCCCCTTAGATTTATTATTACATCTCGTTAAAAAAGAAGAAGTGGATATTCTTGAAATATCAATTGTAAAAATCGCGGATCAGTTTAAGGAATTCATGGATGTTATCACTTTCTTAGACTTAACTTTGGCAGGTGAATTTTTAGTAATGGCAACAAAGTTGATGGAAATTAAAAGCCAATTACTTTTACCAAGACAAGCACAACACACCAACAAAGAAGATGACCCAAGAAATGAAATTGTAAGGCAACTGGTGGAATACAAAAAATTTAAAGATGCAGTCGAAATTCTAGAGGAACAAGCAGAAACTGCCGGTCAAAAAATCCCCCGTTTAATTTCGGATCAATTCCATGAGGAACGAGCAAGTTCTGAAAAACCAATCCAGGAAGTAGAACTTTGGGATTTGGTAAGTGCATTTGGAAGAATCATGAAAGAAACGCTTGCAATTCAAGCTCAAGATATTGTTGTGGATCAAACACCAATGGAAGTATATCTTGAAGAAATAACCGGAAAGTTAATTCGAGAAAAATCTATACCATTCAGAGATTTATTTTGCCCCCCATTCCACAAAATGCGTTTGATTGGACTTTTCCTTGCGATACTCGAACTAATAAAGAAACAATCAATATTTGCGCAACAAGATGAAAATTTTGGTGAGATTCATTTAAAATGGAGCCAGAGCGTTACCGTTTTTTAAATCGCTTTTTCTTTATTTGAGGTGCAGCAACTTTCTCGCCTTTTAAGGTAGCTATTTTATCTCGAAGTTGAGCGGCTTTTTCAAATTCCAAATCTTCGGCAGCTTTAAGCATTTGGATTTGCAATTCTTCTATCATCTCATGTTTTTCAACCTGATCATCATTCTCAATTCCTACCACTTTGTTAGCAAAATCATATGCAGCTATCTCGTCTTCTATAAAAACGGGTATCAAACTCTTGATGGATTGTGGGGTAATATTATTATCTAAGTTATATTGCGTTTGCAATTCTCGCCTGCGTTTAGTCTCTTCGATTGCACGGTGCATGGAATTAGTAACTCTATCACCATAAAGAATTACTTCGGCATTAACATTTCTAGCAGCTCTACCAATTGTTTGGATAAGAGATGTTTCACTTCTTAAGAAGCCTTCTTTATCAGCGTCTAAAATCGCGACAAGAGAAACCTCAGGTAAATCCAAACCTTCCCTCAAAAGATTAATACCGACAAGCACATCAAATGCACCTTCGCGTAATTCCCGCAGAACCTTAATTCGCTCGATCGCATCTAATTCCGAATGGAGCCATTTGCAACGCATCCCAGTTTCTTGAAAAAACCTTGTTAAATCTTCTGCCATTCGTTTGGTTAGAGTTGTTACCAAAACCCGTTCTTTTCGATCAACCCGAATTTTAATCTCTTTTACAAGATCAGCAACTTGCCCCTTTGCTGGTCGAACATGCAAAATCGGATCGACTAATCCGGTTGGTCTAATTACTTGTTCAACAACTTCGCCCTTGCAGCGGGATAACTCATACTCTGCGGGGGTAGCAGACATAAACAGGATACATTTGGATTTGTTTTCCCATTCTTCGAAACGAAAAGGCCTGTTATCCAAGGCGCTAGGAAGTCTAAATCCATGATCAACAAGTGTTGTTTTTCTAGAGAAATCGCCTGCATACATGCCTCGAACCTGCGGGACGGTAACATGGGATTCATCAACAACAAGAAGGAAATCTTCAGGAAAAAAGTCCATAAGAGTGTAGGGCGGTTCTCCGGGATTTCTTCCACTAAACCAGCGGGCATAATTTTCAACACCGGGGCAATGGCCTGTTTCCATCAACATTTCGATATCAAATTTCGTTCTTGCAGCAAGCCTTTGGGCCTCGAGTAATTTGCCTTCTTTTTTAAAAACATCAAGCCTATCTTCCAGTTCTTTTTTAATACCTTCCACTGCGGTTTTCATTCTATTTTCTGGAGTTACAAAATGTTTTGCAGGGTAAATAAAAAGTTCATCATTCGTTTTAAGAACTTCACCTGTAAGAGGGTTAGTGAGGCTCAGGTTATCGATTTCATCGCCAAAAAGTTCAACCCGTAGAGATATTTCCTCAGATGCAGGCCAGATTTCGATTACATCACCCCTAACTCTAAATGTTCCTCGAGTAAACGAAATATCATTTCGTTTGTATTGAACATCTATAAGCTTGAGCAAAAGATCTTCTCTGCGAATCGATTCACCCCGCTTTAATGAAATAACCATGCGTTTATAATCACTTGGCGAACCCAAACCATAAATACAAGAAACACTGGCAACAATAATAACATCCTGCCTACTGACCAAAGCACTTGTTGCAGCGAGGCGAAGCCTATCAATATTCTCATTAATTTGCGCATCTTTTTCGATATAAATGTCACGCTGAGGGATATAAGCTTCGGGTTGATAATAATCGTAATAACTAACGAAATAATGCACCGCATTTTCAGGAAAGAACGATTTAAATTCTTGGTAAAGCTGCGCGGCAAGTGTTTTATTATGCGCCAGAACTAGGGTAGGCTTGTTCAAATTAGCAATAACATGGCTAGCAGTAAAAGTTTTTCCAGTACCAGTTGCACCAAGCAACACTTGAGCGGCCTTCCCCTCATTAAAGCCGCTTAACAAAGCTTTAATGGCTCTAGGCTGATCTCCTGCAGGCTCATAATGGCTGAGTATTTTAAAAAGAGTGCCCATCGGCGAAAAACTTTCCGTTAAAAAAAGAATCTATAGCATTATTGACTGATTAAAGGGAATTTCAAGAAGGGAGCAATCTTTGAAGCGGTTTTTTTTCCTATACCTGAAACTTTTTGCAAATCATTTTCGTCATAAAACAGCATGTCTTGCCTTTTATCAACGATTCTTTTTGCTAGAGTATCACCAATTCCTGGTAGTTTTTTTAATTCTTCAAAAGTTGCAAGATTCGGATCTATTTTTTCAGAAACAAGGTTAATCTTCCCGATTGGAATTGATTTCCCGGCAACAGAGTTAGGTGGAATCCAAATTCTAGGTGCTGAAAATTCAGTAATTGGGGTTGCCCCTGCAACCACCAAATGGCGCCTAATTTTCTCTGCGGTTTTCTTGCCAACCCCTTTTATTTTTTCAATTTCATCGAGGCTGTTAAAGCCGCCAAAAGCTTTGCGATAATTTACAATTTCCAAAGCAATTGATTTCCCAATACCAGGGATTTGAGCCAATTCACCATAATCTGATTGATTCAGGTCAAGTTTAAGACTGTCAAGTTTTTCAGATTTCGGATTTGATGCAGAAAAAGAAGAGGAATAAAAATGTCGCGAACAAGTAAAAAGGAAAAGGATGATTAAGGTAAAACACAAACAAGCCTGAACCATAACGGAGTAAACGATACCATTTTTTTTTGTGGCGATAGAAAGAGGGGTCTCAAGTTGCATCACAGGATTAGGCATCATAGTTCTTTACAGGGAGCTAGCTTGGTTTCTGCAATTCCAATATAGCATACCTGCAAAGTCGGTTATAACCAAAAAAAATCCTGCAAAAAAGATGGTCAGCATGGTCAAAGAAGCCATTAAGCCAAGGCAATCTTAAAAGCCTAGGGATGCTTCCTAAGAATTGATTACCCTGCCAAGTCAAATTTGGAACAATTTGTTTTAAATGCAAAAGAGTGCCCCAAGTAAGGGGTTCTTCGTCAAAAGTATGTTTTTCAACTGCAACTAATGCCATAAAATTACGAATCAAACGACTCAAAAGCGAAAAGGAAACAGGTTCACAGAATACTGCTTTACCTTGAGGAACTAGCACTCGCAAAATCTCCCTCTGAGCAAAATCCAAGTTTAGATGATGCAATATGGCATTACCCCAAATCAGATCAAACGAGTTATCAGCAAAAGGGAGAAGTTCTGCACAAGCAGCCAAAACATTTACTTGTAAGCCATTAGAAATGGCCCTATTTTTCGCTTCTGCAAGATAACCTGGGGAAACATCCAATGCAGTTACCGAAGCACCTTGTCTGGCAAAAAGAACCGAAGCCATGCCATGCCCACAGCCTAAGTCTAAAATCCGCTTACCTTTAAGATTGCCGAGTTTTAAAACAGCAGTTCGAACCCAAGACTCATGGGATAAATAATGCTCATCGGTAAAAAGATACTTATCAGGTGAAGAAAAAGCGTGGAGTCGATTCAGGGCTTGCTGGTCATGAAAGACTTTTTCACGATTAATGCGTTCAAAATCAGAGAAAACAAGATCGTCAGGCTTGTTGGTTTCCATTGCAAAAACCATTTAGTTCAAGGAGGAAGCTAACCTTAGAGATTGAAAACTAAACTGCCCCGAGAGCCAAGCAGCAGTTGTGCCCGCCAAACCCAAAACTATTGGAAACGACATAACGAACCTTCATTTGTCTTGCAGAATTGGGCACATAATCGAGGTCACATTTAGGATCTGGGGTATTCAAATTGATAGTAGGATGAACAATCCCATGTTTAATGGAAAGGGCACATGCAATAAGTTCGATACCACCACTGGCACCAAGGGTATGCCCAATCATGCTTTTAGTGCTGCTAACTACAATTTTTTTTGCGTGATCTTTAAAAACTATTTTAAGGGCCTTAGTTTCAGCTTCATCGCCAAGCTGAGTGCTTGTTCCATGAGCATTAACATAGTCGATTTGATCAGGGTTAAGCTTAGCATCAGCCAAAGCAAACTGTACCGCTTTGGAAGCACCAACCCCCTCGGGATGTGGGGCAGTAATATGGTAAGCATCGGCGGTATTGCCACAGCCCAAAATTTCAGCATAAATATTGGCACCCCGCTTGCGAGCGTGCTCATATTCTTCCAAAACAACAATTCCAGCACCTTCACTTAGTACAAAACCATCACGATCCTTATCGAAAGGCCTGCTAGCAGTAGAAGGATCGTTATTGCGATGTGAAACAGCCCTGGCGGCAATAAATCCACCTAGCCCCATTGGAGTGATTGCAGCTTCGGAACCGCCCGCAACAATTGCATCTGCAAACCCGCCACGAATAGAATGCAAGGCATCGCCTAAAGCATGTGCAGCGGAGGCACAAGCAGTTGAAATAACCGTATTGTGGCCCATGAGATTAAAATGAATTGAGACATTACCAGCGGCAGAATTTGCAATCATTTTAGGAATAACAAAAGGGCTGATTCGATCAGGGCCCTGTTGGGTATGACGCGTATACTGTTCTTCAAACTCATTAAGGCCGCCTATACCGCTACCGATGATTACACCATAGCGAAAAGGATCGCCTTGGGAGAAATCAATTCCAGCATCTTTAACGGCAGAAATAGCAGCGACTAGGGCAAACTGAGAGAACCTATCGAGTCTTTTTGCCACTTTCCCTTCAAGATGACTCTCAGGGACGAAGTTTTTCACTTCGCCTCCAAAATGAACTTTGAAGGCAGAAGTATCAAACTGTTCTATAAGGCTTACACCGCTGCGTCCTGCACATAGATAATCCCAAAAAGTTGGGATATCGTTACTTAAAGAATTGACAGTACCAAGCCCGGTAATGACAACACGCCGTGTCATTTCTTGGCTTGCTCCTTTTCGATGTATTCAATTGCTTCGCCCACAGTGCGGATTTTAGCAGCTTGTTCATCGGGGATTTGGATATCGAACTCTTCTTCGAGTTCCATAACTAGTTCGACGACATCAAGGGAATCAGCACCCACATCTTCAACAAAAGAAGTAGTGCGAGTGATTTGACCTCTATCGACAGCCAAGGATTC
>JAPLNF010000295.1:0-24401 GCA_026692965.1 Planctomycetota bacterium
TATTTTTAGTTTTGTTGACGACTAAATCCCCGGCATGAAGATATTCAGGCATCTTTCCACCCGAACGAACCAGCATATTTACAATGGAAGATTGAATATCAAGGCTGGCAAGTGAATCACCAAATTCAAAAGGTTTGGTCTTCTGTGTTTCAACAGCGCCTTCGCCAGAAACCCCAACCATATGCCTACCTGAACGAGAAGCTTTAAGCTGGTCAAAAATCTTACCAAGGAGTTTGGACTGAAAAATCTTATATGCCTTGGGGGTCAGCTTGAGATTTTTTCCATCGGAGTCAATACCTTGATTTTCCTGCATGGCTTTAATCATTTCTTGAATCTGCCTTTGCAAGGCATTCAATTGATCCATGTCGCCTGATTCTAAAAAATTAGAAAGATCCTCCATATTAATGACACCAATCTGGGCATTTTCCATGGCATCTTTTAACTGTTTTAAAAGCTCATCAATTTTTTCTAGCTCCGCTTTTACTTCTAAAGCTTTGGGAACATCAAGAGATTGGGTGCCCGTGAATTCATATTTTGAAGCGAGCTCATCGACTTGGTATTTAATGGCTAAAGATTCAAAAACGCCAAGCAACTGATTTCCAAAAGGGGATTTCTCACCGCCTGCTTTATACCAAAGATCTTCGATTTGATTTAATTGCTCAGCCTTAGTGGCTTTCTTGAATTCTTCAGCAATAGTTTTCGGGGGCTTTAAATCGCGATAAGAATTATCGTAATCGTCTTTAGCTTCTTTGGTTACGGATTCAGTTTCAAAGGTTTCAAGAATTTTGCGCTTCCGCGCTTCAAGGACCTCCATCAACCGTTCCATAGTGGGCCCAAAGCCTTGGATTTGACTAGGATCTATTTGCACAGCACGGGCAAGTTGCTCTTCGGTCAATCTTTTGAGAGAACCATAATGCATCATGTGTTCAAAAGCGGGCGAAACAAGATCTGGAGCATCCGAACTAGGGTTCGGAAAACTTGCTGGATCATACTTTTGATAAGTATGAACAATGCCACCAAACTTTGGTTCAGTTGCCATCAATTCCTCACTTTTAGCGTAATTCGTAACTAATTCGGCCATGTTTTGAAGAACGAGAAATTTTGTCCGATGCGTGCAAACCTGCCAATACAAATTCAATGCACGACGCTCGCACTGCATCATTTTCGCTTGGGTTTACTTCAAAGGTCTTCTCCCAAGCCTTAGGTATCACTTTAATTCTTTCCGCATAATGCGAAGATGGAAGCATATCACCAACTTCGATTTTAACACCTTTACCAAATACTTGTGATATCTCCTCTAATCCAGCTGTATCTACATACTCCTGAAAGACCATTTTTACAGCATCTGCAATTAATGAATCAAGTATCTGCTTTTCCGTCATTTGATGACTACCCATCAAATCCAACTCCAACTTACCCAATGAAGATGAAGCAAGATGCGATAGATCACTTATTCTTGGAACAGAAGACCCTTCTTGAAGGCACACGCCCCTGCGCCTTGCACTGGCGATCATGGTTTTATAATTGGCAATTGAAAATCTAGCACTTACACCAGATTGCTGATCAATAAACTTCGATTTTCGTGCAGACCTGCTAATTTGTTCCACAATTTCCTTCATAAATCTAGGAACAGCAACAGGAAAATCTTTATCTTCGACATTCCCTGATTCTTGCTCCATGATCTCAATACCACCATCCCGATCAAGTGGATAATGAGTCTGAATCAGGGAACCTATACGGTCTTTCAATTGTGGAATGACTTTTCCACTGCGGTTGTAGGTGGAAGGATTTGCAGAAAAAAGAACAAAAATATCGAGGTCAAATTTGACGGGATAACCGCGAATTTGTACATCACGCTCTTCTAGAATATTAAACAAACCAACCTGCACCAATTCATCTAATTCTGGAATTTCGTTCATAGCAAAAATGCCACGATGCATTCTAGGGATAAGACCAAAATGCAATGCTTCCTCTGTTGCCATGCTTACACCAGACACCAGTTTGCCCGGATCAATTTCCCCAATAATATCAGCGAATTTTGTACCGGGGGCCAATCTTTCTGCGTAACGATCTTCACGCTTCCACCACCCAATAGGAACTTGCTCATCAGTATGCTGGGCAAGAAAATTTTTGCCTGCGGTGGTAATTGGGTGATATGGGTCTTCATGAACAGGAATTGACGGATGATCAATAAAAGGAATGAATTCGTCTAGGAATTGAATCAAAGCCCGCATGAGCCTACTTTTCGCCTGCCCTTTTTCTCCTAGAAAAAGAATATCATGACTTGCAAGCAGGGCGATTTGCAAAGAAGGCAAAACAGTATTTTCGTAACCAATGATCCCAGAAAACAAAGGCTGATTATTTTTAAGCGCCTTGAGAAGATTAGACCTTATTTCTTCCTTTACTGGCTTTGACTTCCAATCTGAAGCTTTAAGCTGTTTTAAATTGGAGGGAAGTTCTGAAATATTCATAAATGACCCGTAATTTTAGTGATTAAACCTATAACCCAACCTTATTGTAATTTAGAAATCAATTTTAAAACAAATATTCAAAAGAATTCTCGAAAATCGTTTGAATTCCTGTTCTTATATTGGCATAAGAAAATTTTTGATTGTAGAAAACTATGTATCGAAACGCTATAGAACTCGAATTAAAGAATATTGAACCACGACTCGTATTGGTCCCAAGAAAAGTCGTGGATAAGGTTGTTTTGCACCAACGCAAACTTCCAGCAATCCTAGGCTTGATATCAGGCCAGTTTTCCAGCATTGATTCTGTTTGGACAGATTTTGAAACCATCAATTCTTTATCCAAAGAACTTGAATTTGAATTGGAAATCGGATCATTGCCATTTGGAAAAATATTACTCCTTGCAAAAATTGAAGGAGAAATGCCCGGGAAGTTCAATGTTGAGGAACGCAACACCTTGTATTGGCGTAGGCTGTTTCACGCAGAGGTAAAATTAAAATTCATCGAACTCAAAGAAACAGGATTTCTATCTGACGCTGTAGTTGAAAAAAAAATCAAGACTATAGGCCGAACCATTTTTTCTGAAGCGTTAATGGTGCTAGAACAAGAGCACAAGATTTTTCCTGAACAAGATATCGCGGACAAATATATTTCGTTCGCAGCCTCATTTGCAGAGCTCTATCGCTTTTCAGAAAACTTGTTAGCGAACTATTTCCCATCCATCAAAGATTATGAATCGTTGCTTTCAATTATAAGAAATGATGTTGACGAAGATATTATTTTTCAAGAGACACGAATACCTGGAACCCAAAACCCCCACCCTACTCCGGAAACTCATGCAGAAGAATCCAGCGAATATTTTAAAAGGCTTTCTGAACAAGCAGAGAAAGAATCTTCCCTAAACAATGCCACGGCATCTGCAATATTATGGACCCAAGCAAATCGTGTCGCCCCAGCGGAATTATCTCCGAGTACCATCGAAAAAGCACACAAAGAAATCCGTAAACTGGTCAAAAGGCTTCAATCTGCTCTAAATTTCAACTCAAGCGATTTCCAAAACTGGGAATCAGCGCTTCTTCCTCTGCTAGATAAAGCTGATCAGGGTTCTTCCCCTGTCGAAGCGCGATTACTGACCGAACTACAAAGTGCATGCGAGGATTACGAACAGGAAATATATCGGATCGATATTTTTAGCTGGGCAATATCGTTCGGAAAAAAGCCGATGAAACGCCCGCTCCGTTTTCAAAGACTAATAAAAATCCACCAAAGGCTCAAAGAAGCCAGCTTGAATGCAATCACAACCCGACTTGCATTTGCCGACCGCAAAAAGCTAGAAACGCTTCTTCAATTAGTATGGAAACAAAATGAAAAATTGCTTCGTGACGAAATTCGACCAATTATTGAAAATAATTTGCAATCTGTTGGGTTGAAAGGTGAAGGAGCCTTTGGTGAAATCGCCCGCAGAAGGCTAGTCGAAGAATTCCTCGACCGCATTATCGAACAGGGATATCTCAATTACTCCGAACTTCGCGATATGATTTCCCGAAATCACCTTAAGCTTGAAGATATCAGAGATGCTGCATCTTTCTTCAAGGGTGATGCGCTTCTTTCATTAGATGAAAATCTTTCATTGCAGTTAGATGGCGTGTATAGACGAAGTGATTTTTATCTCCGCTGGCTAGAAAAATCCACCGCTTTAAACTTCGGTACCGCAACGGGAAGAACCCTAACTAAATTTCTTACCCTTCCCTTTGGTGGTTCTTTTTTAATTATCGAATCTGCGGATTTAATTTGCGATAAAATCTCAGGCGATCGAATTCCTGATTTAACTAGAACCCTAACTTTTATAACTCTTGGAGTATTCTTTTTTTGCGTCATCAACAATCATTCGTTCAGAACTTTTGTGCTTGATTGCCTTTTAATTTTCTGGAAAACAGCCAAGTTTATCTTTTACAAAATCCCTTCAACCATTCTTACATGGAATCCATTCTTATTAATTTGGAAAAGCCTGCCAGTACAAATAATTTATTCTCTTATACTCAAACCGCTTTTATTCACGGAAGCCATCGCCCTCTGGTTACCTAAATCCTACCCATACCATGTAGGCGAAATTATTCTATTTATCGGATTTACCTTACTACTTAATTCAAGGCCTGGACGATTACTTTCCGAATTTGCAATTTCTAACATGCTGACTTTAGGCAAGCTAATCCAAGATGGATTGATTTCTATCCTCTTCACCATCATGGTCCAAAGTTTCAAGAAAACTATCGAAGGGCTTGAGTTTGTCTTGCAATGGGTAGATGATTGGCTAAGGCTGAGGGGGCGTGCCAAACCATGGCAGACTGCACTAAGAGGGGTTTTAGGATTACTCTGGTCGCCTATCGCATTTTTCCTGCGCTTTTACACGGTCGTTTTGATTGAACCAGGAATCAACCCGATCAAATTCCCTATCTCTTCGGTCGCTGCAAAATTCACTTACCCCATAATCATCCCGCTAACTCCAGAAATCGTCCACTTCTTTTCGCCTTTCATAGGCGATGTGCTTTCAAATTTGTTCTTCGGCACAACCATATGGCTAACACCAAATTTATTCGGGTTTCTTTTCTGGGAAACCAAAGAAAACTGGGGGCTTTACCGAGCTAATAGGCCCCAATCACTTCGCCCGATGGCAATAGGAACGCATGGTGAGACTATTCCCCAGCTTCTAAAATTAGGTTTTCACTCTGGTACCATCCCAAAACTTTTCATGAAACTAAGGAAAGCCGAACAAGATGCAGTGACTAGAAGCGATTGGCGCAAAGCAAGAACGCTCAGGCTTGATTTACAAACCATCAAGGAAAGACTAGCACGCTTTATTGAACGGGATCTTCTTATTCCAATGCAACAAAACAACAAATCTTTTGTTAGGCCACTGCGAGTTTCAGAAATCTCTCTTGGGATTAATCGTATCGAAGCAGAAATGACAGGTATGGATGATAACGGTTACGCTTCCTTCAAAATATCTCTGGAATTGGTCGATGGAATGCTTATGGGTAGTGTATCCAAACCAGGTGGGACCCTAGCATTAAACGAACAGCAGAATAGGTGCCTAAGTTTGGGAATCGCAGGATTGTACAAGTTTGCTGGAATCGAAATTTCCAAAGAACAGGTCAGCAGTAACCTACCAAGTTGGGTCACAGATTGGAAAATATATGAAGGAAACCTTGTACTCTTCTCAGAAAAACAAAGCACCATTCTTGTGCCAATTAATAATGGTGAGACTCAACCAAAACTCCAAGTGAATCGGTCTGAAAATTCCTGCAACCTTGAAACTCTTGATTTCGAAAGGCTTTTATTTGCCAGACAACCATTAACTTGGCAAGATTGGTCAGACGGTTGGGATCGATCTGCAAACAACCTGTATGTTTGGCCTCTTTATTATGCAGGCGTTGAACCCGATATTGTGGGTAACGCTCCAAACAGAATTCCATTTGACACAATTAAGCGATGGCAAGAAACCCCCGAAACATCAGACCTAAACCAAGGGTATAAGTCTGTTTAAAGAACTATTTTGCCGCCTGCCATTCAAGCCCAAGGGTGGTGAATTTCTCACGCTTGGCTAGCACTTCCCAAGGGCTGCCTGCCGCACTTTTCACTAATGCCTCCATGGTTTTGGTAGATTCTTTTGCAAGTTTTTTACCTGCGCTATCACCTTGCAGTTTAGCGGTTGCAGCTAATTTCCATCCGCCATGAATTTTAGGATCCATTGCAGGGAGCTCTTTACGCATTTGCCCAAGCATTGATTGATATTCGAAGAGATAAGCGATCTGGGCTTCCAATCGTGCTCGCATAAAATCATAATTTGCCTGCCAACGCTTGCTTTCAGCGTCTTTTATTTCTTCACTTTTCTTTAAATCATCAAGAGCATCCTGTAAGTTGACGAACATACGAGCAACATCTTTCTCGTCATTTTCAATGCCCGTCTTAAAGGTAAGTTCGTTGGCTGGTGCCCGGTAACCATCTTTAAGAACATTTAGGTTCACCTTGGCGATTTTTCGTTTATCCTCCACTTCCTTTTTTATATCTGCGGGAGCAGGTAAAGATGAAATAACCCAAAGTTCGACCCGAGCCCTTTTAACATTTTTTTGCAATTCCGTTTCAGGGCCATCAACCTTTGCATATTCTTTAATAATCTGATCTGCAATCGGGGGCAGATATTCCAAACGAATTGAATTATCTATTTCCGAAGCTTTTACTGGTGGCGTCCCAATTTCTTCGAGCACAGATTTAACAAGCTCGATCCCCTCCTTATTAACAGGCTTTAATCCCGTGATTACAAGCTTGGGGGGCATTGGTTCTGCGGGATCAAACTCAGCGCCATTATCTTTAAACGCCCCATACATTTTAGGGGTTTGCTTGAATTTTTGTTCCACTGCTAGGGCATCAACATTTTTCACAGTAGCCTCAAAAAGTTTATCAATAGGAATATTATCGCCCTGCTTTTGTATCTGCCCCTGAACACCTTTTTGCAATGCATCAACAAAACCATCCAAAAACACCCCCAATGGTTCGCCATCGGTTTCCATCGAACGCTGTTCCGCAGAACAAGCCGTAATAACCTGAAGGCCTGCAGGAACAACCTTGATGATTTCCTCCATTTTTGCGCTCATTGGTTGGCCGCCTGGTCGTTCAACACCAATGGTTGGGCTAAATCTGCAAACATCTAGGACAAGGATTTTCTGATGTGCAACACAACTATCAAGTTCTTTATAAAGCCAAGCCAAGGGAATAAGGCTGGCGGGGTCGGTAAGGTCACCCTCAATAGGTGCAAGGTAAACCTGGCCATCATTCTCAATAGCATGCCCCACAAACACCAACATCAGATGATCCTGTTTTCGGGACGATTTTAAAAAATCCGTAATTGTACTTTCAACTACGGATTTCGTAGGTGGTGCAGGATTATCTTTGGCAGCATCACTGAGGTGCATAATTTGGTTCTGCGGCACCCTCATTTGATTTGTCAGATATTTAGTAATGGCTGGAATATTCTTCATACCTTGCACCATCAAACCATACTGGGTTGGATTGGCATAAAGATAATTATGAATGCTTACAACCAAGGCCCGTCTGGGGAATGGTGCATTTGAACCGACAGCAGCAGTATTATTCTTTTTGTTTTTCCCAGAAGCTTTACCGTTCTCTCCATCTTTAGCGATGTCATTTTTATCACCGTTTTTAGATTTTCCATCTGCATTTACAACGTTAATTTCGCCGTCTTTATTTTTCAATATCTCCTTGAGATACGGCAATGCCATCACCAGAACAACGCCTAGATTGCCCATAAAAAACATGACAATCACGGGAATAATCCAGTTTACTTTCTTTTTACGAAACTTCGATGAATACGAAGGATTGTAATTTACATCGGTTAATCCAAATTGATTGGTAACCGACTGAGACCCCGCATTGTCTGTAGGTATTGGTGGAACCGGGGGGATTGGCGGAACGCCATTACGACCTGGAACAGAAGGTACTTGGGGAACATTACCCGAAGATTGTGGACTTTGCTGGGTTGGATTTGCTTTTACACCGGATTGAGGTTGCGGAAGATTAGGCTTTATTTGCATAGCCATGTTGCAAAATTTACAGCGAATAACCTGGTTAACCCACTGGGTCGGAACCTTAAGAACCTTTTTACAACCAGGGCATGTGGCATTAATAGCGGTAGACATTTTTAAACCTTTAAAAACAGGAAATCATTTCCTGATATCAAGAGCAAAAGCAATAAACATCATAACCTCTACCATTAAGACGGTGAACGATAAACTTTTGTTTCAAGATTTTTTATTATTATTAGCAAAACACAAAAAGAGACTGATTATTCAAGAACTAAGCTATCTGCATTAAAGACGGGCCCATCCACGCAGATTCTTTTATAGTCCCAACCGCCTTCCGCCTTTACTTTTACAACGCAACTAAAACAAATCCCCAAGCCACAGGCCATGGGCGATTCAAGCGAAACATGACATGGTGTATTATCTTCCAAAGCAAGTTTGCAAAGCGCATGCAGCATAGGTTCAGGCCCACAACCATACCAGTGCTCTGCTTTGGGCAATGTTTTAAGTAATTCTGTTACTCTGCCATGAAAACCTTGAGACCCATCATCGGTTGCGCAAAACAAATTCAAGCCAATACTTTCAAAATGGTCAACACCTGCAAGAAAAGGCGCAGAGCGGACCCCATAAATCATGGTGACCTTGCTCAACGATTTTTTAAGTGAATCTCCGCCATAAGCTTTGATACCAAGTAATTGTTTTCCAAATGCCAAAAAAGGCGTTTGCCCAATGCCACCTGCAATAAAAGCGACATGATCTTTGTTTGGAAAAATCGGAAAAGGCTTGCCTAGGGGGCCCCACGTTTCAATGGATTGGCCCGGCACAATAGCAGGCAGAAGAGAAGTCATTTTCCCAAGTTCAAGGTAAACGATTTCAATTCCTGTGGGCTTGCCCTGATCATCAATAGTTGTGTCGTAGAGTGCGAAAGGCCTACCTAAAAGAGGGTCATTCCCTCCTGGAAGTTTAATCATCACGAATTGCCCTGGCCTGATAATCGCAGCAATTTTAGGGCAATGCAGCTTTATCAAATGGGTTTTGCTTGCAATCGTGTAATGATCGACAACTTTAGCATTTTCTTGAAACATGGAATCATTCCTGCACAATAGCTTGTTCCGCAATTTTAATTAACGAGCTCAATTCCCAAGTTTTCAATTTGCGGGCCTTCCCTTTGGGCAATCTATCTAGCCTGATAGAGCCAATAGATACCCGTTTAAGTCTGATAACTTTATGGCCCAACTTGGCGAGCATTCTTCTAATTTCGCGATTTTTCCCTTCGCAAAGCGTGATTTCCAGCCAAGAGCTTTCGCCCTGCCTTTTCAAGATACGAACCTTTTTCGCCTTGAGTTTCCCCTCGCTTGACCAAATCCCTTTTACCAACTGTTGCATATCTTCATTTTTAGGAAGGCCCGCAACCTGTGCATGATACGTCTTCTCGACTCCAAATTTAGGGTGCATTAGCTTCTGCGCAAATTCCCCATCATTGGTAAGAAGCAATAATCCCTCGCTATCTTCATCCAACCTGCCCACCGTGAAAATTCTTTCACTTACATGGGGCAGAAGATCTTTCGCCAAGGGCCTTCGGGCAGGGTCATGATTGGTACAAAGATACCCCTGTGGCTTGTTGAGAAGCCAATATACATGTTGCTCGGAGTTAAGATCTTGGCCATCCACGGTAACCACTTCGCCTGGGCGAACACGGGCACTAAGATCGCGCACGACAACGCCACCAATTTTAACCTTACCGCGTTGGATAAGAATTTCACAATGCCTACGAGAATCAATACCTGCATGGGCAAGGTATTGGTTTAATCTTTTGGCTTTTTCAACGGGTTCTGCAGGTTCTTTCATCTTATTTTCCACTTTTCAAACTATTAAAAATTTTGATCAAACACCAAGCTGAGTCTTCAGCGCAACAAGCTCTTCTCGAAGGCTTTTAACTTCTTCTTGCAAACCGGAAACCAACTCACGTAATTCTGCTGCGTCACTGCTACGCCTACTTGTGGTAGGAGTTTCATCATCAGCAATAACCTGAATTGCAGTACTTCTAATTCTAGCTATTTCATCAGAAGAATGAAACCCATGGGTAACTCTTGCCCCACGAACGCCCTTGGAATCGACCCAAAAAATCAGTTTTCGTGCTGCAAGTGAATCCAATGCTTCGCGTAAATCCTCAAGGGAGTCAAACGTTTCCATTCTGCCTGCTCTAGTGCGAAGCAAGCCTTCTGTTTGCGGTCCTCGCAACAAAAGTTCACCAAGAACAGACATATCGCGCTTACTTAGGTTCCATTTTGAATACAATTCATGCTGCCAGCGCTCGACCCGACCCCCGCGCACCATTGAAATCAACCCCTTGGAAATACAATTGCGAATCCCGGATTCAACCTGATAATCCTGCAAATTCATAATAGGATCACGGTTGGATTTTTGATTAGCTGCGTTAACCAATGCATTTAACGAAAGAGGATAAGCCTCGGGAGTTGTTTTGGCTTTTTCAATTAAAACGCCTAGGATTCGGCGTTCAAGGATATCCAAGGACGGCCATACTAGCTCCGTAACCGACTCGTTTTCCATGCTGTTTTCTTGATTTTCCACAACAATACCCTTATTAGATAGTTTCCCGGCACTTTTGAAAGTATATTCAAGACTGGGCAGTTGAAGCCATGCTAAATGCATTTATGCTCAAAAAGAAAGATACCCATGGCCCCTAAGCTTCCATAAAACTAAAAAAGACTGCTATACACCCCTAAAAGCTGGAGTTTCAAATGGATCTTCATG
Organism: Planctomycetota bacterium; assembly: GCA_026692965.1. Classification (GTDB taxonomy): domain Bacteria; phylum Planctomycetota; class Planctomycetia; order Gemmatales; family Gemmataceae; genus UBA969. The sequence continues at coordinate 10,842 of JAPLNF010000295.1, forward strand.
ATTTGATTGTAGAGTTACGAGAAGTAAATAAATCTAAAATTGTACTACTTGTTGCAGATGGTTTAGGCGGATTGCCCATGACTCCGGGTGGAAAAACCGAGCTGGAATCTGCAAGCACCCCTCATTTGGATACATTGGCACGAGAAGGCATTTGCGGCATGAGTATCCCAGTATTACCTGGAATCACTCCTGGAAGCGGCCCCGGGCATCTGGGATTGTTCGGCTATGATCCACTTAAATATCGCATCGGACGTGGAATTCTTGAAGCTTTGGGCATTAATTTCGAAGTTGGCAAAAACGATGTAGCAATTCGTGGAAACTTTTGCACGGTAGATGCAGAAGGCAAAATAACTGATCGCAGAGCAGGTAGACCCACAACCGAACAATGCATTGCAATGTGCAAAAAGCTAAAGCAGATCAAAATTCCAGGTGTCGAGATTTTTGTTGAACCAGTACGTGAACATCGCTTTGTTGTCGTTTTTCGTGCTCCTGGATTGGGTGACCGAGTTAACGATACCGACCCGCAACAAGTTGGATTAAAGCCTTTAATAGCCAAGGGAGAAGACGCTGAATCGCAAAAAGCTGCGGAAATAACCAATAAGTTTGCTCACGAAGCAAGCTTGGTACTGGCTAAAGATTCTCCAACAAACATGATCACCCTCCGTGGTTTTGCAACATTCCCAAAAATAGCAACCATGGAACAGGTTTACGGCCTTAAATCTGCTGCCATCGCTGTTTACCCCATGTATAAGGGCTTGGCTCGCCTTGTGGGCATGGACATTTTAAATGCTGGAAACTCTCTTGCGGATCAAGTTGAAACCCTCAAGAAATCTTGGAATGATTACGAATTCTTCTTCCTGCATTACAAGTACACCGATAGCACCGGGGAAGATGGGAATTTTCAGGCCAAAGTAGAAATGATTGAGAAGTTAGATGCTGCCATCCCTGGAATCAAAGCTTTAAAACCAGATGTCTTTATCGTAACGGGTGATCACAGCACACCAAGCAAACTCAAGAGCCATAGCTGGCATTCAGTGCCAACCTTGATATCTTCTCCAACCTGCAGGACCGATGGCGTGACAGAATTTGGCGAATCGTATTGCCTACAAGGGGGCTTGGGGCATTTCGAAGCTAAATATTTGATGAGCCTTGCGATGGCTCATGCGGGCAAGCTTGGGAAATACGGCGCTTAAAAGGATCGAAGTAAACCTAAAAACATATCGCCTTTGCAATTAACTTGCTGGGCGATATGTTTTTGTTTTTAGAAAGCCCTTTAAAGATCGTCATCATTAATCTTAGGCAGAGGCCTATGAGGTTGCTTTTTGTTAACCTTTTCTGCTTTCAAGCGCAAAAAAGCCTGAATAAAAGCTGTAATCGCACCATCAAGAACCTCAAAAACTTGGGCAGTATGGTGCTCGGTTCGAACATCTTTTGCAAGCGTGTAAGGCTGCAATACATAATTGCGAATCTGATAACCCCATGCCACCTCACCCTTTTCATCGTAAAGCTTTTCAACCTCTGCTTTTCGCTTTTGCTCTTCAATCCGATAAAGCTTCGCCTTCAGAAGTTTCATTGCAAGATCATCATTTTTATGCTGACTTCTTTCGCTACGACTTTCCGCAGCAATCCCCGTAGGCAAGTGAATATAACGAACGCCACTCTCCGTTTTATTTTGATGTTGCCCACCAGGGCCACCACTTCGAAAAGTCTGCCTTTCCAAATCATCGGAATGAATTTCGATGTGAATATTCCCATCGATTTCTGGCATAACATCGACCGCTGCAAATGAAGTGTGCCTCTTGGCATTGGAATCAAACGGACTGATCCGAACTAGGCGATGCACACCTGCCTCACTTTGAAGGTTGCCGTATGCAAAATCTCCTAAAATATGAAGTGTTGCATTCCTTATACCTGCTTCTTCATTTCGAAGTTCATCAACAATCTCGGTTTTATAGCCATTACGTTCGGCCCAGCGGGAATACATACGAAGCAACATCTGCGCCCAATCACACGCCTCGGTACCGCCACCCCCCGCCTGAATTCGAAGGTATGCATTGCTGGCATCTTGTGGCCCATTTAGCATGGAGCGCAGTTCAAATTCTGCAAGGTTGGCGTCAGCTTTATCTAACTCCGCAGCAAGATCGACCTCCAATGAGACTTCTTCTGCGCAAAGCTCTGCAAGTGCTCCAATATCTAAATTGGCGACCTCGATTTCCTCATACGGTTTTAATAGACCGTTGAGAGGTTTTAATGCATTGATTGTTTGTTGGGCTTTCTCCTGATTGTTCCAAAAATCAGGCGTACCCATAAGATCTGTTAATGTTTGCCTTTGTGTTTTTTTTCCAGCAATGTCAAAGAGAGTCCCGTAGCTGGGTCAACCTGATAGCCAAATTTTCTACGCGTCTTTTCAATTCACTATTCATGCTACAACCCTTTGATAATGCAGGAATTTAATTCCCTAAATAAAAAGTAATATGAATCTGATCTATGTTCTCATATTATCATACTATTAGGAACCACCACTAGATCCTCACCTAAAGGTTAAAGACAATGGAATTTCAAGGAAAAACAATTTTGGTAACTGGCGGCGGCAGCGGTATCGGCCTAGCTTCTGCTCAGGCATTTCACAATCTTGGTGCAAAGGTTGCCATTTGTGGTAGGAATAAAACCAAACTTGATAAAGCCTCCGAACTTATTTCAAAATCCAAGGAAAGAGTTCTGTCTTTGGTCTGTGATGCTGGCCAACCAAAAGAAGTTGAAAACACGGTCAGTTCTACAATTAAAGCATTTGGCCCCATCGATATTCTGGTGCATTGTGTTGGCATGAATGTCAAAGAAAGATCTTTTCAGGAACTTAATCCAGAAAGCTGGCGTTCATTGGTGGAGGGGAATCTAGACAGCGCTTATTATGTGTTTCATGAAGTTTTAAAAGGAATGAGACCGAGAAAAAATGGGTTGGTGATTGTTGTAAATTCAATCTCCGGATTGCGGGGAAACCCCTTGGGCGGCCCTGGTTATGTAGCAGGAAAGTTCGGGCTTAATGGTTTGGTAGTTGCAACTGCTGCGGAAGAATCCAAAAACAATATCCGATTTTGCAGTATTTTCCCGGGAGAAGTAAACACGCCTATTCTTGAAGCTAGACCCAATCCCGTTTCTGAAGAACATAAAAAATCTATTTTGCAACCTGAAGATGTTGCTCAAAGTGTTTTATTTGTTGCTAGATTGCCTGAGCATGTGGTTATCCCCGAACTTATCATTATTCCTTCAAAAGCTACTTACATCTAATGTAAAAATAGCAATTTAGGATTCGAGGACATCAATGATGATGGCAGATGTGTTGTCGGTTGATCCGTTTTTCAATGCAATCTGACAAAGCTTATGGGCAAGGCCCTCCAAAGGCTCTGTCGCAAGATAATTTTGAAGGTCAGCCGAGTTTATACTGCCTGACAAACCATCCGAACAAATCATGTATCTTTGACCGGGATGTAAATGGTGGATAAAAACATCCGGACCGCCGGTAAGATCTTTTGAACCTAGATATTTATAAATCCGATTTCGAAATGGGTGGGTAGCAACTTGCGCCAAGGTTATTGAACCTGCAATATAAAGCGCATGAGCAAAGGAATGATCTGCGGTTATCAATGACAATTTCTGATCTTCCAGCACATAGCACCTGCTATCTCCAAGATTAGAAATCAATACATTTGGGCTATTTTCACGATAGAAAAGTCCTACCATGGTCGTGCCCATGTTCAAAAATTTCGCGTTGGCTCGGGAAAGGTTCAATAAGGATTGGTTGGCAGAAATATATCCCTGGTGAATAAGCGCAGTATCTCCACCTTCTGAACCGTCTAAAAAGGGTCCTTGGTCAAAAACCTCTTGCTCAATACTTTTGATGGATTCAGTACTTGCAACTTCGCCTGAAGCATGACCACCCATACCATCTGCAACCAATGCTAGAAACAAACCATCAGCCTTGATGCATTTTATTGCGTCTTCATTATTTGAACGAAGCCCCTGAAGTGATTCAGAGGATACTTTAAACTCAATTGCCATCTGCAAGAATATTCCTGAAAAAATCAATATCTCGGACTATTGTCATTATCATAATTTTCACTCGTCTGCCATAAACAATTATTAATTCTGGAGATTGATTTATAAAATGCATTTTAATAAAGAAATGATCAATTTATTGCTCGAAGCACTAATTGCACCTGCTAAGATATATCATTAAATATGTAAGGAGAAATATTATGCCTGTCGAAATGGGTCTTAGAAGAATTATCATTAGCGAAATTCATGAACAACAAGTCATCGTTTTAAAAGAACTGGAAGGCGACAGAAGTTTTTCAATTCAAATTGGAATTTTTGAAGCCACTAGCATTGATCGCAAAATTAAAAAGATTCCTTCCCCCAGACCACTAACCCATGATTTATTATGCCAAACGATAACAAGCCTAGGGGGCGAACTTCAAGAAATTCAAATCAATGAACTCAAAGACAAAACCTACTTCGCGACACTTAAAATTAGGCAGGATGGGAAGTTTGTGAAAATCGACTGCAGACCTAGTGATGCCATCGCCTTAGCGGTCACCATGAGTGTTCCTATTTTTGTTTATGAAGAGGTTTTAGAACAAATCAGCGAAGATATTTGACATCTTTACCCTTTTTCAACCAATTCCACAATTCCGTTGACCAAAAGTTAAGCTTATCCATTCTTCGTCCGATTAAAATGGACTAGATAGAATCGTTAAAAAGCTTTATACGGTCATTCCTTGAAGCAGCTGAACTTTAACTTTTACTAAGTTTAGGTTTTTCATTTCTGCTTCATTATTAGAGTTTTGGTTTTTGGGGGATATGTCAATGCCTGTTTCTTCGACCGCAAGAATTCATCCAAGTGCTATTATCTCTTCCGACGCTGAGATTGGCGAAAATGTAGAAATTGGCGCGCTCGCCCTTATTGATGGCCCAGTGAAAATTGGCCACAACTCCATCATCAAACCAGGTGCAAAGTTATTTGGTAACCTTTCCCTTGGCTCAAAAAACATCGTTTATAGTGGCGCTATTCTTGGCGAAGCTCCTCAACATATGAAATATGATGGCGAACCTACCAAAACCATCATTGGCAATAACAACATTATCCGTGAAGGCGTTACTGTTCATCGGGGAACTACCTCTTCCAACGAAACAGTTATTGGAAACGGAAACTTCCTGATGGCAAACAGCCATGTCGCGCACGATTGCAGGGTAGGCAACGGCTGTATTCTTGCAAATGGGGCACTCATGGGAGGGCATTGCGTGATGGAAGATGGCGCTTTCTTATCAGGAAACAGCGCTGTGCATCAATTTGCCAAGGTTGGAAGGCTGGCGCTTTTAAGTGGCGTTTCTGCAACGACTAAAGACATTCCACCTTTTATCATAGTACAGCGAATTAATGTGGTATCTGGCGTCAATGTTATAGGAATGCGTAGAGCTGGTATTTCACATACGAACATTGATGGAATACGAAAAGCATTTCAAATTATTTATCGCGAAGGCTTGATCTTGCCTCAGTCTCTAATTAAAGTTGAAAAAGAATTAAGCCACATCCCTGAGGTCGCAGAATTCATCGCTTTCATTCGCACTGCAACCAGGGGCATCAGTCTTGAAACCAACAGACAAGAAGCAGCATAGTAACTAGCTTTTTGCTTCGAGTTCCTTAACAAGTTGAGCCAGTAATTCTGGCTTATCTTGTTCTACCAAATGCTTGATTCGGGCTTCGGGAACTTCCAGCTTTTTCATAGTTTCGACTATGGTGCTCCAAACTTTCTCTCTTTTCTTTCCACTGCTTAGATATAACTCTCCAACGAGTTCAGCCAATCGCTCATGTGCAATGGGGTTTTGGTTATCGTAAAATCGTTTGATAACTTTTTGCTGGTAGGGACTGAAATCGCGTGCCACTTTAAATACTCCCTTACATAATTTTCTAATCCAAGTATTCCTTCCTGAACTATTCTTATTTTGATTATATACTACAGAATTGCTTTTACGATAAATTTGATTTTCTAGTTTTTCTATAAAATCGTATACTTCGTTTTGTTTCTAAAGATGTTGGTAACGGAGTTTTTACCTTGCGTGCCGTAATTCAACGCGTATCGATGGCCAAAGTCACTGTAGAAAGCCAGATTTTAGGCGAAATCCAAAAGGGGCTACTCATCCTTTTAGGAATAACCATTGGTGACAACGAAGAAAAAGCTGATTGGCTCGCTGAAAAAGCAGCTAGTTTAAGAATATTTCCCGATTCAAACGGAAAAATGAACCTCGATCTGGTTGAATCGGGCGGTGCAATCTTGGTTATCAGTCAATTTACACTTTATGGGGATTGTTCGAAGGGTCGGAGGCCAAGTTTCATAACCGCAGCAAGGCCTGAAATTGCTGAACCTTTGTACGAACATTTTATCCGAAAGTTAAGATTGCTGGGAATTACCACACATACTGGAAAATTTGGCGTTGATATGAAAGTTGAACTGGTTAATGATGGGCCTGTAACCTTAATAGCTGAGGCCTAAAAGTGTTAAAAAACGGAGCAACAAAATGTCCAACGGAATGTTTAGGCGAAAATCTCTTCAAAAAGTAATGGCAGACTCTGAAAGCGGGCATAACCTTAAACGCGTGCTCGGCCCTTGGGCATTAACTGCTCTAGGTATCGGCGCAATCATAGGCACCGGAATTTTTGTTTTAGTGGGTAAAGCTGCCCGCGATGTTACTGGCCCTGCTCTTATGCTTTCTTTTGTATTTGCAGGCCTTGCATGTATTTTCTCAGCACTATGCTATGCAGAATTTGCATCCATGGCCCCTGTTGCTGGCAGTGCTTACACCTACGCATACCTGACCCTGGGCGAACTGATGGCATGGATCATTGGGTGGGATCTTGTTCTCGAATATGCTGTCGCAAGTTGCACGGTCGCACATGGTTGGTCTAAATATTTCCAAGATATACTTAAACAATTTGAGTTTCATATACCGACAGCTCTTACAAACGCACCTTTTGACATCGCCAAAGGTGGAGAAATAGTTTCAACGGGCTCCATCCTCGATCTTCCTGCAGTGGCTATTTCTCTAATCATCACTTTCATTTTGGTGCGAGGCATCCGGGAAAGTGCTTTCATCAACGGCATCATGGTTGTTATCAAACTTGCTGTTGTTTTCTTTGTCATTATTGCAGGCATTCCTCACATCGTCACATCCAACTGGACGGACAACTTCGCACCATTCGGGTATGGCGGATTAAGCTTTTTCGGAACTTTGGTCTGGGGAGATATCAACCCCGCTACCAATGCTCCGTCTGGGGTTTTAGCAGGTGCGGCGCTTATTTTCTTTGCCTACCTTGGTTTTGATGCAGTTTCCACAAGCGCAGAAGAAGCTAAAAACCCTAAGCGTGATATGCCCTTTGCTATCATTGGATCTCTTTTGATTTGCACGGTTCTTTACATTGCAGTAGCTGCGGTTTTAACCGGCATGGTTAATTACAAAGACATTCCAAAAGAAGCCCCGGTCGCTAATGTTTTTGCGCAAGTCGGTATGCCCTGGGCCAGATTACTGGTTTCTATTGGCGCATTAACAGGCATTACCTCTGTTCTTTTGGTAATGATGTGCGGGCAACCTAGGATTTTTCTGGCGATGGCTCGCGATGGCCTTCTTCCTGAAAAGTTTTTCGCCAGTGTTCACCCTGTTTATCAAACTCCTTGGCTTGCAACCATGCTTACCGGGCTCATTGTCGCATTAGGTGGCAGCTTGCTCCCGCTTGATGTTCTTGCTGAACTTACCAACATTGGAACACTGTTTGCCTTTGTGGTGGTTTGTGCTGCGGTACTTATTTTACGGTTCAAAGACCCGAATGCGCCTCGCTCTTTTAAAGCTCCGCTTGGACTATTTTGCCCGATTGGCGGAATTGTTTTATGTTTGGTACTCATGTTCTCTCTTGGTTGGGAAAACTGGGTTAGGCTTTTCATCTGGCTTGGAATCGGACTTGCGATTTACTTTGTTTATGGTTTCCACCACAGCAAACTTCGAATCGAAGATAACAATCTTGCCAAAAAGTTATAAGCATGGACAACAAACAATTCCAACAACGGCTAGGCCTTTTCGATTCCACAATGCTTGTTGCAGGAACTATGATTGGCTCCGGCATTTTCATTGTTTCCGCAGATATAATTCGTGATGTAGGGTCCCCTGGAAGCCTTTTGCTGATTTGGATTTTAACCGGCTTCATGACAATTCTAGGCGCCCTCAGTTACGCTGAACTCGCGGCGATGATGCCTCGCGCAGGTGGGCAGTATATCTATCTTAAAGAAGCCTTTGGCCCGCTATGGGGGTTCCTTTATGGCTGGAGTTTATTCCTCGTAATTCAAACAGGATCCATTGCAGCGGTTGCTGTTGCTTTTTCAAAATTTCTCGGCGTCATCGCACCCACCCTTGGCACTGGTGAAGAAGCGGAAATCTTCAATTGGAGTGGATTAAACTTAGTAATCTCACTTCCTCTACCCTGGCTTAAAGAACCTTTGGTCATTTTCAAACGCACAGAATTCGCAATCACTTCAGGCCAAATGATTGCGGTCGCAATTATTGCTTTCCTCACTTTGCTTAATTGCAGAGGCGTTAAAGAAGGCAAATGGATTCAAAACCTTTTCACGGTCATCAAAACTTTAAGCCTTATCATTCTTATAATTCTTGGTTTTAGCATCGGTGCGAACAGTGATGTTATTAAACTTAACTTTGCAGACCTTTGGGCTGGCTCTTTCTCCACTGACCGATTTAATTCCATCTCAGAACTTGTTGGGGGGGCACCTTGGCTTGTAGCTTTTATGGTTGCTGGCGGAGCTATGGTTGGGTCTTTATTTAGTGCTGATGCTTGGAATAATGTAACATTTACTGCAGGCGAAATCCGTAATCCCAGCCGTAATCTTCCACTGAGTTTGATTTTCGGGACGGGATCCGTCATCCTTCTTTATCTTTTAGTTAACCTTGCATACCTTTGCGTTTTACAGGCAAATGGCAACCCGCTGGTCAGCATTCAACTTAAAGCTGAAATCGAAGAAGGCCTTGCGATCAGAAAAGAATACGCTGCTGAAGCCAATTATCTTTCAGCAACTGCAACCCGCCTTGAAAGCGAATCCATTTTTCTAAAAGCAAGAGTTGCATTACTTGATAAAGATGGCCAAACAACCAATGGAAAAAGACTGATCCAAGATGCGGAATCCAAACTTGCAGAAGCCTCTACCTTTAAAATTAAAGCTGACATTGCCAAGGATGCAAGCAATTCTGCAAGTGAAGAAACTAATCGAAGGCTTAACGAGCGAATCGTTAGAAGCACGCCCGAACTTGGAATTTCCCATGCACGCGATGACCGGGTTGGAACTGCTGTTCTACAAATGATTTTTCCTAAATATGGAATGATTGCGATGGCAATTGCCATCATGATCTCCACTTTTGGATGTGTGAACGGCATGATTTTAATGGGGTCAAGATTATATTATGCCATGGCTCACGACGGGCTGTTTTTCAAGGCCGCAGGCGAATTAAACACTAGGGGCGTGCCCGCATATGGCTTACTACTTCAGGGCGCATGGTCTATTCTTTTAGTTTTCTCCGGAACATACATCGAACTGCTGGACTATGTTATTTTCGCTGCCCTGCTATTTTATGCCCTTACAGTTTCCGGATTATTCGTTTTGCGCAGAACAAAACCTGATGAAATTCGCCCATATAAAGCTTGGGGCTATCCATTCCTACCATTTCTTTATATTTTGCTCTGTACCATTGTAATGATTGATTTGTTGATCGTAAGGCCGGAATATACTTGGCCTGGTTTGATTATTGTAGCTTCTGGGATTCCTGTTTTTTACTATTGGCGCAAAAGGAATCCTCATACCATTTGAGTAATTATGCAAATTCAAGAAATTAAATTCAGTCTGCTTAGCATTCCTACCAACCCAACAAGATCTTCTGCAACAGAAATCGCTGCTGGGAGAAGTGATAAAATCACAACCCTTGTTGTTCGGGTTAAAACTAAATCCGGCATCGAAGGCATTGGGTTTGCTTATTCTCTGCAGGGCGGGGGCAAGGCAATGCTTGCATTGGGCCAGGAAGATTTAGCTCCAATCTTAATCAATGAAAACGCATTAGATAACGAAAAACTAGCGGCCAAAGTTTATTGGCGCACCCAAACAATTGGCAGAACCGGACTGGTTCAACAAGTTTATTCTGCAATCGATATCGCCCTTTGGGATATCAAAGGCAAGGCTGCTAATTTGCCTCTGCACAAATTACTCGGTGGATTCCGCGAATCTATTCCCGCTTATATCTCCCACACGGGATGGCTCTGGATGAGTGTCGGGCAAATAATTGATCTCTCAAAACCTTACCTTGACCAAGGCGTCATGGGCCTTAGGGGCAGAAATTTGGCTGGCAGTTGATGCCAACGAACGCTACGACACCGGAACGGCTCTTGCCATGGGCAACTTCTTCCAAGATGAAATTGGGGTTGGTTGGTTTGAAGAGCCCATCAGTTGCGAAAATATCAAAGGCCATGCTTATCTTGCGAATAAGTTGGATATTCCGATTGCGGCTGGTGAAATGCTTTTTTCCAGAGAAGAGTTTCACAACTATGTTGAAAAAAGCGCACTCGACATCGCGCAGCCTGATATCACCCGTTTAGGGGGCATCACCAACACTTTAAAACTTATTCATTACTGTGAAAGCCAGAATATACCCGTTAGCCCTCATTTGTTGCCCGAATTAGCGGTCCAAATCGGGTGCGGTTTGGCCCAAGTAACTTCAGTGGAATACATGCCTTGGTTTGAACCACTATTTAATGAATACCCAAAATTTAAAGCGGGCAAACTTGTACCTCCTGAAGGCTCCGGCTTAGGCTTGAGCTTTTCGGAAAAAGCTTTGCAAGAATTCGCCGTAACCTAGCCAGAAGCCCAAACTTCTCCATGCCTCCAAAAATCCGACTTGCATCATTTAATATTTGATGTATCTAACTCCATTTGATTCTTCATTGAGTAAAGAGTTTCATGGAGTAAGAAATTGGCAGATTCTCAAACAACGGTATTAGATTTAAGAAAAAAGATGGCGGGCTTTGTTGCAGCACGAGATTGGGAACAATTCCACGATCCGAAAAATCTTGCGATGGCCCTTTGCGCAGAAGCTGCAGAATTGCTTGAGCATTTCCTTTGGATCACTCCTGAAAATTCAAAACTCTCGGTCTTGGATCCTACCAAACGAAGAGAAGTTTCAGAAGAAATTGCAGATGTCACCTGCCTGATCATGGCATTATGCAACTGCATGAATCTTGATCTTTCTGATTCTTTAAATGCAAAAATGCTTAAAAACGAACTAAAGTACCCTGCGGAAAAGTGTCGCGGATCTTATAAGGCACCAGATGCCAAACCTTCTAATGAGTAATTCCATGTTGAACACAAACTGCTTTGCTATTTTAATGCTTTTTGCTGGTGCATTCTTTTCCCTGGCTCAGGTTCCGGGCACTTTACCCATCGAATCCGACAAAGAAACTCCAACCTTAAAAACTGATGAAGGCAGCCAAGTTTCTGTTATCACACGCTTTGTTGATACCCCTGAAGCCGGCAAGCCTTGCACCATGGAAATCACTTTAAAAAACCTTGGCAGCCTCCCCCTTGAAGAACTTGTTCTAAGTCAAGAATGGAAAACTAAACCTGAGATTTTAGAGTTAAGCCCAAAACCTTTCATTCAAGAAAACAAATGGACATGGGAAATAACTGAACTGCAACCAGGCACCGGCAAAATATTCCAATTCAAAGTTCTTGCTGCAGATAAAGATAATTTAAACTTTAAGCCCGCAGTTGCTTACAAAGTTGCAACATTAAAGAAAAACGCTGCGACAAAAGATGGTTTACTGGTCCAAGTTCAAGGGCCACAATGGGTAAGGCGTGGGCAAAGAGCCGTTTTTGAAATCGTCGTTGCAAACCATGGTTTAACTCCCGCAGAAAATGTAACCATCCGCGACAAACTTCCCCAGGGCCTCAGGCACCCCGAAGGCGAACTTATTGAAGCAACTTTGGGCGATATTCCCGTAGGACAAACCAAATCCATTCGACTTGAAACACTTGCGGTGGAAAACGGGAAATTCTCTCAGAACATTCAAGTAGCATCAAACAATGGCGAAAAAAAGCTCTATCAATCAGATATCTCTGTCAGTGATGGACAGATTAACCTTCAGTGGAAAAAATCTTGGGAAGATACCGCCAAGGGCGAACTCGAAATGATTCTTGAAGCTAAAATCGATTCCATTAAAGCAGGGCAAATCCAGCTTGCCATTCAGACTGTTATTCCTGAAGGACTCGAAATAGTAGGCAGCAACCCTCAAGCAAGATTTGAATCAACTGCTCCTACAAATAAATTACTTGTATGGAACAACCCTCAGGTTATTGGGGGAAAATGGTCTGCAAAGCTGCGATTAAAAGCAGCAAAACCAGGCGATTGGCAACTAAATGCCAAGGCTTTAATGGAGAATAGTGCAGACACTTCGTCGATGTTTTTAGTACGCATTGAAGGCACCTCTGAGATCCAAGGTGAATTTGCACCCGCAACCATAAAAGCAACCTTGGGCAGTGAAAGTGAAATTAGGTTTTCCCTGAAAAACAATGGCTCGATTGATTTAAATAACACCAGTGTTCGGTTTCTTTTTCCCGATGGAATAGTTCCATTGGCTTGGAATGGGCCAACCATTGCAGGGCTCAACGGACAGAACTTAAATTTCGATGATCTTCCTGTTTTAGCAAACCGCGCAGACAAGATTTATTCAGTAAATTTAAAGGGCCTCAGCCCAGGGGAATTCCGCGTGGTCGTTGAATACGGGATAGGAAATATCAAGCGCAGCAGTGCATGCTCTATTATAGTTTCCCCCCTACCCTAACCAAACAACTCATCCTCACACAATTTATTTTCATTGTGTAAATATTTCGTTGTTCATCAAGCAATATTTTTGTATCTTAGTCACTTCAACCCAAGGTGAGATTTCATCTTGGATCGCCAAGGAAGCGCAGATTAACGGGGAAGGGAATCCCCCCTTTTATCATCCTTTTCTTGCTTCTCAAATTTCCAACATTTTTTTAAAAAACACCTCTAAGCTCGGTGATTTTCGTGCTGAAAAATACCGATTTTATTTATGTGGGTTTTACGAACCTTGGTCTTGTAAATTGTCTCGACCGTTGCTAAATTCCGCCCGCTCAACTGATCGAAAGGTCTTGACCTTCTTTCTTTTTTGCAAAGGCCTTTAGCCGAAATGGTCGGCAAAGGAACATGGCTAATTTACATGTCGGAACCATGGTATGCCATGCTAACGGACAAGAGGAGTTTTTAATGAGCGGTAATAAGACAGAAAAAGAACAAGTTAAAGTACATATTCGCTGGATGATTAGACGCGACATGCAAGAAGTATTACAAGCAGAACAACAATGCTTCTCACAGTCTTGGACTGAAGAAGATTTTTTACGCTGCCTCAGGCAACGCAATTGCATTGGGATGGTAGCTGAAGCT
>JAPLNF010000295.1:24429-26681 GCA_026692965.1 Planctomycetota bacterium
AGTGATTGGGTTCATGATTTATGAACTTCACAAAAACAAACTTCACATTTTGAATTTTGCTGTCCACCCTGATTACCAACGGTCAGGCGTAGGATTGCAGATGGCTGTTAAATTGATTGGAAAGCTTTCAAGCCACCGTAGAACAAGAATCACTTTGGAAGTCCGAGAAACCAATCTATCGGGCCAGGTGTTCTTCAGAAATCAAGGTTTCAAAGCAATAAGAGTGCTTCGCTCGTTTTATGATGATAGCAATGAAGATGCATACCTGATGCAATACAAATTGCCTTCAGACACCGATGAAGACTTTGAAGAAACCATCAATCGTATTGCTCAATACGAAGAAAACGCTTAATCGAATTTGCAAAAATCGAACTAAAGCCGGGGAAACCCGGCTTTATGTATTTAACCCCTTCTTAAGTTCTTTCGTTATAATCGTTACATTTTAACAAATTGCCCCATGCATTTTCCCTTGTTTTCGATTGCAAACAGGGTTTGCAACCTCTAATCTTAAGGGAGATTTAGATTTACTTAGTATTAATTAATAGACGGTGGAACAATGAAGATTATTTATTCAATTACGATGATAGCCTTAATCGGCTTTTCTTACGGTGCAAGTTTTGGAGGCATTGAAAACACCTCAGATAAAAAACCTGAACCGCCAATCACTCAATAAAAAAAAACTGATATTACGAACATTGAAGCAATTCAGGCTCAACTGAAAGAGATTCAGTTATCTCTTCAATCCATAAAAAGCGCTGATCACGATTTAAAGCTGAAAAAAATTGAAGCTGAGATTAACATTCTGAAAGATCAGATGAGCAGAATGGAACAAGCCATCAGCAAACTTGCAGCAACACGTGTCGCTGCATCGTTCACTCCTGCTGTTGCTGCTAACGGAGTCATCAAGATTGCCAACACTTCCGGTGCCAACACTAGTGTGATCATCAATGGAAAAGTATATAAGGCCCAAGCAAATCAAACTCTTTCTGTACCTAATCAAAATGCAGGTGATTTTACTTACGAAGTTCTTGCTGATGGATTTGGGATCATCCAAAAACAAACCACCAGAAGCCTTGCTGCTAATGAAACATTCACCATCAACATTTATCCTAGGTAAATGATTTTGGTTTTGCCAAAAGTCAGGCGACCCTCAATAGGTCGCCTTTTTTCATGAAATGCAGATTTTTATTATCATCGTTTTAGCTTGGGGACTAGATCATGATAATCACCATTGATGGGCCAGCAGGGGCAGGCAAAAGCACTGCTGCAAAGCTGCTAGCAAAAAAAATCAACTTCCAGTTCTTAGACACGGGCGCTATGTATAGGGCTGTTGCGCTAGCTGCTTTAAACTCAGGTGCATCCTCATTCAACGAGCCTGCACTTGAGCAAATACTAAGCAAGTTGACAATAAGACTTGAAGAAAACAAAGTAATCCTAAACGGTATGGATGTATCGATTCAAATCCGAACTAAAGAAACAACGGAATTAGCAGGTGTAATAGCAACTAGTAAAGTCGTGCGAACAAAACTGGTCGACTTACAACGCGCCGCTGCTTTTGAAAGAAATATGGTATGCGAAGGACGAGATCAGGGAACTACTGTTTTTCCTGAAGCTTTTTGCAAGTTTTTTCTGACCGCAAGACCTGAAATGAGAGCCCAACGAAGATTTATAGAACTCCAAGAAAAAGGGGTGGATACCACGCTTCAAGAAATTCTTGACGCCATCATCTCGAGGGATTTACGAGATGAAAATAGAGAAATAAGCCCATTGGTTCCTGCACATGATGCCATGATTCTTGATACATCCGATATGCACATGAATAAGGTAATTGAAGTAATGCATCAAGAAATTCAAAAGCGTGGCATGCAATGAAAGCAGGAGTGTTTGATTACAAATTTGTGAAGGAGCAGTTAAATTCCATTTGGTATGGATTAAATTACACCTCTTACAATTGCATATACACGTTTCTTTTCAGCCTTCGAAAACAAGGCTGGAAAAATGTACCCCGCAAGGGCCCGGTTCTTTTGGTTGCAAACCACCAAAGCTTTTTGGACCCGATTGCTGTTGGATTAACAGCCTGCAGAGAACTCTCGTATCTTGCACGAAAATCGCTTTTTAAAAAACCTTTTCTAGATGTTTATTTAAAATCTGTTGGGTGTTGCCCGGTTGATTTAGAAGGAGTCGCTAAGGAAGGCATCAGATCCACCTTGGACCGTTTAAGCAATGGGCGCGCAGTACTTGTATTTCCTGAA
>JAPLNF010000296.1:0-5095 GCA_026692965.1 Planctomycetota bacterium
ACCAACTTGGATTTTTTTCGCTATTGGCTGATACTTCAGCAAAGCTTTTCGCACTTTATCGCATGCTTTTTTACTTTCTTCCAACTCCGACCCTGTCAGTACGACATCATCTTCATCATTGATCAATTCCTTATCGTCCAGGTATCTTTCAACAGCAGAAAACAAGCTCCTGCCATCAAAATTAAACTGCAATCCATCATTTGCAGAATAAGAAGTGACGCAATAACTTTTACCCGCAGGAGCATCGATGTAATAACCAGCATGCCAGCGTTCTTCCCCTCGTGCAAACAGCGTAAAAAACTCTGGTGGGTCGAGACCATATCTCCAATGAAGTGAAATCGGGATCTCGCCTGAATAGGTATCGAATTTCCCAGAGAGTACTTCAAAAGCGCCTACAAGATACATCCCCAATGAATCTTCGAGCGCACTTAATGGCTCTAAGGGCCGTAGCGATTTTGCAAATTCCCAGAACAAGAGTATCTCTTCGGGAAAAGAAACTTGCAATTGCTGCTCAAGCCATTCGCATCTTTGTTTAGCGGAACGATCCATCAGGGGCCTTATAAAAGAAAACGACCGGCGCATGAAGAGCCGGTCGAAACACTATCTTAATCGAAATTATACTACGAGAGAATCCCTGTAACAGGGTCACCTTGAACAAGCTCTCTGGGCTGATTCAAGTGATTATAAACAATAGTTCCAGGATCAATACCAACACTATGGTAAAGGGTTGCCAACAATTCACGTGGATGAACAGGGTTATCAACAGGGGCAGAGGCAGTCTTGTCAGACTTGCCATATACCAAACCACGCTTAACGCCCGCACCAGCAACCACCGCAGTGTAGCAGTAGGGCCAGTGATCGCGGCCATCATCATTATTTTGATTTCCAGAAGTTGAAACACCTCTTTGGGGGCTTCTACCAAACTCACCCACAGCAATAACCAAGGTTTCTGCGAGCAAGCCTCTTTCATCCAGATCTGCGATGAGTGTGGTAAGGCCAGAATCAAGCATTGGTGCAGATTGATCTTTCATGCGCTTGGAAAGTCCGACATGTACATCCCATGAATGGTTGTCAGAGTTTGCTACTTTGGGCCAGTTGATTTCAACAAATTTAGTGCCAGCTTCAATCAACCTGCGAGCTAATAAACAGCTTTGGCCAAAGGTGTTCATGCCATAGCGTTCGCGCATGGCTTTTGGTTCTTGAGCAAGTTCAAAAGCTTTTCTGGCGTTTCCAGAAATAACCAAGCTAAGAGCTTTACCATAATAATCATCGAGTGCAAACTTGGAGGTTGCATCTTCCAAAGCGGGCAATCCCTTGTTGATTGATTCACGAAGGCTAGCCCTGCGTTCAAGCCTTTGGGCGTTAGTTTCTTCGCGAAGTTTTAAATCATCAATTTTAATGCGGTCCATCTTGGTCATGTCCATGTCATCGCCTGCGGGATAAAGCAGGTAGGGATCATATGCTCGGCCAAGAAAACCAGCAGTACCTCCCTTGCCTACCACATTGCTTTCTTGCAATGGTCTAGGAAGCATTACAAACGGTAGCATGGGTTTTACAGGAGGCTTGATTCTTACAACATTTGAGCCAACATTTGGAAAATCTTTTGGGGTTGGCGGTTCCAATTGGCCTGAAGGGCTAACCTTGTCTGCTGTATAGCCTGTCAACATTTGATAAATTGCAGCGGTATGATTAAATAACCCAACTGGCGTATAGCTCATGGAGCGGATCATGGTGAATTTATCATTCACTTGTGCTAGCTTGGGTAGTAACTCGGTGTACTTTATACCAGGAATTTTAGTGTCGATAGCTTTGAAAACGCTTCGAACATTATCAGGAACATTTTCTTTAGGGTCCCAAAGGTCGAGATGACTAGGGCCACCTTGCAAGTAAACAAGGATAACACTTTTTGCTTTACCAAATCCAGGGCCGCCTGATTGGTTGCTTGCAGCACTTAACTTCTGCAAATTAAAAATATCTGCAAGGCTGATGCCGAGGGTTGCACTACCACCAACACGGAGAATTTCTCGCCTTGTTATCCCATCACATGTATCTTTACCGGGTCTAGATGGAATTACTAACATTATTTAATCTCCATAAAAACGGTGCTTAAGAAAAATCAGTCGGCGTGAGGCAAAACCAGTTCCAGCCAAGAGTCACAGCTTTAGTATCCCTTGAAACAAGAATATCTTCAAGTACTAACTTTACTTTTTTAGCCCGGCGGGGTTAGTGGTCTGGGCAAATTATACCAGGCGAGGTTACAAAAAGCCTTTTCATCCTCATCAAGTGTAAAATCGGCAGCTTTTAAGGTCAAATCCAATTGCTCTGCTCTCGATGCCCCTAAAATTGCAGAAGTAACTCCCGATTGCGCCAAAACCCAAGCTATTGAGGCAGTTATGATCGATTTACCTCGTTTGTTAAAAAACTCACTTAATCGATTCGATTCTGCCAAATGGGCCTGATGCCAATAACGCTCACGATAAAGATCGCCTGTTTTCCCGAGAGTAAATCGCGCGCCTGCATCCTGGCTTTCCAACGAATTATACTTACCCGTAAGCATGCCACCTGCTAAAGGATTGTAGCAAAGGACGCCCAAATTTTGGTTTCGACAAAGTGGAAGGAGCTCTGCTTCGATTTCACGATAAAGAATGTTGTACCTAGGTTGAACCGTGGCCCAGCGCGACCAACCTTGCTTATCACTAATTCCCAAAGCCAAGGCGATTTGCCAAGCGGGGTAATTGGAACATCCTATAGCCCTAACTTTGCCCTGTTGTAAAAGATCATCGAAGGCCCGAAGAGTTTCTTCCAAGGGCGTGTTAGGGTCTGGGGCGTGAGCTTGATAAAGATCAAAATTATCGGTTTGCAATCGTTTTAAACTGGCCTCAACGGAATTCATGATATGCCTGCGAGATAACCCCTCATCATTAATCGAGGTACCCACTCTCTGTTTGCATTTGGTGGCAAGTACAAACTGATTTCTTTTACCTTTAAGCCATTTGCCAATGATTTCTTCTGTCGCTCCCCAGGTATTTTCATCGGGAGGAATCGGGTAGACATCTGCGGTGTCGATAAAATTAACGCCTGCATTAACAGCTTTGTCTATGATTGCAAACGAAGTGCGCTCATCCGCTTGCTTGCCAAAAGTCATGGTTCCCAAGCAAAGCTCACTTACTTTAAGCCCAGTATTTCCAAGTGTGCGATATTTCATTGATTAATCCGAAGATTCGGGGTGGGGCAACAACTAAGTAACAAAATAAGTCTGCCAAAATTGAACGCAAGCATTAAAGCAAGAATTTAAAAATCAACCTGACATCGCAGGAAAAAACCATTGTCGCCAAGCTTTCCCGTAGATTCATTCACATTGGCAATGTTCCACCATTGCTCAAGTTGATAACCAACAGAAAATTTAGTGTTCGATGCCCGGATTGGAGTGTAACTAAAGCCTGTTTGAAAGGTTACTGCAGGGATGGATTGGATAACAAACTGGCTACTAGTTGCAGAAAATGGCCCTTGCGTGGCCGAAAAGTTCTGACTTGTGTTCCCGATAAGCACTGTTCCATCAACTACAGCAAAGTGCGAGAATCCAGGTATTTTTTCAAATCTCTTGTGCGTTTCTATTGCAAAATGCGGGCCACCACCAAACATGTAGTTTGTTTCAGAAAAGTTTTCAAACTTGTTTTCCTGAGTGGTTGTAAAGTAGATCCCACCAATCCTAGCACCAATCCGAAAGAAGACATCAAACTTGTTAAAGGGTTGAAACATCGGAGCAATATAATCGATGTCACCAATGTTAAAACTTACATCTGTATTTACAGTTGCTGGAAGCTTATTGATCGGCTCGCTTGAACTTCCGGAAGAAGAAAATCCGCGCCATGATACTGCAAATCCGCCTTGTTCTCCTGCCAACCTATAACCTAATTCTAAATGCGGTTGAAATGCCCAATCCAATGGGGCAGAAGGAAGATTAACATTAACCACACGGCCATTCTGATACGTAACGGATGATTGAAGCTGATTAGTAAGCTTTGGCAATACCCCACCAAAATCCACATTAATAAATATTGCAGGATCGTCTTTTACCGAGCCATAAATGCTTTTGTCTCTTGTAAGATTATCAACCAGAACGGGTGTTTGGGGAAAAAGGGTTGGCGGTAAACTATCTACATTCATTGGGTCTAATGGCGAACGAACAGGATCGCTGGGCACCCCAGGGACTGATGGAACCGAATTAGGAGCAGGAATTGGCGCGCCCAAAATAGGTTGTGGCGGCGGGGGTGGTACCGCTTGCTGTAATGGCGATGGCTGTAACGGCATTGGCTGCTGAGAATAGACCAAAGATACGCAAAAAACTGCGCTTATCAGCAACGTTGCATTTACATTCAATAAATTCTTAAAGCTTTCTTTCACTAAGATTCCTGACTAAAAATTAAAACCTCTCCCAAAATTCTCGCACAATCATTTTTCCAAATAACAAGTTTTAACTTGCCTGCAATAGCATTTGACCAATCCTATGTTTGGTATTTTCACAATTCATGTTAAATTACACAGAAGAAACAGTTTAAAAGGAACCGTCAGATGGAAATCGATGCTAAGGTCTGTTATTGCTTCCATGTAAGCAAAAGGAAAATTTTAAGCTTCATACGGCATGAAAAGCCCAAGGTCGCAAGTATGCTTTCTGAATGTGCAGGCGCTGGTAGTGGCTGCGGGTGGTGTGTTCCCTTCCTTAAGCAAATACATGCACAATGCCTCGAAAGTGGATCTGCGAATTTGGAAATATTGCATTCCGATGATTATGCAAAAGGCAGAGAAGCCTATATTAAGTCCGGAAAAGGAAAGCCCCCTTCCCCTCCAAATAATCCTGCCTGATCTAGGATTGTTCTTTGTTCTTTTCTCACTTTTGGGTTACTATCCAATTAGTCCTCTTCCCACCTATAAACAGGAGCCTTCCATGAGTGACCCGATTTTCTCAAACTCTAACTCCCCCGATTCAAACCCCCTTAACCGCAGAGACTTCATCAAGAGTGTATCTGCTATCGGAATTGCAACCGCTGCATCTGGCAACCAATTTGCCCAAGCCGCAGCGCCAGATACTTTCAAA
>JAPLNF010000296.1:5108-39953 GCA_026692965.1 Planctomycetota bacterium
GTCAAGGGCTTATACGAATCCCTTACCGATGCGCAAAAAAAAGAAATCTGCTTCGATTGGGATCATAAAGACGCTGACAGAGGGTTGTTACGAACCTTCGTCTCCAATAACTGGCAGATTACCAAGCCACACATTCGCAGCGAATATTATTCAAAAAAACAACAAGACATCATTCACGATATTTTCAAAGGCCTCGTCAACCCTGAGTGGTATTCCAAATTCCTTAAACAGCTTAAAGATGATACCAATGGCAAAGAATGGGGTGCTGACCAAAGCATCGCAATCTTCGGCAAACCTGGTTCTGGAAAATTCGAATTTGTCATGACCGGCAGGCATATGACTCTCCGAGCTGATGGTAACTCTGAAGACAGTGTGGCTTTTGGTGGCCCCATTTTTTACGGGCATGCCGCTGATACTTTTAACGAAGGGGCAGACCACAAAGGCAATATCTTCTGGCCTCAAGCCTTGAAGGCAAACAAGGTTTATCAACTTCTAAGCGAAGACCAAAGAAAAATCGCATTGGTTAAAAAAACTCCTCCTGAATCTGCGGTTGAATTCAAAGGCAAGGAAGGCAAGTTCTCCGGGATCGCAGTAAATAAACTGGATTCCACTCAGAAAAAAGAACTACAGGGTGTTCTCAGCGGATTGATCGAACCATTCAGAATGGCTGACCAAAACGAAGCAATGACTTGCTTGGAAAAACAAGGCGGCTTAGATAGCTGCAATCTAAGTTTTTATCAACAAGGCGATATCGGTAAAGATGGTATTTGGGATAACTGGCGTTTGGAAGGCCCCTCTTTTGTCTGGTATTTCAGAGGCAGCCCCCATGTTCATGTTTGGGTTAATGTCGCGGATAACTCAGCTATTAAGCTTAACGCCAGGGGCTAAGTTTCAGCGTAACATCATCGGAACTTTCCCCGGTTTTAATTGCAATAATTCCGGGGGAATGGAAATGCCCGGTATTGTCACCAGATGTACTCTGGCCAGATCCCTTAACATCAACGGGTAATCTGGCCATTTTCCTTCCACTGACTGAAGTTTAACTTTTTCATCATCCTGCAACATTCGAATTAATTCGTTCTCCACAACAGTCCGAATATCTTCGGGCATGTCTTCAAATTTACATGCCCCGAATTCATAATTAAATGAAGGATCGCTTCTTCTAATTATTTCTGTCACTCCACGGGCAAATGCAGGCCACTTCTTTTCGATTTTTATTAATTCAAACGGTTTATAAACCCCTTCTTGTTTCAGACTTTTCAACTGTGCCGAAACCTCAGGCGGAAGATCATTAGACGATAGATATTTGATGCCCATTTTGTTTAATGGCAATATTGATCGCTACTAAGCTGTTGTTTGATTTGGGTAATAAACTTTTGCGTTTCCTCCGAATACAACCCACCTTTTTTCTTTTTGTCAAATGATTGCGCAACTCTTATCTGCTCTTCTTTTTTCATCTTAACTATTTGAATCGAACGCATTGGTTCATCCAACTTAAGCAATGCATCAGAATCAACCTTAGGCAGGCGCGATATCCATTGGCTTGTCAAAATCTTTTTAATCTCAGCAATGCGCTCATCAGGATAAGATGCTTTTGCTAGCCTATCTTTTTCCTTTAGATCCAAAGCTTCATACCACTCCCCAAACTTCTGAAAAACTTCAAGTAGCCTCCCAGCCTCCTGAGAATCCGACTTGCCCGCTGTTTTCTTTAGGGCAAGCTGTTTATCCTTCCCCAATGCCTGGAAAGAATCATGACTCTTGATTAGTTGATAAATAGCGTCATCAAGGTCTTTAAGTGCTTTTTGTTTTTCCTGGGGTAAGGCTTGAAATGATCTATAATTCTTCTTCAATTGGTTATAATGCTCGGTTGAGGCTTTCAGTTTTTTAAGAAGGCTTATGTATTTTTGTTCTTGCTCATCACGGACATCGGCAAAAATCCCCGCAGGTTTCCCCAAGGTAATAAAAAACACCAACATCAGCAAAATTACAGACAGTTTCATCAAGTTCATTATCGTTCTCTTTCACAAGCCAGAGGGTTCCTGACCAAACAAATCCGGTGCGTCCAGTTTTTTCAGAAACTCAATGTTTTCGATTTGCTCGTATAGATTTTTATTTTCGTAGAGCCGCAAATTATTTACCAACTCTGTATCTACCTTGGTTGTGTCATTAAAAGTTAACGAACCAACTCCAAACCCGCCTGCAAATAAAACCATCAAGGCTGCAGCAATCAACAGGCCCCTGTCCCCGTATGAATACTCTTTTATTGCGATAGTTGGATTACTTAACGCCCTCATTTTTTCCATGGTGTTCGCAGTAAACGCCATGGTTACATCCGGCTTGGGAAGATAATCAAGCATTTCCCAAGTTTTCTTCATTGCTTGAAAATTGGCACGCTCCTCAGGATTTGAGGCCAACTTGGCTTCAAACTCGCGAGCTTCCTCTTCCGTCAACTCACCATCCAGATAAGAAGAATATAGTTCTTCTTTTTCCAGCGAATCATCGGGGCGTTTTGGTTCAGTCATTTCTTGTTATTCCTTAAAACTACGACTCGGAGTTCTCTGGCGGGGTGCTATCCATGTATATGTATTTTTTTAATACTTCACGCAGATTAACCCTTGCTCTGCTTAAAAGCGATTTCACAGCCTTTGGAGTTAGCCCCATAACCACTGCAATATCTGCATAATTCATGTCTTCGTATTTGTTCAAAACAACGGCCATTCTTTGGCGCTCATTCAACCCATCCAAAGCTTTTGCAATAACATCTGCAAGTTCAGAATTATTAAGCTGGATTTCAGGTTGACTTTGTTTTTCAGGCAGACGCTGATCAACCCCGACCTGCTGTTGCTGACCTGATTCTGAAGTAAGATAAGAGACTTGAGGCCGCCGCTTTTTAGAACGGATGCTGTTCAATGCAAGATTATTGGCAATGGTAAAAAGCCAAGTACTAAATTTCGCTTTCGGATGATAGTTCTTACGCGATTTGTAAACCCTAAGAAATGCTTCCTGCGCAAGATCCTCTGCTTCCTCTCTGCTTCCAACCATCGGCTTCATGATTACCACAAGCCTTTGTTGAAACAAAAGTACCAATTGTTCAAATGCACCTGCTTCATCAGCACGCACCCTCAACATCAATCTGATGTCTGGGTCGCGTAAAGCATATTGGGCACTTGATTGGCCAATTGCTGTCAACATACTCTCCTAGATTAGCGGCTAGCATTTAAAACTTTAATATGCGTATTATTATAACACTCAACAAAGTGAACTTTAAAAGGTTATTTCCAGCTTTAATCAGTCTTTAATCTTTTGCGCACTTGCTCTACGCAACTGGCCGCAGGCTGCATCAATGTCGGCACCCTTGCGTTTTCGAACTGTAACGGTTTGCCCAGATGCCTTTAAAATCCTAACAAACTCATGCACAGCTTCCTGTTCCGGCTTTAGGAAAGGCAATCCCTGAACACGATTAAACGGAATCAGGTTTACATGTGCTTTTCTTTTCCTAAGCAATGATGCAAGCTCTTGCGCATGATCATTCTGATCATTGATCCCGCCTAACAATATGTATTCAAAAGTCACTTGCCTGCCTGTAACTTCTTGAAAATAATCCGCAGCATCAAGAACTTCATAAATACCAATCTTAGAGTTAGTAGGCACAATCTTGGAACGAATCTCGTCGTTAGGTGCATGCAGAGAAACCGCAAGATGATACTGCTTTCCTGTATCGGCCAATTGCTTTATTTTTACAGGAAGCCCAACCGTCGAAATTGTTATATGCCTTGCGCTCAACCCAAGACCCTTGGGGGAACATGCAGTTTCAAGGGCTTCGAGCAAGTTATCGAGATTTGCCATCGGTTCGCCCATGCCCATGATAACTACATGGCTCAGCCTTTCACTTTCAGGCAATAAGTTCCGTGCAAGAATCATCTGCTCTAGGATTTCATAAGCCTTCAAGTTTCTAACTACGCCATCAATTCCACTGGCACAAAAAACACAACCCATGGCACAACCAACTTGTGTGCTTACGCAAACAGTTCTCCGGCTCTCCTCTTTCATCAACACACATTCAATCCGGTTACCATCCTGAAGCTTTAGTATTAGTTTTCGAGTATCATCTTCTGCGATTTTATGAATTTCAATTTCTTCAGAATACAATGCAAAAGAGTTAGCGAGGTCATCTCTTAACGATTTGGGTAAATCGCTCATGTCGGAAAAAGCCATGCATCTTTTTAAGAGCAACCACTGTTGAATTTGCACCAAGCGGTGTGCAGGTTGCTGTTTTTCCATGATCCAAGCTTTAAGGCTTGGAGGCGATAGAGAAAGCAGCGCAGGCTTGACGGGTGTTGAAATCACATCAAGCGAAATATTGTTGTTAGACATGTTTCTATTCTAAGTAGACTGATCTAGCTTGCAATGAATCTCGCTAACCTCTTCTTAAATTTCTGCTTTTTTATTTAAGAACACACTATTACAACCAACTTAAAGCCTTAAATAACAAACACTTAGGGCAATTATATAACCCTGAACCCCACTTTTATTCTAAGTTTTCTATACTAACATTGGTGTAAAATATGCATCAATGCTTCGATTCACCCTAAAAAATTGGGGCCCTACCATGGCGGAACCCGAATACCGTCCCGGATTGGCTGATGTGCCAGTTGCGGAATCTGCAATTAGCTTTATTGATGGCAAAAGAGCTCGACTTGAGTACCGGGGGATCGCTGTCGAAACCCTTGCCAAGGAAAGTTCCTTTGAAGAAACATCATGGCTCCTCCTTAAAGGTGAGCTACCTACGCAAAAGCAACTTGCCACCTTCGACAGCCAACTGCGCGTCCATCGCAGATTAAAATACAAAATCATCGATCTGATCAAATGCCTTCCCGAATCTGGCCATCCCATGGATGCATTGCAAGCTGGGGTTGCGGCATGTGGCATGTTCTACCCTACGAAGGATCGGACTGACCCTGAAAAAAATTGGGAAGCTGTCATCAGGCTAATTGCAAAACTTCCAACTATTGTTGCAGCGTTTCATAGGCTCAGGCGTGGCGATGAGGCGATTCCGCCCCGAGATGATTTAGGCCATGCAGCAAATTTCTATTACATGCTTACCGAAGAAGAGCCTTCTCCTTCGATAACCAAAGTGATTGATGCCTGCCTGATTGTTCATGCAGAACATACGATGAATGCATCTACTTTTAGCAGTCGGGTTACTGGTTCAACCTTAGCAAACCCTTTCACCGTGGTAAATTCTGCGATAGGAACTCTTGCTGGGCCACTTCACGGTGGTGCCAACGAAGAAGTGCTTGATATGCTTGAGGAAATCGGCACTGCAGAAAAGGCCAAGGGTTGGCTTGAAGATGCAGTATTGCACAAAAAGAAAATCATGGGTTTTGGGCATCGTGTTTATAAAGTCAAAGATCCGCGGGCAACGGTGCTCCAGGAACTTGCAGAGCACATGTTTGCGGAAACCAGCAAGCCTGAAATCTACAACCTTGCGGTTGAAATCGAAAGGATTGCAACTGGTATTTTAGGACCCAAAGGTATCTTCCCGAATGTGGATTTCTATTCAGGGATTGTTTACCAAAGCATGGGTATACCACGCGATTTGTTCACTCCTATTTTTGCTATTTCCCGGGTCGCTGGGTGGACTGCCCACTGGCTAGAACAATTGAAAAACAACCGCATCTTCCGCCCAGAACAAATCTTTGTAGGTAAGAATGATCAACCCTACACGCCTCTGGGAAAAAGGCCCTGATTAGCGCCCTTGTTTTAGTTCTCTTTCTGTTTTGGAGGCCTGACTTCTCATGCTTGATGCTGCTTTTATTCGTGCCAATCTTGAGGCTGTCAAATCCAATTGCAAAAACCGTAACCTTGTTGCGGATGTAGATAAAGTTATCGTTATCGATGACGAACGAAAAAAATTACTCTCCAACATTCAGGCCATCCAACAAAAACAAAATGAGTTGTCCAAACTCATCCCCAAAGAAAAAGACCCAACTATAAAACAACAACTTGTTGGCGAAGGTAAATCTCTTCGCGAACAAGCAAATGCAATGGAAGCACAAGCTAGAGAAATCGAAAGCAATCTGAAATCCGTTCTGAATATTATCCCCAATATGACTCATCCGGATGCACCGGTTGGATTGCTTGCTGAGGATAACAAAGAAATCAAACACTGGGGCCAGCCAAGAAAATTCGATTTCACCCCAAAGGATCATGTTGCGCTTTGTGATTCATTGCAACTTGCAGATTTCGAAGCAGGCGCTTCTGTAGCGGGCCAGAAATTTTACTACCTCAAAAACGAAGGTGCTTTGCTAGAACTTGCACTTGTTCAATACGCAATGAACACGCTGGTTCAAGAAGGCTTTATCCCCGTAATTACTCCAGATCTTGCTA
The DNA here is from genome assembly GCA_026692965.1 of Planctomycetota bacterium. Classification (GTDB taxonomy): domain Bacteria; phylum Planctomycetota; class Planctomycetia; order Gemmatales; family Gemmataceae; genus UBA969. The sequence continues at coordinate 11,499 of JAPLNF010000296.1, forward strand.
GGGTTGAAGTTCTTGAAGGAATCGGTTTCATTCCGCGTGATCCAGACCCCGAAAAACGCCAAGTTTACACTATCGCTGATACCGATCTTTGCCTTGTTGCCACCGCAGAAATCACCCTCGGAGGCATGCACCGCGATCAAGTTCTTGATGAAGCCAACATGCCATTGCGCTATGCTGGACTATCCCACTGCTTCCGAACCGAAGCTGGTGCTCCCGGAAAAGATACCAGGGGTTTATACAGGGTTCATCAATTCACCAAAGTCGAAATGTTTGCATTCTGCACCCCCGAGCAAGCTGAAGCTATTCACCTCGACATTCTTCGTATCGAAGAAAAAATATTCCAAGGCCTTGGACTTTGCTACAGGGTTATCGACACCTGCACGGGCGATTTGGGCGGCCCTGCATACCGAAAATACGACCTCGAAGCTTGGATGCCTGGCAGAGGTAAAGACGGGGATTATGGCGAAGTTACCAGTACTTCCAACTGCACAGATTACCAATCACGAAGATTAAATATTCGTAGCAAATCTCAAGGTCAAAAAGGTACACGCTTCGCCTACACCCTCAATGGCACTGCTGTTGCTGTTACGAGGGCAATCGTTGCAATCTTAGAAAACAACCAGCAGGCGGATGGATCTGTTATCATTCCAGAAGTGTTACGGCCAATGATTGGCAAAGACCGGATTGTCCCCCGGTAAATTTGCTCTATTTTTCTTCTGGACTGGGGTTAGATGGAAAACAGCCTGCCTCCTTCCGAAAAAGTCAAAACTTTCCCTACCTCACCTGGTGTTTACATCATGAAGGACGGCAAGGGTGTTGTTCTCTATATAGGCAAGGCTAAGAATCTCCGCAACAGAGCATCGCACTACTTCACCAAGGCGGCGGCTGAAGACCCCCGAACGCAGAACCTCGTGCCCTTGATTGAAGAAATCGAATTCCTCCAGGCTGAAACTGAAGTCGATGCTCTTCTTCTTGAAGCTAGGCTTATCAAAGATATTCAGCCCCGGTTCAACGCTGCATTAAAAGATGGTAGAACCTTTCCCTATTTACAAATAAGGGTACGCGAAGAATTTCCACGGGTCGAATTTACACGTTCGCCTCGTAGGAAGGGAGTCAGGCTTTATGGCCCATTCACCAACTCCAAAGCGCTTAAACACGCTCTTCTAATTCTGCAACGAGTATTTAAGTTTCGAACTTGTAGCCTCGATATTAAATCCGATGAGAATCGATGGCGCTGGTTCCGCCCCTGCCTGCTTCACAGCATTAGGCAATGCACTGCACCTTGCAATTTCAGAGTGACCAAAGAAGAATATCGTGCCCAGATCAAATCATTGATTCATGTACTGGAAGGGCGTAAAAAGAAACTCCTTAGGAAAATGCGCAAAGAAATGGAAGCAGCAAGCAAAGAACTTTTGTTTGAAAAAGCAGCACGAATCCGCGATGAAATCCTATCCCTAGAAAAACTTGAAGATCGAGGCGACAATAAACGCGATGTACAGCCGGGTGCCTTTCCTATCGATCCAAAAAAAGGCCTCAGCGGATTAAAAAAAATCCTTGGGCTAGCTACAACTCCCAGGACTGTTGAAGGCATTGATATTGCTCATCTGGGGGGAACCGAGACGGTGGCATCGCTTGTGCGCTTCCTAGATGGTCTACCTTTTAAGCCAGGTTATAGAAAGTTTCGGATTAAATCCGTCCAAGGGATTGATGATTACGCTTCCATTCGAGAAGTGGTTTTCAGGCGCTTCAGAAAGCAACGCGATTCCGAAGAAATATTCCCCGATGTCATTCTCATCGATGGAGGTAAAGGCCAGCTTAACGCCGCATTAGATGCTTTTAAGCTTTTGGGTATCGAACCTCCATGCCTGATTTCACTTGCAAAGAAAGATGAAGAGATCTTCCGCCCAGGAGATTCTGAACCCATCCGGTTAGGCAGGCATTCATCTGCTTTACGCTTGCTGCAATATGTAAGGGATGAAGCACATCGCTTTGCACAACATTATCACCATGTACTAAGGCATAAAAAACTGGAAAATGAAATCGAGTCCGCCTTCGAAACAGAAAAGGAACCCGAAGACAATGCGAATCCTACTGACTAACGACGATGGTATTTATGCTCCTGGCCTCAGGGCTTTGCGCTTGGAGCTACAAAAAATTGGGACTGTCGAAGTTGTTGCGCCAGCAACCGAACAAAGTGCTACGGGCCATTCGGTAACACTTAACAATCCGATTGTGGTTCAAGAAATCTACGACGAAAAAATGGCTCGCATTGGCTGGGCTGTCGAAGGCAGGCCTGCAGATTGTGTTAAACTCGCTTTAAGAGAACTCCTGGGCTATAAGCCCGACCTTATCGTCAGCGGGTTGAACGCCGGCTCTAACGCCGGTATTAATGTGCTTTATTCTGGAACGGTTGCGGCTGCAATTGAAGGTGCTTTTTTTGGTATCACTAGCATTGCTTGTTCATTGGAATACACCAAGCCTAGGCCTATGGATTTTAACACGGGTGCAGGTTTGGCGAGGCAAATCGTAGAACAAATAATCAACAAAAAGCCCGCACCAGGCGCCTTGTTTAATGTAAACATTCCCAGCCTTGAAAATGGACCGGTTCTTGGCGTTCGTGTTGCACCTCAAAACACCTCTACCTATGAAGAATGCTTTGATAAACGCACCGATCCTAGAGGCAGAACTTATTTCTGGTTAGGTGCCGATTTCACCTGCCCTAATCCAACCCCAGAAACCGACACCGCTGCCCTTAGAGATCGATTTATTACCGTTACACCTTTGCAATTTAACCTTACCGAGCACACGCAACTTGAAGAAATGTATTCTTGGAATTGGACACTTTGATTCCTTAGATTTCATGCTATGATTCTTTTCTAACTTTTAACCCAAGAGGAAACGCAATGAACGCGATTGAAATTACAGCTTCTGCTTTGGAATCCACCGGGCAAATGCTTTCCATGTTCCTTTCTGATTTATCTGATGCTGACCTGCTGGTTTGTCCGGTCGAAGGGGCTAATCATATAGCTTGGCAAATTGGACATTTGATTTCTGCTGAAAGAATGACTCTTAATAATCTTCCTGATGTTTCCTACCCAATTCTGACACCAGAATTCGAAGCAACCCATAGCCGTGATTCCACTACGAAACAGAGCCATGCAGGATTTTTAACCAAGGCCCAATATCTGAAGATGATGGAAGAATCTCGATTGGCTACTCTTACAGCTTTGCGAAAGCTAAAAGATGCGGACTTGGATAAACCAACCGTTGGAAGGCTTGCGGCAAAGGCCCCCACCCTCGGAAAACTTTTACTTCTTTGCTCTAACCACACTTTGATGCACATGGGGCAATTCAGCGTAATTCGCAGAAAACTAGGCAAACCGGTGCTATTCTAAACTCATGCATTATTCTTTTCTTGCAGATGCGCTGGTCATACTCCATCTTGCCTTTGTTGCATTTGTGGTACTTGGCCAGCTTGCAATTTTAGTTGGTATTATCTTCAAAAAAAACATGGGCTAGAGGCTTTGTTTTTAGAATCATCCACCTTATTTGCATCGGTATAGTCGCAGCAGAGGGCATGCTTGATATCGAATGCCCCCTTACCGTTTGGGAAAGAAATCTACGAACCGAAGCAGGGCAGGATGTTTCTGAAGCCCCTTTTATTCCACAACTAGCCAACAGAATTCTTTTCTACCCCGATATTCCTCATGTTTATTTCGAGAGAATGCACATCGCATTCGGGTGTTTGGTTCTATTGACCTTCCTAATTTGGCCACCCAAACTTCAAAAAAAACAAAAAGAATCCTTGAATTAACAAGATTCAAACCTTTGTTCTTTGAAATTCGGGATGTTATAATGATCGCTGATCTAATGAAGCCATACTTGACTATTTCGGAGTTTATCCCAATGCGCTTGATTTTCTTTACTTTTTTAGTTCTGATTTCACCCGCACTTAGTTTTGCAGAGACAACCAACTGGTCTAGATTTCGTGGCCCCAATGGCACCGGAATTTCGGACTCCAAAAACATTCCTCTCAAATTCTCCAACACCGAAAATATCCGCTGGAAATTACCTCTTACCGATGTCGGAAATTCTGCGCCGGTTATCTGGGGCAACCATCTTTTTCTGCATTCTTCCCTTCCCGATGGCAGCAAACGATTCCTCCAATGTATCGACTCCGAATCCGGAAAACTCCTTTGGAAAAAGTCTTTCAACGCCAGCGTCGCTAAAACACATATTAAAAACTCTTTAGCTTCCTGCACCCCTGCAACCGATGGCGAAAGAGTTTACAACATCATCTGGGATGGCAAGAACATCGCATTATATGCTCATGATTTCAAAGGTACAGAAGTTTGGAAAAAAGATCTCGGTGCCTTCAATAGCCAACATGGACCAGGCCACAGCCCCATCGTTCACGACAACAAAGTGATTTTTAACAACGATCAAGATGGCACTGCTCAACTTCTTGCATTAGATTCCAAAACAGGAAAAACCATTTGGGATATCCCCAGAAAAGCATTCAGAGCTTGTTATTCTACCCCTTTGTTTAACACTCTTGAAAACGGAAAATTAGAACTCCTCGTCGCGACCACAGCGGGCATCACCAGCTATGATGCAGATAAAGGCCTAGAAAACTGGACCTATACTTGGAGCTTCTCAAAAATGCCCCTGCGCACTGTTGCTTCACCTGTTGTTACCTCTGGCGTTATTGTGGCGTGCAGTGGGGATGGAGCTGGCGACAGGCACCTTATCGCTGTCAAACTTGGCGGCACAGGTGATGTTACCCCCACCAACCTTCTTTGGGAAAACCGCAAGTCGTTCCCTTATGTTCCTTCCATGATCTCCAAACAAGAATATATTTTTAGTGTTACAGACAAAGGAATGGCCATGTGCAACCTTGCTGTCAGTGGCAAAGAATTATGGAGCGAAAGGCTCGACAGCCCCGTTACGGCTTCTCCACTGATGATCGATAACAATATTTTTGCTATTGGCGAAAATGGCGATGTTTATATTTTTCAGGCTGAAGGTAGTTTTAAAATGATCAACAAAAACTCTTTGGGAGAACCTGTTTTCTCGACCCCGGCTGTAGCTAATGACAAGCTTTACATTAGGGGCAAAGACCATCTTTTTTGCATTGGTAAACCCGTCAAGTAACTTTTTTAACAAGGATTCACACATGATCGCAAGCTTTAAGAACCGGACGATTGTTTTTATGGCAATCTTAACCACACTTACTATTTCAAGCATTTCTTCCATTAGAGCACAAGAGGCAAAAACCGTGAACGAATCCAAGACCGAGCGAATTTTCGAAATGCGAACCTACTACGCTGAACCAGGCAAAATGGACGCCCTCCATGCTAGATTTCGTGATCACACATGCAAACTTTTTGAAAAACATGGCATCACCATCATTGGCTTTTGGAAGCCTACCGACAAAACCAAAGCTGAAGATATGATGGTTTACATCCTTGCTTACCCAAGCAAAGAAGCTGCTGACGCCTCTTGGAAAGGCTTCCGCGCTGATCCTGTTTGGAATTCTGCAAGAGATGCTTCTGAAAAAAACGGGAAGCTTGTCAAAAAAGTTGAATCGGTTTTCTTAAACCCTACTGACTATTCTCCAATCAAGTAATTGGAAGAAAGTACTTCTCTGATGCTTTTCATTCGCAAGGCTTGGATCGCTTTTTTTATTGCTCTTATACCTATCCTGAGCATGGATGCCGCGGACCAAGCCTTGCCTATTCATATCCCTTTCCGCGTCAACAAATCCAGCCATTTAATTGTCAGAGCGAAAATCAATAACAAAGGCCCTTTCAACTTCATCCTTGATACGGGTGCACCTGTTACTTTTTTTGCTGCTGAACCAGGCAATGCACTCGGGCTGAAATCTGATGAAAACGGCTGGTGCTTTCTCGATAAATTCCTTCTTGAAGGTGGGCTTCTCTCTGAAAACTTACGCGTCAAGCTCGAAACCCCTTTCCAACTTGTTGGCATGAACGGCATGGCACTTGGCGGTTTAGAAATTCATGGCCTCATTGGCTACGACTTACTCGCAAAACACAAAATAGAAATTGATGTCGCCAAAGACTCCATGACTTGGACCCCCCTAGATTTCAAACCTAGATTCCCTCTTGGAGTTTCAGGCAAAAACTCAGGATCAAGCCTTGATGCACTTGGATCTTTCATGAAAACCATAGGAGCATTAACAGGAAAAAAACAAGATTCATCCCCCTTACTTCGTGGATCATTAGGCATTATCATCGACCCAGATTCAAAGCCCTTGATGGTTATAGATGTGCTAAAAGATAGCCCTGCGTTCAAAGTTAATATCCAAAAGGGCGACCTACTCCTTAAATATAATAATGATGAAATAACTTCCTTGGATGATCTTTCAAAAATGTATCGATCAACTCCAGAAGAAAAAAAAATACAAATCGAAATCATGCGAAAAAAACAAATCCTCGCATTGGAACTTACGCCTGGGAAAGGGTTGTAACCATGCATTCCATAAATCGCTTGGGTTTACAATCAAGTATTCTCTTTTTGTTTCTCTGCTCAATTGTAAGTGCGCAAGAACCTGTTCATGTTCCTTTGGAAATCTTGAAAACAGGCCATATCGTTGTTTCCGTTAAGGTTAACGATAAAGGTCCTTACCGACTGTTATTTGATACTGGCGCTCCTGTCACCCTCATCAGCAGCAAGATTGCCACTGAAGCCAAGGTGATCAAACCTTCGTTGGGCTTTGCCCTGTTTGGCGCAGGCGGGCAAGCTACCATTGAATCACTTGAACTCGGCAATTTAAAAACTCAAAACAATTCTGTAATTGTTATGGATCATCCAACAATCAAAGTCATGTCTAAATTCTTTGGCCCCATCGAAGGCATCATTGGATTCTCAACCTACTCACGATACAAATTAACCATTGACTACAAAAATTCGTCCATCGCTTTTGCACCCAACGGATACATCCCTCAAGATACTGTCAAAGCTATGATGGATCGCCTTATGGCTAACAATAAAAACCGCGAGATTTTATGTTCCAAAGGTGTTTGGGGGTTCGAAGTTCAAAAGCTTGAAACTGATAACACGGAAGGCTTAGATATTATTTCCGTAGCGCCTAACAGCGTAATGGCAAAAGTAGGAATTAAAAAAGGCGACCGAATTCTTTCATTCAACAATATTTGGACCGACTCACTTGAAGATCTTTTTTACGCCTTCAGCAAATGCAACACAAACGAACAATCGATACTTCGAATTCTCAGAAATAACGAAATTAAAACAGTTCTCGTAATTCCAGCAAATGGCATTTAACACTACTCCGGGTCCTATCTATGTACAAACTCATTCATGTTTCACTTATTTTGCTTTTCATCGGGTTTAACCCCTTTGAATCAATGATTTTTGCCCAAGCCAGCAAAAAGTTAAAATCAAACATGATCGATCAAGGGCAATTTAATCCGGCGCTTAAAGGCATCGCAGTTTTTGAAGGATTTAAAGTCGAAGTTGTTGCACAAAACCCAAACATTGTTACCCCCTCATCAATTTCTTTTTCAGATGATGGCAAAGTCTTTGTCTTAGAGCGAAGCCCAAATTTCACCAAAAAAATGAAAGCTTCCTCTTGGCCTATAGGGAACTTAAAAGAAGGGATTGTTTTAAAAAAGCTCATACCTGACAAAATTAAAGCCCTCACTATAAACAAAACCACTGGGTTCTGGGAATCCCCCACCACTCTACTTGAGCCTTTTGCCCCATCTGCTTTTGTTACCCATGATTCTTTTATTTATCTTGCAGATTCGGGATCCATTCTTCGCTATAAAATCAAGCCCGATGGCGGACTTGAAATGAAATCTGAAATCATCATTAAAGGCATCGCAGGTTTTAATGAGGCATCGCAGGTTTTAATGAATATCAAGTTAATGCGCTTGCCTTTGGTCCAGATGGCTGGCTTTATTTCCATTTCCCACCTGGCGACTCTCTCCTTGAAGGTACCGATGGTAAAAAAATAGCCGTCCTTCGCACCGGTGGCTTCGCTCGTTGCAAACCAGATGGCAAAAACCTTGAACTCTATTCGACCGGCATTCGACAAGCTCAGGGGAATCTTTCCTTCGATTTACAAGGAAACTTATTCTCAGTCGATGATCAAATTTCTTCAGGTGAAAAACCTGAGGGCGCTCGACTTCTGCACTTAACGGAAGGATTCGATTTCGGCTGGCATCTTGCACACCGCTCCAATTGTTGCGATCCAGACCTTTTCAGGATTTTAATGGAGGGGGATGATGCTCCTTACTCTGTCATCAATTTGCCGAAAATTCATGCAACTTCATCTCATGCCTATACCGATAACAAGTTGCCTCAAAAATTTAAAAATCTATTTCTTGTTGCAAATGGCCTCTCCCATGAAATTCTTGGTATCTTTCCTGCCAAAGATAAAAGCACCTTCCTTTCCAGTGAATATTTTCCTTTCCTAAGTTCGAGCGACCCAACGTTTTTCCCTTCTCAAATAACACAAGGGCCTGATGGCGCAATCTATATTGTGGATCAAGGGTGCTCGAACGAAACTGAAGGATTAGGAGTAGGTGGGAGAATTTTAAGAATCCGTTGGCAAGGAACTGCCACTGATCCTGAAATCCCTCTTAGAAGCTTAGATTCTTTTTCTTCGTTTGATGAAAAATCAGTTGGCGATTTAATCGCACTTCTAGATTCAGGAGAAAACTTCATAAAAATCGCAGCTAGAAATGCTCTAATTCGTAAAGGCAAAGATGCAGTTGATTCGTTAGTAAAACTCCTTAAAGATGAGGATAAAGCTTCAGAGCCAAAACTGCACGCACTAGAGGCGCTCGCCCATTTCTGGGATAAAGAAGTCCAATCAATATGCGAAAACATACTTGCAGGCGGAGACCCCAACCTTCAACTTATGGCAGCACAATATCTGTGCCGGTTTGCCTCTCCTAGTAGTGATTCAATTTTCAATGTTTTACTTAAACATCTGGGATCTGATACGCCCGAACTCAGAAATGCAATCACACTGGCTATGGGAAAAAACAATGCTCCAGGATCTGCAGAAAGTCTAATAAACTCGATCTTATTTTATGAGGGATCAGATATTAGAATGCTCGAGGTTTTTGCTCGTGCCTTGGAATTTACTGGAAAAAATGGTATGGAACGCATACTTGCGGTTGGTGATACAGGCGTAAAAAAAGACATCAGGAAAATCTTAGAAGTTCAAACACTGATGCGCACTGCGCCCGCATTAGAAGGAACTCTGGCATGGCTTGAAAATCAAAACATCAGTGCTTCTGAGATAGTCGATTTACTAAAAAGCCTTAAAAACCATAAGCAAATTCCAGAGAGTATTCTTTCCCAACTCGCTGTTTATTGTTTTAAGCAACCCGCCATGGAAGCGCCCATTAAAATTGCTTTACTAGAATCTTTAAGCTATTTCCCTAGTGCCTCGTTTAAAGAGTGGGAAAAATTTTTGGATGCCTGCCTAGAAGATGCAGACATAAAAACCAAAATAGCCTGCATTAATATGATCAAAAACGCCAACATAAGTTCGTATTCAAAAAAACTTACTTCACGCATAAGCAGTCAGGAAATTCAAGACGAAGAGAAAGTACCGCTTTTAGAAACCCTTGCTGTTTTAAAAGGCAAGGAATCTATTCCTATAATCATTAATATTTTAAGCGGCACTAGGTCACAAAGAGAAAGCTTGAAAGTAAGGCAAACGGCATTACATGCCTTATTTGCAATTGACCCCGATAAAGCATCTGAAAGTATTCAAGGTTTACTTGGTTCGGTTTTATTCCCTGATACTTTAAAAAGTGAAGCTTTGCAATTATTAGAAAAAAACCCATCAGGTGCTAAAGTCCTATTTGAGTACTTCGATTCTGGAAAATGCGACCCCAATTTATTGCCCGCTATATCCGAGTGCCTAAAAAAGTCTGGCCTAAAATCGCCTGAAGGTAAAGATTTAAACAGCTTGCTACTTAAAAAAGCTCTCTTAGCAGACGATAACCTTTCACAGCTAAATCTTTTTGAAGCATCTATGAAATCTTCCGCAACCCTCGAAAGAGGAAAAGAAACTTTTCTAAATGCCAATAATCAGTCTTGTATCATTTGCCATGCAATAAACAAAAACGATACTACGATAGGCCCAGATTTAACCTTTATACAAAAAATGGAAACAGCAAAAATAATCCGTTCGTTGCTAGATCCTGCGCACGAAATAAACCCAGCCCATAGCACTTTCGAACTTAAAACCAAAACAGGCAAAACTGCTGTCGGCGTGAAAATCCGGTCTCCACAAAATCAGATCATGTTGGCAGACGGAGCAGGAATAATATCAATCTTCAGTAAAAATGAAGTTACTTCTTTAACCCCTCTGAAAGGTTCAACCATGCATGACAACCTTTCCAGCGGACTTAGTTATAGAGAGTTGTTGGATTTGGTTTTTTTCCTTAAAGACCCTTCAAATAGCAAAACGTTTTCGGGCTCATCTTATGCTGGTCAAATCAAGGTAAATAAAGGTTTGAATGATTCTAAAAGCGTTTTGATCTCTGCAAGAAATGATGGTTTTTTTGATTTACAGAAGTACACCCAGGGTACCTCTGAACAACTTTCCTTTCACTTCTATTTAAACGCGAATAACCAATCTAAATCCTTAGTAACCATTACCTCTCGGGATTCCTTCGAATTAAGAATCAACAGTGTCCTAATAACGGAGCAGCAAATCAAAAAATCAGTTACTACTTGCACTTTTGATATAGCTCTTAATTCTGGTTCGAATCTTATCGAAATTGATTTTTTAAAGGGTAAAAAGCCGGAAGGGTTTTATTTGCATTTCACGGGTGATGAGATAAATGGTTCAAGTATAAACAATAACCCGGCTCCTAAAGATTAAGAGTCGGGTTGAATCTTTTAAAATTAAAACTCGGTTTACTGCAAACCGCCATCCACTCGTTCGTTTGTAAGGTGGGAAGGATGATCTGTGAACCAAATCCTAGACCATTCCTGTTCGATCTGCCTAAGATCTTCAGATTGATTAACCAAAGCTTTTATACGCATGCTAGGATCAGAAGAATAAGCATTAATCAGACAACCAGTGTTGCATAGGATAGCCAAGCCAACTGCAGAGAACAAAAAAATACGGCTCATGATTAAATCCCTTCAAGCATTCAAGATCTATCAAAAAGATCTAAAGGTTTGTTGCCCTAGCAGGAAAATAACTGGGAACTCAACTAAACCTGAATGATATATCGGATGTAATGATTTTAAGCTTGAGAGGAAAATAAGGAATGATAATGGATTTAACGAAAAGGAAAGATGGGGGCCCTGGGGCCATTAGGATTCTAGGTTTTTGGTGGTTTTGAAATTAAAATAATAGGATGGGGTATTACAAAGATGCCCCGGGTTTAGAAACTTCATCGGTATCGCCCAAGACTAGCCCTTCGCCATCAAGATTAACGGGTAAACTGGTAAGTTTTTTGACTCTTTCTTCCATCTCTTTACCGGGTTTAAAAGTTACAACATATTTAGGGGGAACATCAACGCGTTCGCCTGTCCTTGGATTTCTTGCTTTTCTAGCTTTCCGCTGTTTAACTTCAAAAACGCCAAAATTCCTTAATTCAATACGGCCCATCTCTAAAAGAGCATCCACAATCGCATCAAAAGTTTGTTGTACGATGTCTTTGGTCTTTAGCTGTGTCAAACCGATTTTGTCAGAAATCTGCTTTACGATTTCTTTTTTAGTCACGGTTACCACTCCTGAAATTGTACGGCAAGGAATAAACTTATTTCCACCGCCAAGTGACTTAAAGTTAAATCCAGTTAAGGATTATGTCAAGTCTAAAGACCATATTCCTTAATATTCATCGATTCTTTTTAAAATCAAATCGAAAAATGATCTTCCCAAACACCCTCTAAAAAAGTTACTTCATACCTATAACCATTGGCACACATAAAGGATTGTTCATGGAAAAGTTAGTTGTTACAGGTGGTTGCGGATTTATTGGCAGCAATTTCATTCGCATGATTCTAGAAAAAGAACCCACGGTTGAAGTAATCAACTTCGATCTTCTCACCTATGCTGGTAATCTTGCCAATCTTAAAGATTTGGAAAAGAATCCTAGGCTCAAGTTCTTTAAGGGCGACATTGCCAACAAACAAGATGTTGATACAGTCCTAAAGGACGGAGTTTCTTCGATAGTACATTTTGCTGCAGAAAGTCATGTTGATCGAAGCATTTTAGATTCTGGGCCTTTCATTCGAAGCAATATTGTTGGCACCCAGGTGCTTTTAGATTCTGCAAGAACCCACAACATCAAAAGATTCGTCCATGTTTCAACAGATGAAGTATATGGAAGCTTAGGTGATACGGGTTTTTTCACCGAAGATACTCCACTTGCTCCCAACAGTCCTTATTCTGCAAGCAAGGCCTCTTCCGACCTCATTGTTCGCAGCTATGTTCATACCTTTGGTTTTCCTGCAATGACCACACGCTGCTCCAACAATTATGGGCCTTATCAATTCCCCGAAAAACTGATTCCACTTTTCATCAGCAATTTGCAACGAAATGAACAAGTCCCGGTGTACGGGGATGGTTTAAATGTACGCGATTGGATTCATGTAAATGATCATTGTTCAGGCATTCTTGCTGTACTGCGAAAAGGCCGTGTAGGTGAAGTTTATAACCTAGGCGGAAAAAGCGAACGAACTAATCTTGAGTTAACGCATGCAATCCTCAACAACCTGCAAAAACCACACTCATTAATTCGCTATGTTAAAGATAGGCCAGGCCACGATAAACGATACGCCATTGATTGTTCTAAAGCAGAAAAAGAATTAGGGTGGACGCCAACGGTTGTTTTCGAAGAAGGTTTAAAGCATACTGTAGAATGGTATCTTGCAAACACTGATTGGATTAATTCCATTCGCACAGGTGATTATCTTTCGTACTATCAAAAGCAATATGGGCACCGATAATAAAAAAATTGATAGCAGTACGGTTCTTATTACTGGGATTACCGGATTTGCTGGTTCGTATCTTGCAGAACATCTTCATGGGTTCGCTAGGGAAATCCATGGGATAAGCAGGTCCGGAAAGTGGCCTAAAACTTGCCCTGCAAATCTTCATAATATCCCACTACATACCAGCAATTTTCAAGACTCAGCCCAATTAGCTTTACTTTTAAAAACAATCAATCCAACACACATCTACCACCTAGCTGGATTTGCCCAAACAGGAAAATCTTTTGTAAATCAACATGATGCGTGGTTGGGTAATCTTAACGCCCCACAAACTCTTTATGATGCCATCAAAAAATCAGGCATTAACGCAAAAGTTCTTTTCGCTGGGTCCGGTTTAATTTATGGATCTGCTAGATACGACAAAGAAATTAAAACCGAATCTTCAGAGTTAATGCCCCAAAGTCCCTATGCATCTAGCAAAGCTGCGGCCGACCTTTTGAGTTATCAAGTTTGGGTAAACGACAAGATAGAAATAATTCGTGCACGGCCTTTTAATCACATCGGGCCCAGGCAATCAATTGATTTTGCAATGGCGAGTTTTTCCAAACAAATTGCTGAAGTAGAACTCTTAGGAAAAAAGCCTGTCATTAAAACAGGCTCACTATCTGCTTTCAGAGATCTCACCGATGTACGGGACACGGTAAGAGCTTATGCAAGCCTAATGGAGCATGGAAAACCCGGCGAAGCTTATAACATCGGGTCTGGTAAAAACACTCGTATTTCTGACGCTTTAAAAATGCTCGTTTCTTTTTCAAATAAGCCCAACTTAATAATTGAGGAAGAACCTTCCCCTTCCACTCAAGATTTTGAATTGCTTGTCGGCATTGATAAACTTAACAAAACTATTTCATGGGAACCGGCCTTTTCTCTTGAAAAAACTCTTACTGACACTTTGAACTATTGGCGTCAGGTTATTGCCGCTCAATTGCAAAACCCTAAGGAATAAAAATGAAAATTGCTGTAGTTGGAACAGGTTATGTTGGCTTGGTTACTGGTACTTGTTTTGCAGATAGCGGGAATGAAGTAATATGCATCGACAAAGATGAAGCAAAAATTGCGGTCTTAGAGAAAGGGAAGATTCCAATCTATGAGCCTGGCTTATTGGAAATGGTGCATCGTAATTCCCGAGACGGCCGACTTGTATTCACAACGGATTTACAAAAAGGCGTCCAAGCAAGTGATTTGGTATTCATTGCTGTGGGCACGCCACAAAGTGAAACAGGAGCTGCTGATCTCTCCACTGTTTTTGCTGTTGCTAAATCTATCGCACTTGCTGCAAACAAAACCAAAATTGTAATCATAAAAAGCACAGTTCCTGTAGGTACCAATAAAAAAGTTCAAGACATTGTAAATGCGAACAGCAAATTCCCAATCCACATTTGCAGCAATCCTGAATTCCTTAAGGAAGGGGCTGCAATCGAAGATTGCACCAAACCAGACAGGGTCGTCATAGGAATTCGCTCTCCAGAACTGTCCGAAATTTTCAAAGAATTATATGCTCCTTTTTTAAGGACAGAACGCCCTTTATTAATCATGTCGCCTGAAAGCGCTGAAATGACAAAGTATGCAGCCAATGCGATGCTTGCTACCAAAATCAGTTTTATCAATGAGATGTCAAATATCTGCGAAAAGATGGGCGGGGATATTAATGATGTCCGCAGAGGGATCGGGCATGACATTAGAATTGGATTTCAATTTCTGTTTCCGGGAGCGGGATATGGCGGCAGTTGTTTTCCCAAAGATATTCGTGCGTTGATACACATGGCAAATGAAATCGGAATTGCCCCCACCATGCTTGCTGCAATTGATGTGGTTAATGAACTTCAGAAGGAGCTTCTTTTTTCCAAAATCCATGATCATTTCAAAGGAAACATCAAGGGTTTAACTTTTGGAATCTGGGGATTGGCTTTTAAACCACGAACAGATGATATCCGGGAAGCCCCTGCATTGGTGCTTATCGACGCCCTTCTTAATGCGGGCGCTAAGGTTCAAGTTCATGATCCGGAAGCAATGCCTAATGTTAAAGCGATTTACGGAGATAAAATTTCATACTGCAGTAAACCCTACGATGCCCTTCAGGGCGCAAACGCACTGGCTATCGTTACAGAATGGCAGGAGTTTCGAAATCCAAACTTCCAATTCATGGCAGGAATGCTTAAAGAAAATGTCATTTTTGATGGACGAAATCTATACGAACCTAAAGTTCTTTCCTCTGTTGGTTTCACTTATTATTCAATCGGAAGAAAAACTGCCTTCCCAAATTCTTGACTCATGATCCCCAAGATAAAAATCTTTACAATGGGACTATCATGAATTACATGGAAAACAAAAACACCCCAACCCCTTGGGATCTGGATGCAGAAGCCATCGTTGTAAAAATTCGATGGTTTGGCGTTTTAATAGGCTATTTTCTTGTTAATGCAACAGATATGAGCGGCGACCGCAGGGGTTTATTAAACCTAATCCTTGCGATCGGGGTTGGGTACACACTTTTAGACACGTACTTTAGTTGGAAAAAAAAAGTTTTCCTAGCCGATTACCCTTTGTTTATCGCAGCTATGGAATCGCTTTTCATCGGCCTACTTTGCTATTATGAAGAAGGCCTTTCCAGCACTTTTCGTTATTATTATTTCCTTTCAATCTTATGTTGCGCATTGCGATACTCTTGGATTGTGACTGCGCTTTGCTTTACTTTTCATTGCATCAGTTATACTACCTTAGTTTTTCTTTTGAATGATAATTCACAAAGTAAACTTTTCATCTCACTAACCATGATTGTCATGGGTTGGCTTGCATGGGCATCAACATCATTAACTTCGCTTCTAAGAAGAACCAGTTCCTCTTTGGAAATTTTAAATCAGGAGTTATTAAAAAACCAATCCGAGCTTGAAGCAAGAATTGCAGAAAGATCAAAGCAGTTACAAGAAGCACAAGCGCAAGTATTACAGCAAGAAAAAATGGCAGCGTTTGGACTATTAGCAGCAGGAATCGCCCATGAGGTTGGCAACCCACTCACCTCTATTTCCTCTATGGTGCAAATCCTTCAAAAAAAAGAACTCGATGATTACACAAGAGAAAAACTTGACCTAATGAGTGGCCAATTAATAAGGATTCGAGATACTCTTCGAGAAGTAATGGATTTTTCTAGGCCAGCTAATCTCGAACGAAAAAAAATCAAGCCCCTGCCTGTCATTGAAGAAGCAATGAATATTGCAAAATATTACAAAAGGACCAGAGGTAAGGTTATTTTGATTCCTGTCCCTCAAAACCTACCAACCATCAACGGAATTCATGATCAATTGGTACAGGTAATTCTCAATCTTATTTTAAACGCCATTGATGCTGCGGGCACAGGGGGTATTATTGAGGTTGGAATAGTAGTCGAAGGTGACTCCATTTGTTTCCAGGTAAGCGATAACGGCCCAGGAGTCGCAGAAACTGATGTTAAAAAACTGTTTCTTCCTTTTTTCACTACTAAAAAACATGGGACCGGGCTTGGTCTTTTTGTGTCACAAAAAATAATCGAGGAACACCAGGGAATGATTCGCTATTACCAAAAACCCGAAGGTGGATCACTTTTTAGCGCAACTATTCCTTCAACTAATTTTGCACTTTCAATCGAACCAAACAAGGTGCCCCATGACTGAATTAAAAAAGAATCTATCCAGTCTAAAAGACTCACTCCCAAACATTCTTGTCATTGATGATGAGCCATTGATCCGCGAAACTCTTACAGAATTCCTTAATCAAGAGGGATTTAAAGTGATTTGCGCAAGTAGTGGCGAAGAAGGTATCAAGTTAGCAACAAGCACAAGATTTGAATTATGCCTTTGTGATCTGCAACTACCTGGGATGGATGGCATCGCATTTTTACAGGAACTTCAACGAATTAGCCCTGAAGTATTTGTAGTGATGATCACTGCGTATGCCACTGTTGAAAATGCAGTTGAAGCATTCAAGCGTGGTGCGCAAGATTATCTTATCAAACCTGTTATCCTTGCAGAGTTATCAGAAAAAATAAAAAGATTGCTCGAACAAAAAAGGCTGGCACTTGAAAACCAATGGTTGAGAAAAGAACTCAACCGCATCTACCCTGAAACCAAACTCATTGGTAAAAGTCAGGCAATGCGCCAAACAATTGAATTGGCAAACAAAGTTGCGCCAACAAGATCGACGGTATTATTAACAGGAGAAAGTGGCACGGGCAAGGAATTACTGGCACGGGTAATCCATGATGGAGCAAACCCAGCCTCAACCAATTTAAAAGATTCTCCGAGCAGATTTTTGGCAATGAATTGCGCTGCCATACCACACGATTTACTGGAAAATCAATTGTTTGGTCATAAAAAAGGAGCGTTTACTGGTGCAGATAAAGATCAAAACGGTGTCTTTATGCATGCTGGCAAAGGCACCGTTTTCTTGGATGAGATTGCTGAACTTCCCCTTGCAACCCAGGCTAAACTTTTACGCGCAATTGAATTAAAAGAAATACTTCCTGTCGGTGCCAACGAACCCATCACCGTGGAAGCGAGGATTCTCGCTGCTACCAATAAAGATTTGCAAAAAGAAGTGGAATCTGGGCGGTTTCGTGAAGATTTGTATTATCGCTTAAATGTTGTAGCAATCACAATTCCGCCACTTCGAAACCGAATGGAAGATATCCCGGAACTTGTAGAGTATCTTTTGGATAAACACGCAAAAGCAATGGGCAAAAGATTCACTGGGGTGAATCATGAAGCAATGCAAATATTAATGGCGTGCCCTTGGAAAGGAAATGTACGCGAACTTGAAAATGTATTACAACGAGCGGTCATCCTTTCTGATGGGCCCTTAATTACACCTACAGACCTACCACCTGGCTTGGCCCCGGCAATAGGGGAATTCGTTTTAATCGATGGATTGGATGAAGCCGTAAAAAGGTTTGAAAAAACACATATTGAGTTAATACTAAATCAAAACAGCGACAAGCGAGAAGCAGCTAAAAAACTAAAAATAGCACTCAGTTCGCTTTATCGAAGAATGACTGAATTAGGAATTGCAACCGGATTGACCATACCATTCGCGTGAGATCCAATAGAGTATCGACTTCATCTCAAAAGGTTTGATCGTAGGGCATAAAGAAGCAATTTTAGCAGCAGTACCAGCGAGGTGGGCGGTGGCCCAAGATGTTTCAAGATCTGAACCAATTGGCGCAAGGTCTGCGTAGCCATGCCCTAAAAATTCGAGCCCTGCTTGAGGAAAATATTTAAACTTTAGCATTCCATCCAACAACTTCTTGTTGACCGAAAAAAGTGAGGATTCAAACACCGCAGGAAAACTGCGGGTCAATGGATGATCGTTATTCCCTGCAGCAAAAACAAGAACATCATTCCGATAGGCGTCTTCAAGCGCATTTAAAAACTGCAATCTACGCCAAGGTTGCTGCAGCCTTTCTTCGGGCAATCCAAGCGAAAGATTGATAACCTTGCATTTCCAATCATGGATTGCAACATGAATTGCATGAAGCAGCAAATCAAGTTCGGTAAAGGATCGAAACTCAAAAACATTTGCAGAATATAATTGTGCCTGGGGCGCATGGTTTAAAAGAATATCTGCAACCACTGTTCCATGAGGCAGAACCGGGGGCGCGATGGAAGAATAATCAATTACTCCATTGGGTTTAAACAATGCATTTGTGATGGGTTTAAATTTAACACCCTTGCCATCAAATTTTCTTTGCAACTTCGCTACATTTACTCCGGTATCAATCAAAGCAATATTTACACCACTCCCATCCGCAAGTGGATTACCAAGCAATCCATCTCGAAAGCCGAGTTTAATCAGATCCTGCAAGGCTTTAAAAAAATCAAAGGAAGGTTGCCCCTCAGTCACTTGGAAGCCTCCCCAAAAGATGCAAGGAGCATTTTTTCAACAGTTTTCAAGAGTTCAGTACTGGAAATTAGAGCACTTTTTCCAAAGCGATTCTGCAATGCCCGGACTTGATTTAAAAACTCGATTTCTTCAGGAGGGATACCCGTTTCAGCAATTGCATTATTGATATTATCCCCTAGGCTTTGACTACTAATTTCCAAGGGGCTCAACGAGTCTGAAAGTTTTAACGCTTTTTCCATAATAAGAAGAAGATGGGTTCTCGCCTTATCGTGACCCATTGATTTAGCAAGTAATTCGGCGTAAATACCAGTCAATTTTTCCCACTTAATTAGGGCAGATTCTTGCGGATCGACAAATTCAAGAATAGCGATTAATTGGGAATCATAAACGAGAGGTAGGAACAAAGCGGTTTGAGCATTAGCTTCAAAGGGATGAATAACAAATAACTCTTGATTCCCATTTTTAGAGAGATCAACCCGAAGTGGAATAGTGGAATTTTGATTGCAAACCGCAGAAGCTAGGCTGGAACTAAAATCCACATTGGAAGAAACAAAACTTTCCCCATCGTAGGTAATCACGGGGCAACCATTATTGGGAATAAAGCCGCCCGCATTGATTTGATACACCGAGGCATTCTTCATGGGGAAAAATTCAAATGCTGTTTGAATTATTTTATTACAAGTAGCATCTAGGGTGTTTTCATTTTTAAAAGCACTGTTGGCGTCAAGCAATTCTAGAGAGCGAGCGACCATATCCTTAAAAGATTCAAGTTTCTTTTGAAATACTCTTTGGTTTTTTAGGGGTCGAAGTTTTTGCAATTGCTTCAAGACTGCATCAAGAAATTTTTCCCGAGTCAGATCCTGACTTTTATCAAGATAATCTCGCACACCTATTCGCATTGCATGTAGAGGGGTAGCCTGATTGGCATATCCGGTGACAAGAATCGCAACAATATCGGGTTGAAAAACAAAAAGGTCTTCAAGTAAATCAAGGCCGTTCAACCCTGTACCTAAATTCCAGTCAAGGATTGCGAGATCAACTTGAAATTCTGCTGCAATTTTAAGTGCTGTTTCTGCATCTCTGGCTCGATGAATATTGATATCAAACCCTGAGGATTGCAACCATTCTACAAAAGTCTGCAAAACGCCCGGCTCGTCTTCCACTAGCAAAATATTATCGTTGTTTTTCATATTGCTATCGATCTTTAAGAACCATAGATGTAAAACCTACCGCCTCCTAATTTACCCTAACCGACAAAGATTAAAATCTATTTATTATTTTGAGCAGAGAGATGTGAGGTTATGGTTAATTTTCGCAAGTTTAGCTTGACTGGCTCAAATACGCCTTTATAAGTAGTTTATTAATTTCCATGGATGGAACTCTTGTCATGGCAGATAATTTTAACTCTCCCTCGTTGTTGCAAGCGGCATCTATTCCGTGTTTTGAAGGTAATGTTTGCCTTGTAACCTCAAAAAGTGGTAAAAAGTGGGTAATTCCCAAAGGCTCGATATCCAAAGGAAAAACAGCAGCAGAAACTGCCCTTCTGGAAGCTTGGGAAGAAGCTGGGTTAACGGGTAAATTAAACAATAACCCTCTGGGGTCCTATCGCTACTCAAAATCCGGGCTCTCCTATCTTGTTACGGTTTTTTTAATGCATGTTTCTAGTGTTGCAGAAGTTTATCCTGAACACCGACAAAGATTACGAAAATGGGTCTCAATTTCAGAAGCCAACGCACTTGTTCAGGAAAAAGACCTATTGGACCTCCTTCAATCGTTACCTTTGGACTTTGCATTACAAGATAAAAGCAATTCTAAGGCAGAAACGTCGCTTGGAGAGGTAATTTCCAGATAACCACCTATAATGTTCTAAGGTGAGATATTAACCCTTAAAACATCAATGGTGCGGATTTTAATGCAAGACAGCACTAAGACAAAAAAAAACCGATTCGAACTACCTTTATCTGCGGATAATAGTGCCCCCTTATGCCCCACTACCTTTGAAGAAATGAAGGCCCGGGGTTGGTCTGAAGTGGATATCGTTTTTGTAACGGGCGATGCCTACATTGACCATCCTAGCTTCGCAATGGCTATTCTTGCACGCAGTTTAGAATATGCAGGATTCAAAGTTGCAATGCTCAGTCAACCCGATTGGAAAACAGTCGAACCTTGGCGTCAATTTGGCAGACCGAAATTATTCTTTGCGATCAGTGCGGGCAATCTTGATTCTCTAATCAACCACTACACCGCAAATAAAAAAGTCCGTAATGATGATGCTTATTCCCCAGGTGGAAATATTGGGCTCCGACCCGACCGCGCAACTCTACCTTATTGCCATCGCGCTCGAGAAGCCTTCCCCGGCGTACCAGTTATCGCAGGTGGGGTTGAAGCCTCTTTACGAAGATTGGCTCATTATGACTACTGGAGCGATACCGTACGAAAATCCATTCTCTTAGATTGCAAAGCCGACATCGTCGCTTATGGAATGGGCGAAAACACAATTGTCGAGATGGCCCAACGGTTGGCAGCAGGCGAAAGTGTTCAACAATTACGGGATATGCGTGGGATTGCATTCGCACTGGGTGCAAAAGAAACTCCACCCGTAGGGCAAGAGCATTTGATCGCAGAAAAGTTTTTAATCAAAGACGAAAATGGTATCAAAGCAACAGTTGGCTTTGAAGTCCTACCAACTTTTGAAATGGTTAAGACGGACAAGCTTGCTTTTGTACAAGCGACAAAAACCATCCATCTAAATACCAACCCGTTTAACGCTAAAACCCTGATCCAGTACCACGATAATCAGGCAATCGTTGCAACGCCTCCTGCATTTCCAATTTCAACAGCCGAGATGGATCGGATATACGGATTTGCTTACACTCGAAAAGCACACCCAAGTTATAAAGAAAAAATCCCAGCACATGAAATGATCAAAGATTCTGTAACCATCATGCGAGGTTGCTTTGGGGGTTGCACTTTTTGTTCTATCACCGCACATCAAGGGCGAATAATTCAGTCTAGGTCTGAGGAATCGGTACTCCAAGAACTGGGAAAAATGGGCAAAGATGAGTCCTTTAACGGAATAGTAAGCGACATTGGTGGCCCTACTGCAAACATGTACAAAATGCGTTGCACCCGCCCTGAAGTGGAAGCGAAATGCAAAAGGCTATCGTGTGTACATCCAACGATTTGTAAATTACTGGGAACGGACCACGGGCCGATCATCAAGCTGATGCAAAAGGCACGGGAAATACCAGGCATCCGAAAGGTACTGGTTGCCAGCGGTATTCGCATGGATTTAGCACAACTTTCTCCAGAATACTTGGAAGAGTTAACAGCTCATCATGTGGGGGGGCATTTAAAAGTTGCACCGGAAGCCGCGGACGAGAATGTTTTAAAGCTGATGAAAAAGCCCGCACACGACAACTTCAAAACCTTTTCCGATGGTTTCAAAAAAGCTTCACAAAAAGCGGGCAAGCCCAAACAATATCTCGTCCCTTATTACATCGCCAGCCATCCAGGGTCTGATTTACATTCCATGATCGCACTTGCCCTATTTTTAAAACGCAATGGCTACAAACCAGATCAGGTACAGGATTTCATCCCTGCTCCTTTCGATATTGCTACTTGCATGTACTACACAGGTATCGACCCAATGACAGGCGAGCAAGTGTACATAGCAAAAAACATTCGTGATCGAAAAATGCAAAGGGCTTTGCTGCAGTTTTTCAAACCGGAAAACTACTTCGAAGTAAGAAAAGCCCTTGAAGCTGCGGGCAGAACAGATTTGATAGGAAATTCTTGTGATGCCCTGATCCCTGCAAATCCTCCAAAAGAAGCGTTTGAATCCCGAATCGCCAAAGCAAATAACACCCTTGAGGGTGAGTACTATCATGCCCCCGCAAACAATCCTGCAAACAAACAAAACAAAGGTTACCGCCCAGGTAGAGCATCAGTAAAGAAAAGACGAGAGAGCTAGATAATGACCATTTCCAAAAATATTCAACATAAGGTTTCACCTGAAAACGAAGGTGCAACCCTAGCAACTATTGTTCGCAATCTTAAGCCTGATCTAAGCTGGTCTAGGATAAAAAAACTAATCGCCCAAGGGCATATTAAAATCAGCAATGATATATGCCTTGACCCTGCTAGAAGGGTCCGTGCTGCTGAAGATGTTGAACTACTGGTAAAGCCAGATGGCAAAGCATCGGATAAGCAAGAAATAACGATTAGATTCCTTGATGAGCACCTAGTCGTGGTGGAAAAACCACCGGGTGTAAATTCCGTCAGACACCCGGCAGAACGAACTTGGAAAGAATCGCGGAAATCGCTTAGCCCAACCTTGGAAGATCTGGTCACCAAGCAAATAGGTTTTTTGACCAAAAAAGGAGCTAAAAGCAAATCTTCTAGGCTTCGTGTGGTGCAACGTTTAGACAAAGAAACCAGTGGCTTGCTAGTCTTCGCCCGCACTGCGGATGCAGAACGCGGCCTAGGAATGCAATTCTTTAACCATTCGGTTGAAAGAAAATACCTGGCGTTAATACCGGGCACCATTGCGCCTCAGTCCATTGAATCTATTTTGGTTCGCGACCGAGGCGATGGCCGTAGAGGAAGTGCGCCATTTTCCCAGCCCGGGAAAAAAGCAGTCACCCATGTACATATAGTCGAAAAATTCCAGGCTTTTACTCTCGTTGGATGCCAACTTGAAACAGGCCGTACTCATCAAATCAGAATACATCTGGCAGAAAAAGGTTCTCCCGTTTGCGGGGAAAAAGTATACAGAACCACAGTAAATGGATCCATTCTGCCTGATGGTAGTGGGTTCCCTAGGCTTGCATTACATGCTGCAGAACTAGGTTTCATTCATCCCATATCGGGCGAACCAATGCACTGGAACATGGCTTTACCCGAAGATTTTAGCAAGCTTCTTCAACATCTAAGAAAATAGTAAAGAGGCTTTCCTGATGATAGAAATCAAATGGCATGACATCGATCCAGAAATGGGCGTGAAACGATACATAAGCGCAGAAAGATTTGCAGGGGTTTGGACCTTCAAATTCAAATTTAAAAAACGAGGCGAATGGACCAAAGGCCTTGTCGCTGACCGGGTAATGTGGCTTCATGTTCTTGACAGCCTAAAGCGCAGGTATCAAAGGCGCGAAGGCGTTGATATAAAAGACATTAAACTTGTCGAGAATATACTATTAAAGCACCCACCTGAAGTGGCTTCATAGGCTAATTCCCGTGTAGCTTCACTTCTGTTCCGGGGATCTTTTTATAGATCAATAAACTTGCAGGGGCTTTGGATTGCACAAAAGTAGCAAGTTGTGGTACTGCTGCTTTATCAAGTTTTTCCATATCGCTGAGCCCGAGTCCGATTTTCTGAATCATTTCGACTATATACGGAACGTTTTTCACTTCTTTATTAAGCTCATCAAGGGTATCAGTAATTCTTGCAGCATAGTACTTCCAAGGGAACAACTTATCCGCATCGGTATCATTGCGGGTATTAAATCGCTGGAAATAATCGATGAGAAACGAACTGAATTGGTATAAAGCTGCTTCCATATTGTATTCGCTTGCATCTGGATCTTGAAGGCGAAGATTAAGCAGACCAATTGCAGCCTCGGCCCTTTCATCTAACCTAGGTTCAGGTTTAATATCCGAACCATTGGCAAATTTAGCTAGAATAAATGCAGTTCTACCTTTTTCCCCAGAAATGGGGGCCCTTGATTGGGCAAGCGCTTTCAGAGCTTCACGCCTTAAAACCCTGTAACCTTCGACGATTTCAGGTGCAGTTCCTACGGGGTAAACAATCGGGGTCTCAATAAGCTGTGCCAATGTTTCAGCAACTTTAACTTCTAATGCGGGGCTCAAAGTGACCCTACTGCTAGCTTTCTTCACCACAGCCATGGGGCGGATAACCTTATAGGTGTCTCGTATACCTTTTAAGGCATAAAGCTTCATGCCATCATCGGGGGATTTTTGTAATATCGTGATGAAGGATTCCATGAATTGCTCAGGAAGAATCTTCTGGCCAGCAAGATCACAGTTGGCGATTTCTGCTGGACACATTGCTTGCATACGAACAGCGTTAATACGTGCGCTAATCGAAGTATTGGGGATTATCTCCTTGGTTTTCTCAAGGATTTTTTCAAGGAAGCTAGTGTTAAAAGGGTTATCTGCTTTAGTTTTAAGTTGCTTTAAAACGCTTTCAAACTCTTTGAAAATGGAATCCATTTTACCAGGTTCTGATTGGATTTCCGGCCTAGTCACCCTATAGACAAAAAACCTAGCATTAACATCCACGGCTTTCATATGAGCAGGATTTTTAGCATCGAAAGCAACCTCGCCACGCAGGGTCTTGTTGAAAACTTCTGCGCTTGCAGATCTTTCCTTTAAAACATCTTCCAAAGGAAAAGGCTGCGCCAAGGCAAACATTGGTATTACCAAGGCAAAGAACCCAAGAGCTTTGATCAATCTAATGAATGAAAACATGAATAATTCCCTAAGCAGCGACAACTCAAATTAAAAGAAATCATCTGCGATAATAACACTTTACAGGGAAAAATGTTGGAATTATTTTCGAATATGGTCTGATTCAGCGAATTTTCTGACAAGATGAAAGTCTTGAAATTCCTTCGGGGTCAAACATTCCACCGAGGCATCTTGGGCTGTAATTCGATACCATCGCTGCGCGGGTTGTGAACACGCCAACTTGTTCCAAACTAGGTAAAGATACCAGCAAGGCCGGATTTGATCATTTCGAGTCAATCGGGCTTGGGTCAGTTCTCCTGCTGCGCGAAACAGTAACGCTTCCAAGTTTTGATCATTAGGTACTTCCTGCTGATCCTTTTTCGTTTTCTCCAAAGCCAGCAAGTACAAACCAATACCACGATTTAAATGCTCTTCATAAACATCGCCCAATTGCTCTGAAATTGCCATCAATCTGCTATGGGCATGGATCATATGCCGGTTAGCCTGTTCGCCAAATTGCTGGGTATCTTTGATGAACAAGTTAAATTGGTCCCTTGCTTCTTCAAGCTGATTCATCCGCAATAAAAGGTCCGCATAATTCTGCCTGACAATCACATTACTAGGTTCAAGCTCGAGACTAATTTTCAGATGAATAGCTGCAATGGAATCATTACCCTGAGCCAGGCAAGCCGCCGCCATTGAAAGGTGCGTTTTAGCAGAATCAGGATTAATAGAGAGGGATTGCCTAAAAGAGCGGAGAGCATTTACCGGGTCACCTGCATCTAAAGATTTTTGGCCCGCTCGCCAATGTAATTCTGCAAGTGAATCTGACTCCGAGGTATCAGCCAAAGCAACTATAGGGATACCTGCCAATAATATGATTAAAAAGAAATAAGCTATTATGAAGTAACGCATCATCTCCCCAAATTACGAAGGAACAACATTCCTCATAATCCTTATCGGCCAGTAAAGGCCGGGAGATAAGCCGTATAAATGATTGAATTACTATGGAGCGAATGCCGACAGATGCAAAAAAGGGCAACTTTAATTGCCCTTTTTACCCATATTAAGAATTAACGCCCATACTGACGCCAAGTTTTTCGAGAGCTTCGCTTTCGATTTGTCGAACGCGTTCTCTAGTAAGGCCTAAACTTTCCCCAATTTCTTTTAGGGTTTTAGGTTCTTCATCATCGAGCCCGAAGCGCATTTTAAGAACGATCGCTTCGCGTGGATCCATTTTGCCTAGCAAATCTTTAACATGAACCAAATCATCAGCTTCCACCATTTCGTTATCAGGGGATTTGCTGTTTGAATCCATGATCATCTCTTCCAGAGACCAACCACTGTCGGATTGTTCTGGTTGAGGAGCAGAGTGGTAAACCTTGATGGCTTTCTTGATGATATTGAGCTTCTTTTTGGGTAAATCCAAGCTTGCTGCAATTTCTTCATGGGAGGGAGCCCTGCCAAGGGTATCATGGAGAATCGCATTGGCTCTGCGCCATTTAGCAAGAAGTTCAACCATGTAAGCTGGAACTCGAATGGTTTTCGCAGTATTCACCAAGGCGCGTTTTATGGATTGTTTAATCCAATAGCTAGCATAGGTGCTAAAGCGGGTGTTCATGGTCGGGTCAAAACCTTCAACAGCCCTTAAAAGCCCGAGGTTGCCTTCTTCAATAAGGTCTTGTAGTGCAAGGCCTTTCCCGGTGTAGCTTCGGGAAATATTAACGACTAATCTTAGGTTGGCTCGAACCATACGGTCCCTAGCCTCTGCATCGCCTTTTTCAATTCGATAAGCAAGTTGCTTTTCCTCATCTGCATTAAGAAGAGAGGTTTCGTTAATTTCCTTTAGATAGGTTTCTAAAGGAGATTGAACTGCTTCACTGCGAGGGCGACTTGGTCGAGTCATGGTGTTTTCCGGTGGTTACTAGGTCGCTAAAGTTCAATTATCATTACTTACATTTTAGCAAAGCGAGGTTAAGTTGTTCATGATGTTGAAAAAAACAGCAGCATGTTAAAACTACCACACCTTCACTTAAAATAATTATCGACCTGAAGAACGCATCTCTGAAAAGGTGTTACCGGTCTAACAAGGTTGAAGTTGTCAAAACGATATCAATAAGGAACTAACCCTTGCAAGCTACCAAACACGTAAGACAGGAATAATTAAATGATAAGGGATGACCGTCACAACCGGAACAAAAAAATAACCGCTCCGGGAATAAATCCCCGGAGCGGTTATTATAAAAGGAATAACCCTTATTGTTGATCAGGTTCGGATTCAGGCATGTTAATCAAATTGCCCGCACCAGCAGAGCCGGTTCCGCCTCGAAGCTCTCTTTGTGGCCTGTTTGAATCATCGCCAGCAGTTTCTTCAGGTTCTTCCACATAAGGCTCGTTCAATTTTCTGCGAGAAAGACCGATCTTACGATCAGCAGCATCAACGCGAAGAACTCGAACTTCGATATCGTCCCCAACCTTTACAATTTCTTCAGGGCTTTCGATTTTATCATCGGAAAGCTCGGAAATATGCAGTAGGCCTTCGAGACCGGGTTCAAGTTCAACAAACACACCAAAATTAGTGAGTTTGGTAACTTTACCCTTACGAAGTTCGCCTGCTTTGTATCGGCCTGGGATATCACCTTCCCAAGGATCGTTGTTCATTTGTTTCAGGCCAAGCGCAATTCGCTTTCTTTCCTGATCAACATTTAAAACAACGCAAGTGACAGCGTGGCCCTTATTCACAACTTCACTTGGATGAGTGACTTTGCGAACCCAACTCATGTCGGTTACGTGCAACAAGCCATCGATACCTTCTTCGATTTCGATGAAAGCACCATAATTGGTAAGGTTGCGAACAGCGCCTGAAACAATGGTGCCTGGAGGATATCTCTCTGCAACTTTGTCCCAAGGATTATTCTGAACCTGCTTCATACCAAGAGAAATCTCTTGTTTATCTTTGTTGATGTTCAGAACTTGAACTTCAATCTGGTCGCCAATTGATACCATTTCGTTAGGATGGTTGATTCTCTTGGTCCAGCTCATTTCGCTGATATGAACAAGGCCTTCGATGCCTGATTCAAGTTTAACGAA
>JAPLNF010000297.1 GCA_026692965.1 Planctomycetota bacterium
CAGCGAAAAGAAGATGATCTACCAGAAATTCTCTCGGGGGTTTTTGAAGGTGTCACGGATGGTACTTCCATTGGCATTTTATTCCGCAACAACGATCAGCGAAGCCATGATTATGGCGATATCAAGGATAAATACAGACCAGGCCATGCAGATTACACTTTTGATGCCAAGTATGGGTTAAAAGATTATCGAGGCGGCGGCCGTTCGAGCGCGCGAGAAACTATTTGCAGGGTGGCTGCTGGTTCGATTGCTAGGAAATTACTTGCGACCCAAGGTATTAGGGTTTTAGGTTATGTAACTCAGGTTGGTGATATTCGTTTTGAAGCTACAGACCCCACTGCAATTACTTTAGAACAAGTTGAAAGCAATGCGGTGCGATGCCCAGATCCTGTCATTGCAGAAAAAATGTATGCCCTGATTGATCAGGTGCGATTGGAAAGAGATTCGATTGGTGGAATATGTGAGATGGTAGCAACTGGGGTTCCAGCAGGCTTGGGCGAACCGGTATTTGACAAACTAAAGGCTGATATTGCCAAGGGATTATTGTCTCTGCCTGCTGTGTTGGGTTTCGAATATGGTGCGGGGTTTAAAGTGGCTAGCATGCGTGGCAGCGAGTGCAATGATCATTTTATTGCGGATGAAAAACTTCCGAGCAAAGTTGGAACCAAAACCAATAATCATGGCGGAATGCTGGGCGGTATTTCGAGTGGTCAGCCGATTGTTTGCAGGGTTGCGATCAAGCCAACTAGCAGCTTGCCCCAAAAACAACCAACGGTAGATAAGCATGGCGTTGAAACAGAGATACTAACCAAAGGCAGGCATGATCCATGTTTGTTGCCTAGGTTTGTACCGATGGGTGAGGCGATGATTTGCCTGGTGCTTGCAGATCATTGGATGCGCTGGAAAGCCCAGTGTGGCTCGATGATGAAAAGCTAATCAATCAATTTTTACAGCAAAAGCGTAAATCCAAGTGGGTTCTTCGGGTTTAAAGTCGTTATCTGTGGTGATGATCAGCAACTTTCGGCCATCGGGAAGATCGGGGCCAAAAGCTAGGCCTTCAATCTTTGCGGGAAAGTCTTTTCCCTTTAGTCCAAATTTTGGATCGAGTAAATCAAGATATAAGTTCTTGCTTACGGGCACGATCCCCTCTGGGAGTTTTGATGATGGAAGTTCGAGGATCTTTGAAACATCAGTTACGTTTTTTGTGCTAATGCGAAAGATCTTTTTGAACCCTGCAGATTCACCCGCATCGCTATCCCTCTCTAATACCAAATAATCTTCTTCGCCGATTGCCAGAATTTCATTTACCCCATTCTTTGCACTTTCCATTTTGTAAACAATTTCGCGAAGGTGTTTTCCTTCGATGGAAGTTTCTAAAAAGCGGAGGTTTTCGCCATTGGTTTTCAGGTCGGAATTACTGGGGTTACGATCTTGAATGAGAGAGCCTTGTAAAGCTGCGATCCATTTTTTTTGGTCTGATGAAATAGCGATGCCTTCAAACCCTTTGTTGGTAACCCTACCTTTTTTATTAAAGGGTGGGAATTCTTTTTCAGCATCATCTGATTTGTTTTGAATGAGGAACTTTTCTGGAATAAGGAACTTGTGCTTTAGTTTTCCGGTGGAATCAAAGAGCCAAACGGAAGGGCCATATTCATCACTAATGAGAATAGATCCGTTTTTTAAGACCCTAATCCCTTCAGGGTCAAACCTATTACCCAAAGGGCCAAAACCCTTGGATAATCCGGTTAATGGGTTGCCTTCAGGCGTTTTGAGAAGGGTCGTTTTTAATAGTTTGAAATCGATTTTTCCCTGAGTTAAAACAGTTATTTCAGCTAAATGAAATCTGCATGAATAGGAGTTGGCCCCATCGCCTGGGCCTCGATCGGGTAATAAAAGATACTTGTTTCCTTGACCGGTGTAGGCGATTGCAGAACCAAAGCCCCCGAGTCTGTTATTGGGGGATTTGTCTTCCAGCAGATTTTTCATGTTCGAAAGATCGGAGGCGGTTCCAGGAATAGACGTTTTTCCTAATAATTGAACTTCGAATTGCTGGGTCGAATTCCATAGAGTTGCAAGGATCAAGAAGATAGACATTGGATTGCCTTTATAGTTTGCGTTATGTAAATCGCTAAAGAAAATTACTATAATCTTTGAAGTCTGTTTTGGTCTTTAATTATCCAAGAATCGGTATAATTCACTGAATTCTCATGAAACTTCCAATGGATCGTGTCTTTGTAAGGAAATGGAATCCAAGAAATTGAATTGATTGTTAGACAAACGCACTCATTACACCTAAGATTTTACACAATAAGGCTTTTGCTTTAATTACGGAGATATTCCATTGAGTCTGGTAGTACAGAAATTTGGTGGTTCGAGTGTTGCCAATGCCCAAAGAGTGATGGCTGCAGCACGCAAAGCCATACGAGCAAAACATGCAGGCAATCAAGTTATCGTTGTCGTTAGCGCTAGGGGTGATACCACCGATGAGCTGATTGCGCTTGCCAAAGAAATTACTGAAACCCCGCCCGCCCGCGAAATGGATATGCTTTTATCCACAGGCGAGCAGATTTCAATTTCATTAATGGCGATGGCGATCCAATCTTTAGGTGAGCGAGCAATAAGCCTTACTGGGGCCCAAGTCGGAATCGTTACTGATAGCACCCATACCAAGGCGAGAATTAAAAGTATATCTACTGCCAGAATGCGCAAAGCCTTGGATGATGGATATATAGTTATCGTCGCTGGTTTTCAGGGTATTGATGAAGATGATAATATTACAACCCTAGGTCGAGGCGGGTCTGATACTACTGCAGTGGCACTTGCTGCGGTGATGAAGCATGATCCCTCGGGCCCAAAATTGGAAGTTGCCTGCGATATATTTACCGATGTGGATGGGGTTTATACAACCGATCCAAGAGTTGTCCCTGATGCCCGAAAGATTGAAGCCATCAGCTATGATGAAATGTTGGAGCTTGCAAGCGCAGGTGCGGGGGTGATGCATTCGCGAAGTATAGAATTTGCAAGAAAGTTTGATGTGCCATTGCAGGTGCGATCTTCTTTCAGTGATAGCGAAGGCACTTGGATTGTTCCCGAAACCGATTGGATGACAAAAATTCCTGTATGTGGTGCCGCTTTGGTGCGGGATGAAGCTCGAATATCATTGGAAGGTGTGCCTGATCAGCCTGGAATAAGCCACCGAATATTCGAAGCCGTTTCTGACCGAAATATTGTTGTTGATATGATTGCCCAAAGCGTTGGCAGTAATGGGAAAGCGAATGTTGGGTTTACAGTCCCATCCCATGACTTGACAGCTACGCTTGATGTCTTGCAACCTTTGGTTCAGGAATTGGGTGCCAGATTGGTTCATGATGCCCAAGTGAGTAAGGTTTCGATTGTTGGTACTGGAATGAAAACCAACACGGGTATCGCAGAAAAAATGTTTGCAGCACTAGCATCTGAAAACATCAGCATGAAGATGATCACCACGGGTGAAATCAAGATTTCAGTGTTAGTAGATAAGGCGGATGCGGAGAAGGCCTTGCGGGCAGTACATAGCGCATTTTCGCTTGAAAAGCCAAGGTATGGTGCGGGCGCCTCAGTAGAAGATGTCAATCATTCTAAAATTGCGGCCAGACAAAGCAGTCAGAGTTCGGGCGATCTTGTTGAGATAACCCAACAACTTGCAAGTATGGAAGAAATTTTGGTTAGTGAAATTCATCAGGCGGTGGATCAGGGGAGGATCACGCTGTTTGGTCTGCCCGATAAACCAGAGAATAGCCTGGCAATTTTTCAGGCTGTTGCCAGCGGTGGCATTGTTGTTGATATGATTGTGCAGAATTTGTGTGGTGGAAAAGTTGATCTTTCATTTAGTGTCCCCCGGGAAAAGTTGCAACCTGCCCTAGCTCTTGCAATTGAAGCTGCCAAATCGATTGATGTCGATATTCAGGCTTCTGCCGATAGTGAAATTGCAACCCTTTATGTGCTTGGCGTGGGCATGCGAACGCATACCGGTGTTGCGCGAAGAATTTTTGGTTCATTGGCATCTGCAGGGATCAACATTCTGATGATTAATACGAGTGAAACTTGTATTAGTGTGGTGGTGCAGAAAAATCAGGGTAAGCTTGCGGAAGAGAAACTAAAAAAGGTGTTCGATATAGATTAGGGTTGGTAGAAAAAAAATTGATGTTTGCTAAAAGAAGAAAGCCAGACAAAAGTGTCTGGCTTTCTTCGTGGAAATGGGTGGAAGTTGTTAGTAAACTTCGCCAGGGGCACCTGCCTTGGAGTTGCCCGTGCTTTTAAGATTGCCGCCGTAGCGGAAGTGCCAGCCTTCAGCAACCCGAATGCGATGAAGTTCATCCATCGTGAGGCCGTATCGTGCAAACCAAGGCTTACCTTTGGCTTTGACAATTTCGTGTATTTGAAGAACGCGATCATTGCAAACAGTATTGGCAAATTTCTTTCGTGCATCTTCGGTTTCTTCCAGGAAGTATTCTTTCCAGAATGCTCTTCCGCCTAAAATTCCGCTTGCCCCAGCCTTCATTGCCATTTCAACTTGTTGCTTGTAAGCAGGGAAATCAACGCCTGCGCTAAGAAGAACCCATGGCCTTTCGCTGACCGCATCAAGAGCCTTGAGGTTTTTCTCAAGCTGAGCATCGGATTCATTTCCGAGATGGCCTGGGAATTCAGCTTTGTAAATATCGCAGAATCTGCTGAGTTGATGAGCGCTTTCGATAACGGTTTCAGCCTTGCGATTGATGAAACTCTTGCTGTCTTTCTTTTCGTCGCCGAATGGGAAAGCAACTGTTTCCAAAAGCAGAAGGATGTCATGTTTTTTACAGTCTTCGTAAACTTGTTGAATGAATTCGAATTGGTGCTCAGAGCTATTAGGTTCGGTGGGTTCATATTGAGCAAGAAGCTTAACTGCATCAGCCCCGATACCCTTGATTTTTTCAACACTCCAACCTGGTTCAAAACCACCTAAAGGTGCATTGACCTTGTTTTTGCCGCCACCTGATTGCTCTACGCGAACCAAGATACCAACCGTTTTGGGGATGTTAAAAGAGGCAACGCTGTTCCAAACGCCGTAGTAACCATCAACAAGAACCCCACTGGCATTCTTGGAAAGAGATTCAGCAAGAATAATTTTTGCTTCGACAATTTCGTCGAAGGTTGGTTCGCGATCTTGGCCTTTTTTCTTGAGGCTATCGCGGATCATGGTGATCATGGAGCTGTTTTGGTCGGTAGCAACCATGGTCAGGGTGCCGTTGTCATTGCTAATTCGTTGAAGGCCGCGAAGTTTTCCTGGTGTTAAGCCTAAGCCAAGAAGCCGGGTAACAGAAATTGGGGAATTTGGGTTCGACATCTCTATAAATCCTCACTTTTAAAACGGGGTATAAAATCCAGCTCTGGAAATTCTATTTGTATTTGTTGTCAGTGCAAGCACTAATCATGCAAATATGATGCTAATTCATGACTTCTTCAAAACCCCTTAAAGATTTCATTAATTATCTGTTTGCTTCCCCAAGGGATACTCTTTATATATACTCAGTGAGGTTGTTAATTGTCCTTTGTGAACAAATGGAGCTTTTATTATGTCGATGTTTATTGGCGAATCTTTGGTAGGCGATGGTAATGAAATTGCACATATCGATCTGTTGATCGGCTCAAAAGATGGTCCAGTTGGCGTAGCTTTTGCCAATGCAATTGCAACTCAATCTGCAGGTCATAACAGTTTGCTTGCAGTTGTTGCACCAAACTTAATCTGCAAGCCTGCAACTGTGATGATTACTAAGGTCACCATCAAAGGCTTGAAGCAAGCTGTTCAGATGTTTGGCCCCGCACAAGCTGCAGTTGCTCGTGCT
The DNA here is from genome assembly GCA_026692965.1 of Planctomycetota bacterium. Lineage (GTDB taxonomy): Bacteria > Planctomycetota > Planctomycetia > Gemmatales > Gemmataceae > UBA969. The sequence goes on from JAPLNF010000297.1 coordinate 5,862, forward strand.
GTTGCAGATAGCGTTGCTGAAGGCCTTATTAGCAATCATGATGCCGAAAATTTGGTTTGCGTTTGTGGTGTATTCATTCATCCTAAAGCTGAAGATGATAACAAGATTTTTGAATACAACTATGCTGCTACCAAAGATGCTTTGAAAAAAGCCCTTAAGAGTGAGCCAAAAGTTGAAACAATTACCGCAACAAAAGATAAAGTAAAACACCCCTACTCCCCTAAGTAATACTTTAGGTTGTAAGGTTTAAAACATGGGGGCTAACTGCCCCCATGACTTATTTATAGGCTTAAAATAAGGCGATTTTGTCATGGAAAAGAAAACCATTCTAATCCAACTCGACCCTGATGCGCATGCTAGCGCCTTCGATCGGGTCGTTGCCATAGATTCCAATGTGGATGAACTATTCAGCTATGCGAATGTGCAACCCGATCAGGTAAGGGATCTTGTTCATGGGGCAATTTTTACCCGCGGTCCCAAAGATTTGAAAAATACTGCCATTTTTATCGGGGGCGGTAATGTTGAGAAAAGTGAAGCATTGCTTGCCAAGGCTCTTGGTGCAATGGTGCCCGAATATGGCTTGCGGGTATCAGTGCTATTTGATGCCAATGGTTGCAATACGACCGCGGCAGCAGCGGTTCGAATAGCAGCAAAAACACTCGATCTAAAAGATAAAAAAGTATTGATTCTTGCAGGAACAGGCCCTGTCGGTCAAAGAGCAGCCTTGTTGTTAGCAAAGCTTGGCGCAAAAGTGTTTTTGTCATCCCGTACCATTGAAAAAGCCAAAGCAGCAGTTGATTCATTAGGAAAAAAAATAGGAGAGAGCCCTGCCCCGGTTGCAATTCAGGTTGCCAATGATGTTGAATTAAAAAGCGCATTAGAGGGGGTGGAGCTAGTAATCTCTACGGGGGCCGCTGGCGTTTGTCTTCTCCCTGAAAAAATTAGGCAGGCCGTTAGCAGCTTGAAAATGGTTGTTGATTTAAACGCTGTTCCGCCTATGGGTATCGAGGGAACAAGCGTGATGGATAAAGGCGCTATTCGGGAGGGTGTTATTTGCTACGGCGCAATTGGTGTGGGAGATTTGAAGATGAAAATTCATCGCGCAGCAATAGCAGCCTTGTTTACCCGAAATGATCAGGTCATGGATGCATTGGAAGTTTATGAAATCGCCCTGAATTTTTAACGAAGGGCCTCCTCGATTCTTTCACGGATAATTGTCTCAAGCAAGGGGTGTGGCCCGAGGTGGCCTGCAAGTTTAAACTGCACTGCAGGGTGCTTTTTAGTTAATAGTTCGAGCGATTCGATAAGGTCTTTTCGAACATGAATTCCTGCTGAAAGAAAGTAGGGAACCATGATCACCAACTGCGCACCCTTTGCAACGCAGGTGTCTCCGCCAGTTTCGATTTCTGGTTCAGCAAGCTCTAAATACGATGGCTCAACAATTTGAAGCTCGCTAGAAACTAGCCTTTTTGCAAGATGTATCAAATCCTCGTTAGCTTCCTTGTTTCTGCTGCCGTGCGCTATAAGCAAAAGAGCCTTAATCATAGTAAATCCCGTTGTTAGTTTCTGTTTGAAATATCTTTTCTAGCTTGTTTGATCCAAGCTTGAATATCATTGTCATCGATGGCTGAGGGTACATATTGAATATAAGATTCAAGGTTCAAGAGAGCTTTGCTGGGGTGGCCAGCTTGTAATAGGGCCACGCCTAAATCTCGCATTTGTGCAGGATCATTGGGCGCGATTTGTCTGAGCCTGTTTAAAATACGAATTGATCTTGGAACATCATTTTTTCGCAAATAAATTAATTTTAGGTTGGTCAGCATGCGGATGATGACTGAAGCCGTGGGCAACGGCGAAAAATGATTTTCAGAAAGGGCGATCTGCTCGCCTGTGGCTTTGAATGAAAGGCTTTCGCAATCGCTTTGAGAAAGGATTTTTCCATCATTAAAAACATCGAAATAAACAGAATGGTTTCCTTCGCAAGCCATAGTTACAAAGTGCCCCGGAAGTCCGACGCCAAAAAGCCTAAGGCCAAGTTTTTTTCCGATGCAAATTGCCAGAATTGAAAGAGAAATAGGGATGCCAATCCTGCGGTCGATGACAAGGTTTAGGTAGCTGTTTTGGGGGTCATAATAATCGTTTTTATTGCCGTGAAAACCAAGGTCATGTGATAAATACCGGGTAAAGGCTTGAACTCGAACTTCAAGGTCGGTGCCACCAGGAAGTTTACACCCATGTGAAAAAGCTGCAATTTCAGACTTGTAGGCTGAAATATCCAAGTTAGGATATTCATCCAAGGCAAGACTGAGGGCCAGTGTCTCTAAACAAATACTGGCATTTGGGTTTTCTGCCAGTAATAAAAGATCGCTATCTAGATTCATGTAGGTATTATAGATGTTGGAGCAGTATAAAAAGTAATTTTTAGGTTATTATGGAACTTACCGTCAATAATGTTTATGGGTTGATCTTGCGAAGCAAGCTGATGAAGCTTGATGAGGCGAAGATCGTATTGGATCGATGGAAAGAAGAATCCAAAACTGCACAATCCGATGTGATAAAGTTTGCTAACTGGCTTGTGAGCCGAAAGTATGTGACCGAATACCAAGCTAAGCTTTTGATCAAAGGCCATGCGGATGGGTATTTTATTAATAGTTATAAGATTTCGGAAAAGCTGGGAACGGGCCGCATGGGCGGTGTTTACAAAGCAGAGCATGAAACCGGACAAGTTGTTGCTCTAAAAGTGCTGCCACCATCTAAGTCGCGTGAAAAAAATTTCCTGATGCGCTTCCACCGCGAAGCTCAGATGAATATGGAATTGATTCACCCGAATATTGTTCGAACTTTTGAAACTGGAGTTTACAACGGTGTTCACTACATGGTTATGGATTACCTTGAGGGTGAAACACTCGATCAGTTTTTGAAGCGCTGTGGAAAAATTCCTCCTGATGAAGCCTGCCATATTGTTTATCAGGCCCTTCGGGGGCTTGATTGTATTTTTCAACATGGGCTTGTGCATCGAGATTTAAAGCCTGCAAACATGATGCTTGCAGGCCCCATTCTTACTTCTAAGGTAATGGATAAAACTTTAAAAATTCTCGATATGGGTTTGGGAAAGCTCACCAAGAATAAAGAGCCCTTGCATCAGGTTGTGACCGCCTTGAACCTGACCGATGAAGGGGCGATTTTGGGCACCCCTGATTACATGGCCCCCGAGCAGGCTAGGGATGCTCGAAATATTGATATTCGTGCTGATATTTACGGTCTAGGTTGTGTTCTATATCACTTGTTGACGGGTCAACCGCCTTTCCCTGATACCAACATTATAAACCAAATTATCAGGCATCAGACCGAAACGCCAAAGCCTGTGAACCAATTTAATTCCAAAGTTCCAGAGGGATTAAATAAGATCATAAATACAATGCTTGCGAAGGAGCCATCAGATCGCTATCAGACGCCCGAAAAATGTGCTCAAGCACTTGCGATTTTCTTGAATTCGGGGCCTTTTGTCGCACCTTCTGCCCCCGATTCCGAAAACAAACTTAAAAAATACCTCACTTGGCTTGAAACTTCAAAAACTGCCCTCAAGGAAAAGAATAAAAAAGAAGAGGGCATTCTCTATGACCCTCCCTCAGAAAATAATGCGGATCAAGATGTTGATAGTGATCCAGGTAATGAAGACGATTATTCAGTTACATTCGTATCAAGTATGCCCAAGGAAACTGATTCTTTCGCTTTTGATAATCCAGAACCTGTGTATAAAAAAGCTATCAGAAAATCAAAGCCTGCCTCGGTTGGAGCTTTAAACTTATCTCGCTTCACTCGAAATGAATTATTATTGCTGGGCACAGGGATTGGGTTGGGCGCCCTCGCAACTTTAATAGGTTGTATCGTTGCTTTGGCCATCTTTTCATCTTCAAAAAAAGAGAATGAAACATCACCCTCACATCAAATGGGTGGAGATGGTAAAAAATGATTTTTCGTGCCAAGCATTACCAAACCGAACAAATGGTTGATGTTTATTGTAATGATGGCAAAATTGTTTCTGTAGAAAAAGCAGGGAACTTTGTCCCGGATCATCAGGCAGCATACATTGCCCCTGCGTTTTTTGATTTGCAAATCAATGGTGCTATGGGTGTTGCTTTTAGTGATATCAACCTTGATGAAAGTGGAATCAGAAAGGTTCTTTCGGTTTGCATGTTGCACGGGATTTCAGGGATTTGCCCAACAATTATAACAAATTCCCACGATGTTTTGCTTCATGGCTTTAACACCCTTCGAAAAGCTTGTGAAAGTGATCCTGTGATTGCCCGTGCCATGCCCTGCTTTCATCTGGAAGGCCCTTATATAAGTAACGAAGATGGCCCGAGGGGCGCCCACCAGAAGCATTATGTTCGCAACCCAATTTATGATGAATTTAAGGAGTATCAGGAGGCATCTGGAAATCGAATAAAATTGCTGACACTTGCGCCAGAGCTTCCGGGTGCAATTGATTTTATTCGGAAAATGAGCCTTGAAGGTGTTGTCGTTGCGATTGGTCATACTGCAGCAAGCCCCATGATTATTCGAGATGCAATTTCAGCGGGTGCCCGCCTTTCCACACATTTGGGGAATGGATCTCATGCCATGTGGCCTAGGCATGAAAATTATTTTTGGGAGCAACTCGGTTGTGATTCGTTATCTGCAAGTATTATTACAGATGGGCATCACCTACCTGAAGCTCTGATAAAAACTATCGTCCGAGTCAAGCCAATCGAAAAACAAATAATTACATGCGATGCCAGTGGGCTCGCTGGGCTTCCCCCTGGAAAGTATTCGATGTGGAATCAGGAGATAGAAATATTATCAAATGGGAAGGTTGTGGTGCCTAGAACACCCTTTCTGGCGGGCTCAGGCTCTTTCACAGATGATTGTGTTGCTCATTTAATGTCTCTTGGGGTTGTTTTAATAGGCCAAGCAATCGAGATGGCAACAAATGCGCCCAGAAGATTGCTTCAATTGCCAGAGATTAAAATTGAGGCGGGCAGCGAGGCGAATCTGATCCTGTTTGATTCCAACAACGATGTACCGTTCCGGATTAATCGTGTGATTATTGAAGGCGAAGTGCTTAACAAAAGTTAAGTAAAATGGATTGATTTATCTTTAGAGATGGTCTTTGCCATGGGGAAACCCATTAAATTGCAAATTCAAATTCCCTGTGTATAAGAAAAGGTTTTGGACTAATTTGTATCACGCTGATGCTAGTTAGTAGAGAGTGAGATAAGTCCTTATTTGAGGGGTATGATGGCGGATTTGTTCCGCTCTTGAAAAACTGAAGAAATGAAGAAGTTTCTTTGTTGTATTGGTTAAAGTGCTGGCATAGGATAAATCCAATGCATTACATTGTGGTTTAATCAGAATTTAATTAGGTTGAAGTTATCAATGAGCCAAGCAATCTCCAAAGCTAAAATTCATGTCGAAAGAATGATGCACCGTAATAGTATCGCAGTTGCCGGTGAATCAATTGCGAGTTATGCACTATTGAAATTGATTCCAGCAGTTGGTGGCGGCGGGGCTTCAATCGGCATCAACATGGCCATGGTTTTGGATGTTTCAGGGTCAATGTATGAAGAAGATGGTACTGGTAAAAGCCGTATTAGTAGAGTTCAAGAAGCCGCTTGTTCTGCTTTGAATTTCTTAAGACCAAATGATTCGATTGCCATTGTTGCCTTTGCAAATAATGCTGAATTAGTATTGCCTACCACTTTGGTTTCTCAAAAAGATAAAATTATTGATGTCATCATGCGCATTGATATGTTCAATGTTGATGCCGGCGGCACATCAATGGATCAAGGTATCGAATTAGCCCTTGCTGAACTTCAGAAAAGTACGGGTACTGGAAATATCTCACATTTGGTTGTTCTTACCGATGGCGAAACTTCAGGCGAGCAGTTGTGCAAAGAATACGCTAAAGCTTCTGCCGAGAAGAAAATTAATTTTAGTGTGATTGGTGTTGGCACCGAGTGGAATTCAGGTCTCATAAAAGATCTTGCATCATTATCAAATGGAAAATGGCATTACATTGATGTTAATCAGGTTGATTCTGCTCAGAAAGTTTTTGCTAGCGAGTTTCAAAGACTTGCAGCAGTAGGCTTTCGGGATGTGCAAATTCATTTTCGCCTAATGAAAGATATTAAAATCAGGCGAGTTCGCATGGTTGTGCCTGAAATTAAAGATTTGCCTTTGGTGGAAGTTGAAGATCGGCATTCTGTTGCGCAACTTGGCACCTTGGAAAAAGATAAGACCTCCCGTTATATTCTTGACCTTAGCCTTCCCAAACGGCCTGATGGAAAGTTTAAGCTTCTTGATGTTGAAATAACTTTTGATACGGGATCAGGTGTTAAAGAATCTAGTGGATTGATCCCCATTGAAATGGCATATACCGCTGCAGGTAATGGCTATATTAATGCTGAAGTTGCAAAGCATATTGATGAAGTTCAGATTTTTGAATTAAACAAGAATCTGCAAAATGCCATTTCTACTGGTAATAATCAAGAAGCCGTTCGAGTTGCTCAAAGTATTGAGAAAAAAGGTGAAGTTATGGGTGCTAGGGCAGCAAAGAAAACAATGCTTGCCAAGCAGGTGCTTGCTGAAATTAATCAAGGCGGTAAAGTTTCTAAAAAGACTCAGTTGGCAGTTGATGATGCGGCACGTGCCGCTGATGAGTAATCTGTTTATCTGGCGTGATTAACAGGCAAGATGCCGCTATGGAATAGGAATTTAGTATTCAGTTTTAAGTCGAGTTTAAGAGAGGTGTTTCAATGGTTGTATGTCCTTTTTGCCATTTTGAAAATGAAGACGGTGCCCTTTTTTGTGAGCAGTGCAAGTCTGATCTCACAGGTGTGGATTCTGCTCCGGTAGTACCTGTTGCTGCTGAGGCCCCGCCTCTTCCCGTTGCCGAAGCAATTGAGGAAGCTATACCTTTTGCCATGGCTGATGCGATTGAGGTCGTTGAAGAAGTTCCTTCTTTCCCAATGGCTGAGATGGCTGTAGAAGAGGTTCCACCCTTGCCTGTTGCTGAAGCGATGCCGGAACCTGTTGTTGAAGAAGTTGCCCCTGCCCCAATTGCTGAAGAAGTTGCCCCCGCCCCAATCGCAGCGGTTCCTGTTGCCTCACCTGTTTCGGATGACCCTTATTTTGTGTCGGATTCTGCGAATCCCCGCTTGTATGTGGTGCGTGGCCAGAAACCTAAGGTCGAATTCCCAATTCTTGGCGGCCTTAACTTTGTCGGTAGAGCAGATGATAAACCTGTTGATATCGACCTTGAAGATCAAGAAAACCCCGAGCGAGTTTGGGCAAGTAGGCAGCATGCTGTTATTGAGTTCGAAGATAATAAAATAACTATCGAAGATCTTAATAGTTCAAACGGTACTTTCTTAAACCGAAATAAGATTTACCCCGGACAGAAGATGCCACTCAAGGCTAACGATATGGTGCAAATTGGTAATATTCAAATGAAGGTTATGCTTTAATAGTGCGCCTTCGAAGTTGATGTTTTGGCGCAGTTCGATAAACAACGGCTGCGCTTTTTTTTTGAATCTCTAACTTGGATTGTGTGAGTAATAGTAATCATGATGATGACTTGCCCCAAGTGTTCCAGAGCTAATCCACAAGAAGCTGTTTATTGCTATTTCGATGGCTTTGTTTTAGGCGGTGCCGCTGCTGGAACGGGCCCCCTTGCAATCAATAGCCTTAGATTCCCAAGTCCATTTGTTTTTATGAGTGGCCGCTCCTGCCTTAATTTTGACGACCTTGCCATTGCCTGTCATGAAGAATCCAAGCCCGCTGCTGACATGTTAAAACAAGGTTTCCTTGAATCTTTTCTTGCAAGTATTGGTCGAATCGATTTGTCGATGGCTGCGAAGGAAGCTGCGAAATTCCCTGATTCCTCTCGTGGTTTGGACGAACTCTTGGGGAAGTTTCCTTCTTCTGTGTTGTCTGAAGCAAGGCTTAATCTTTCTTCTCAAGAAATCAATCTTGGGGTTCTAAGCAGAACAGCCAAGCGAGAAATTAAAATTACGATTGAAAATGGGGGTATGCGCCTTCTTTTTGGTTCCATCACTTCGGATAGTACTTGGCTTGCCATCGGGGAAACTGGGAATGCTTCGGTTAAGAATTTTCAAACCACTGGTGAATTAACGGTCCCGCTTCGGATTGTTCCTGAAAAATTACGCGCATCTGATAAGCCACTTGTTGCCAAATTAAAAATTGATTCTTCTGGTGGAAGTTCGGTGGTGCTAATTCGGGCCGAAGTCCCTGTCACGCCATTCCAACTTATGCCGCTTTCTGGGGCTCTCAACCCCAGGCAAATAGCTTCTAAAGCTAAAGCCAATGCTAAAGAATCTGCCATTCTTTTTGAAAACGGCTCTGTTGCCAAGTGGTACGAAAGCAATGGCTGGTCTTATCCTGTGCAAGGGCCTAGCGCAACAGGAATGGGGGCAATTCAGCAGTTTTTTGAAGCGTTGGGTCTTACACCCCCGCCCAAAACTTTTATTAATCAAACGGTGATCAATCTTGAAGGTGCTCCAGGGCAGGAACTTGTATTTGAGTTGACTGTTGGTACCGAAGATAAGAGGCCTGTTTTCGCTCATGGTTTTGCAGATCAATCTTGGATTACTGCGAAAAACCCCAAGTTGACAGGTAGCAGTGCGGTTCTTGGATTTGTTATTCCTCAAATTCCTGATAGACCCGGTGAATTGTTGGTTTCAAAAATAGCAGTCACTTCTAATGGGAATCAGAAGTTTCTAGTGCAGGTAAATGTTCAAGTATCTGGAAAGTATGTGGCTCCAAAGGTTGAGCCATCGCCTGAGTTGGTTTTTACTAAGCAGCCAGTTTTTGTTCCTGGTGCCCCGCCCCCAACCGATATTCCAGAAGCTGAAGATACCATTAAAGTTGATTCAACTTTAAGAAAGAAAGCCAAAGGGCCTAATTCTTCGATCCCCTTGATTCATTTTGTGCCCTTTGCGGGTTTGGTTTCTTTGATGGTTATATTGTTGATAGCGGATGCAGGTGTTGGGGTGGGTGGCAAAACTGAAGGGGGAGCAGCGGTAGCGAAAAATGAAAGCGCACAAAGTTCCTTTGGTTATTCCTTCGACATTGACAAAAAGTCTGAATTAAAGCTCGATTTTAGTCATAAGCCAAAGTCTAGGAATTATCGTTTTGGTCTTTTTGCTGCTGATAAAAAGGATCCTAAAGATGAGTCGAAAAATCTTAGGCTCACCTATGATCAGGAGGGTGATTCAAATAACACACGAGTTCGTATTGATGATTCAGACTTCTTGTTTGCCCAATTAAAAAGCACAAGTATTACTGAAGATAAAGAGGACTTTGAAAAGCGTGTATGGCGTGTTTCGTGTGATTATCGGTTAAAGGGTGAAAGAATTAAAGTTTCACAGTTTGTTCAAATTGTTCCCGGCAGTCAATCAGGCAACTTGGATACTTGTATTATTCGTTATACCGTTGAAAACAAAGGGAAAAACAGTCATAAAATTGGTCTTAGAATGATGCTTGATACCTTCATTGGTAGCGAAGATGGGGTTCCGTTTGTTGTTCCAGGTATGGATGGGTTTGTCACGAAGTTTACTGAGTTTACTCAGAAAGATATGCCAGATTTTATTGAGGCAATGCAGTTTCAAAATCTTGATACTCCTGGTGTTATTGCCCACCTTGGTTTAAAGGGCTTTCAGCTCCCCGATTGTGAACCAGAACCTTTATATAAACTCTATTTGGGTGAAAACCCAGGAAGTAAAGAGTTTGGCTACGATGCAGATGCTTCAGATCTAGCCATTAAAAAAGGCAAGGATGGTTCTCGCTTTACTGATTCCGTTGCCTTCCTTTATTGGAATGAAAGAGACACCAACCCAGGTGAAGTCAGAGAATTTGTTTTTAGTTATGGTTTAGGGGAAATATCAAAACCGGATGGCAGCTCGGGCGGCAAACTTTCTGTAACCACCGGTGGTAACACTAACGCAGGTAAAACCTTCACCCTTACCGCTTTGGTTAAAGATGCCACGAAGGGTCAGGCTGTTATAATTGCTTTGCCTGAGGGCGTTAACCTTGCATCGGGTGAAACAAAAGAAAAAACAATTGTTGAGGTAGATAGGTCAACCCAGATGTCGCAGGTTTCGTGGAAGGTTAGTGCATCAAAGGCTGGGGTTTATTCGTTAAAGGTTGCAAGTGGGCAGTTTAGTTCGCAAACAAAAGTTCAGGTTCGTGAAGCTTCCAGTAGTTTGTTTAGGTAACGGAATTTAGCCATATGAGTTTTAATCTTTTTCTTTACTATTGTGCGATATTTGGTGCCTATGCGGCCTTAAGTGCTGCATTTATATCCAGATTGGTAACCAAAAATATATCTTCTGAAATATGGCAATCCGTGATTGATGGTGCTTTAGTAGGCGCGTTTATTTCTTTTGCTGTTGGTGTTCTTGATACGGTTTGGAGTACCGGGAAGTCTGACGTTAAAAAGCTTGTAATTCGCTCCTTGGGCGCTGGCTTTGTTGGCCTTTTTGGTGGCATTTTGGGAGGTGTTACGGGTTCGTTTATTGTTCGCATTACTGGAGTCCAATTTTTTGTTCTAATCGGTTGGACGATTTCTGGCCTACTTATTGGCTTGTCACTTGGGCTTTTTGATTTGGTATTTGCACTTGCAACAAAGTCCCCTGCCCCTCATGACAACAAAATTAAAAATGGGCTTATGGGTGGTGCACTGGGTGGTTTTCTTGGTGGTGCATTCTTTTTGTTCTTCAAATTAAGCCTTGGGGCCATTTTTGACAGAGAGAATCTTCTTAGTGCTAGTGGTCTTGGGTTTGTTGCCTTGGGTGGTGCTGTTGGTTTCTTTATTGGTTTGGCGCAAGTGGTGTTAAAGGAAGCTTGGGTGCGTGTTGAAGCGGGTAAAAGAATTGGGAAAGAACTTATTCTTTCTAAGCCTGAAACCTTTTTTGGAAGGGCCGAAACCTGTGACATAGGCCTGTTCGGTGATAATTCGATTGAAAAGATTCATGCGAAATTGTTAATGCAAAAAAATCGGTACTTGATTGCAGATGCTGGTAGTGCTTCGGGAACTTTTCTGAATGATCAGAAAGTTACCAAACCCACCGAACTAAAGGCGGGGGATCTTATTCGCTTGGGAAGTTATCTTTTAAGGTTTAACGAGAAGCCTGGGAAAAAGAAATGATCTTTATTCTTTTACAGGTTCATAAATTAAGGTCTTAAGCTATGCCGATAGTCTTTGGTTGCCCGAAATGTAACATGAAAATGCAACTCCCCGATAATTCGGTGGGTAAGACCTTTGCGTGCCCAACCTGCAAAGTTCCGTTTACAGTTCCAGCTTCTGCGTCTCCAGTAGCTCCTTCAGCGCTTTCAGTAAATATACCGGCTCCGGTTGTAAATAAGCCCGCTGTTTCGCCCGGGTCTGCGCCAGTTGCTGCAACGCCTAAAGTTGTGAAAGCTGCAGATTCCAGTCAGGCTGCCTCCAAGCCAAGTACTCCTGTGATTGGGCCTATTAACTGCCCTGCTTGTACAGCGCAACTTCTGTCTGGAGCGATTTCTTGTATGGATTGTGGTTACCTTTTGCAGGCTGAAAGTACCTTGGCAGAAGGTGACGGTGTAAGTCCTGCCATTTGTACTAATCCTGTTTGCGGATCTGCCAACCCTCCTGGGGAACGAAACTGTCAGCGTTGCGGTCAAGTTCTTCCATTTGCCGCAGGGCATTTAATTAATAATCGATATCGAATTGAAAAGCAGTTGGCGATAGGTGGTTTTGGTGCTGTTTATCTTGCAACGGATATTAAAGAAGCGAACAGGCCTGTAGCAATCAAGGATATGATTTGCGAAGATCCTGGGGAATTTGATATTCGATTGAACTTTTTCAGGCGTGAAGCAGACATTCTGAAATCATTGGATTCTGTTTCCATCGTGCCAAAAGTTTATGATTTGATTGAACAAGGTGAGCGGGCTTATCTTGTTCTTGAATTTATCAAGGGTAAGGATTTGATGAAAATCCTTGAATCGAATGGACATACTCCATTCCCGATCGAAAGTGTGATTGAGTGGGGGCGAAGTATTTGCGATGTGCTTCAGCATATGCATTCTCAGGTTCCTCCTTTGGTTCATCGCGATTTGAAGCCTGAAAATGTTATGCTTCTTGAAGATAAAAAATCCATCAAAATGATCGACTTTGGTACAGCCAGGGATTTGGGTAAAAATCAAAAAGACAGGCATGCCGCGAAGACTAAAGTTTATACAGAAGGTTACGCGCCCTTAGAGCAAATTGCAGGTAAGCCTGAACCTCGTAGCGATCTTTTTGCACTCGCTTGCACCCTCTACCAATTAGCTACAGGTAAGGTTCCAGAAGGTTCGATCACTGTTCATGAAATTGATCTTTTACTGAAAGATACCACCAACCCGATTCCCCCGCAGTCGCAATGGCTCTTCGAAATGATCAAAGTTAATTTAAGTGAAGATCCTAACGAACGCTATTATAGCGCTCGGGAAATCAAGGCTGATCTAGAAAAAAAACAGGTTACCAAAGAAGTGCCTTGTTCAAAATGTGCTTCAATGAACAAAGTTCGTCAGCCTTTTTGTGGTAAATGTGCCGAGCCTTTAACCGACTCCACCCCTCCTTGTTATTACTGTGGTAAGAATAACAGGATGGGTAGTCGATGTTGTATTCATTGTGGCAACAGGCTTCGATAAGCCAATGTTCCTAAAATTATTTGATAATGCTTTAGAGGTGATTTTCGATGCATACTGATCCTTCTTCCTCCAATAACCATGAACCCCAAGCGGAGATGCAAGGGGATATTCCTCTGGCAATGCCCGTTGAAACCGATGATCAGTTAGCTGAGGGTTTTGTACCCATGGCCTTGCCTATTGAGATAGAAGATGGCGCATCGAATGTTGTTGTTTCCCAGAGTGAACTGAATGATTCTTCACCAACGGTTTTGCCTGAAGTGGTTGTTCCGCAGAATGATTCCAAGCCTGAAGCAGTAGTAATTCTATGCAAGGTGTGTGGGTCTCGAAGAGAGCAAGATAATAGTTCATGTCAGGATTGCGGTTATTATTTCACTGAACTTGATCTGGCAGGGGCGGTAGTAGTTGCAGATGGTGTAGGTGCATCAGTTGGTTCCGATTTCGTAATTGCAGGCAGATATAAGTCTACAAAAGTACTACGGGAATTCGCAGGTGTAAAAATTCAAGCTGGAGTTGATATTGAAGCTCTAGGCGGCCCGGTTGATGTTTTGATTTATTCACAAGCAGATGCTGGCGAGCAAATCATCGAGACCGCTAAAGAGGTCGCACCCGAAACTGATGAGTCCGATGATTTTTTACCAAGCTTTGATGATGCTTTGCTTTCTGGTTCAGGCGGAATTGAAGTGACGAGTGAAATGCCAAAGTTGTTGGTATGGCCTAATTTGGGTTGGTTAAGATCGACCTTGGATGCTGCGGATACAGTTGGCTTGCCTAAAGTTCTTTTTGGTGGCACTGAAAATTCCACCAACTATCTTGTTCTTGAAATTCCCACTGGAAAAGACCTATGGGAAGTTTGGGACGATGAAAGTCAAAACGCCAGCATCAGATTTTCGTATCTGCAGGATCTTGCTCGCATATTGGTATCGCTACACAAAGTCGGTGGATTTCTTGAATTTGTGCGCCCTGAAAGTGTTGTGTTGACCAGTGAAGGTAAATTAAAGTTAAAAGATGTTTTGGAAATTCTGCCTCTTCCTTTTCCCCCGGGCAGTCCTGTGCGCGGAACCTTATATACTCCCCCAGAGTTGTTGTCGGGCAAGGGTTGCACCTCACCTAGGCCTTCTCTTTATAGCTTTGGTGCGTTGATTTATTCGCTGGAAATACTGCATCGTGAATTAAGTGAAAATGATTTTGAAAAACCAGGGGTACCCAAGCCTTTCATACCTAGATTCCCTGATATTCATCCCGCGTTTGGCAGGTTGATTTCAAAAACGTTTCGTACCGAAATTCATGCAAGATTCCCTACTGATGAAGCGGGCCGTGATGATAAAAGTGGGTTTACAGAACTTATCGCAACGCTAGCTTCAGTAGGCCGCAGTTTAGATAGGTGCAGGCTTGAAATTGCTAGTTGGACAACCACGGGTATGGTTCGTACGGGCAATGAAGATGCTTTTGCTCTTATGCATGCCACCGAATCGCGCCAGGATGATTTAACGGATACTGCTCTGGTGTTTTTGGCGGATGGTATGGGCGGTTATGAGGCTGGAGAAATTGCTGCTGCGATGACTATGCAGATTCTTCGGCAAAACCTTACCATGAATAAAATGTTTGCTCAATTTGCTGGGGGCTCGGCCTTCGCTAATGATGCAGCAAGCCCGCCGCCTAAAGGCGAAACCCATGCCCCCGCAGAGCTTGATGTGGAAGCTTGCAAGATGTTGTTTAAAGGTGCTCTTAAAGATGCAAATCGCCAAATCTTTACTGCTTCCAGAGCTCCGGGCAGCAAAAGGCGTGGTATGGGTTGCACTGCTGAAGCCGCTTATATTGATGGCAAAAATCTGGTTGTTGGTCATGTCGGCGATAGCAGGGTTTATCATCTTTCCCAGGGTGAGTTAATACAAGTTACGAGAGATCAAACTTTGGTAAATCGACTTGTGGAGCTTGGAAGCATTACTGCTGAAGAGGCCGAGGATCACCCACGAAAAAATGAACTTCAGCAAGCTATTGGTGGCCAACCGGATGTAGAAGTAGGTATTTATCATGCACGAGTTCTTCCAGGGGACTGGGTGTTTGTTTGTTCGGATGGCTTAACCAATCACATTTCAAATAAAGATCTTAAAACCATGCTTGCCAATGAGGCGCAATCTGCGCAAATGGCAGCCCGAAGGCTGGTCAACCTTGCAAATATTGAGGGTGCAACAGATAATGCAACCGTGGTTGTTATCCGTTGTACCTAATCAAGGTGCTTGGTTAAATTTGGAAGAATCCTTGACAGGGCTAAACTGGTTGGACTATAAATAGACTGTTCGGTCTAATTGTGGTTTGAGCTTTAACTCATGAATCAAAGTCGCATTGATATTTCATTCATTCGCAAAGAGCAGATTGTGGATGCTGCTGTTTGTGTGATTGCGCAGCAAGGGTTGCAGAATTTTTCGCTTTCTGAAATTGAAAAGAAAGCGCATATGAGTCGAGGTCAGCTTACTTATTATTTTCCTGCAAAGGAAGATATTTTGCTGGCTGTTTTTGATCGGTTTCTTTTCTTGATGCAGATTGATTGTCAAGTTCAGGATAAAAATACAGGAAAGCCTTCTGCAGATCAACTTGAAGGGTGGGAGCGCATTTCAAGAATTATTGAAAATGTGTTAGCAAGGCCCGTCGAGGGGGATGGTTTTCATGCTCTTCAATACACTTTTCTTTCGCAAATCTCCCATAGGTCCGACTTTCGCTTAAGGCTTAGTGCTTTGTATGAGGAATGGCGCATCAGGATCACCGCTGATTTAAAACACGAGTTTACAGCAGTTACCAACGATTTGGATTTGCGTAGCCTTGCAACCTTAATCGAGGCTATTTTGCATGGCTTATCGATGCAGCGGGCCGCTGATCCTGAGGCATTTGATCCTAAAACCATGTCTGAGCTGGTTTTAAACATTCTATTTACTTACATGAAATCCAAGCTTGGTTTAAATAAACAAGTCATTAAAAAGAAAAGATCTGAAGGAGTTCGACGATGAACATTCTCAATAGTTCGCAACCAGTTTCAAAAAACCAAGCCAGTTTGGAAGAACGAGTTAAATCGCTCAAAATTAGTTCTGCCCCAGAAACCCAATCGATGCCTAAATCGACAATTTTCGCTTGGGGACTTTGCCTGATCATGATGATCGTTGCAGGTCTGATGGCTTGGAGGAGTTATAAAATGACACCTACAGGAACCGATTCAGTTCAGCAAAAGCTTCCTGGCCAAATAAACAAATCGTCCGGGACAGATACGGTGAAAACAGGTTCCGAAAAATCCTCTCCAGCACCTTCGGTCCCCGGAAAAGAGAATATTGTTCTTGAGGCCAAAGGTTACATTATCCCAATGCATCAGATTCAAGTCAGTCCGAAAGTTCCGGGGATGATCGAAAAGCTTTATGTTGAAGAAGGTAAAAGAGTAAAAAAAGGAGATGTTCTTGCGGTGCTTGAATCCATCGATTACAAGGCTGATTTTGATAAGGCTAAAGCTGTTTTGCAAGCTGCAACTCAAAGAAAGCTGGAGATTAAAAATGGTAATAGGCCTGAAGAAATCGAGCAATCAAAACAAGAGTATCTTGAATGCCTTTCAAACCTTGAGCAATTACGGTCCGATTTAGTTCGAAATCGCAGGCTCACGGGTTCTGCTTCACTTTCACAGCGGGAAATGGATGTTGCTTCTTTTAGCTTTGAAGGTGTGGAACGTAAGTGTAGCAAGCTGAAATCTGCTTATGATTTAATGGTCAAGGGGCCAAGGGAAGAGAAGCTCAAAGCAGCAGAAGCAGAGGTCGATCAAGCGGTTGCAGATTTGGCAAAGGCTCAATGGCGGCTTAATAATTGCGTGATAGTTGCTCCCGTTTCAGGTGTTATTCTGACTAAAAAAGCTGAAGAAGGAAATATTATCAACCCTGCTGCTTTTAATATTTCTGCTTCGCTTTGTGAAATGGCCGATCTCACCGATCTTGAAGTTGATCTTTCCATTCAAGAGCGGGATGTAGCTTCGGTTTTTAAAGGTCAAAAATGCCTTGTCATGCCAGAGGCTTTTCAAAATTATGCACCCTTCTTGAAGGTTCATCCTAAAGGTTATGAGGGTACGATTTCGAGATTAATGCCAATCGCTGATCGCGGTAAAGGTGCGATACCTGTTCGTGTTAAAATTAAAGTTTCTCCTGAAGAAGAGGGCGTTTATTTAAAGCCCGATATGGGTGTGATTGTTTCTTTTATGAAAGATCAATCTTCCAAGTAAAGAATTTTAAAAAGGATGATCATGGCTGAAAATATTGTTGTTCGAGTCGAAAACCTTACCAAAAGTTTTAGCAGGGGCAGTGAAAAAATTGATGTCCTTGAAGAATTGACACTCGAGGTTGATTCGGGAGAATTCTTGGCTCTTATGGGCCCTAGTGGTTCTGGTAAAACTACTCTGCTTAATATCATTGCTGGACTTGATACGCCTACGAGTGGAACTGTTACCGTTGGAAAAAATCTGATTAGCAAGATGAGTGAATCCATGCTTGCATCATGGCGAACCCGGCATGTGGGTTTTGTTTTTCAGTTCTATCATCTCTTGCCAGTTTTAACTGCATACGAGAATGTTGAATTGCCCCTGCTTCTTTTGCCTATGACCCGGGCTCAGCGAAAAGTCCAAGTGATGAATGTTCTTGATCTTGTTGGTTTGTCTGGGCGAATAAATCATATTCCTGGTCAACTTTCTGGTGGGCAACAACAGCGTGTTGGTATTGCTCGTGCAATTGTAACCGATCCTGAATTAATCGTTGCGGATGAACCCACTGGGGATTTGGATTCAAAGTCTGCGGATGAGATTCTTGATTTAATGGGGGTACTGCAGAAAACTTTGGGTAAAACCATCATTATGGTTACTCATGATCCAAGGTCTGCGGCTCGAGCCCAGCGGGTGTTGCAACTTGAAAAAGGCAAGCTCGTCAAGGATTCCAGAAACTTTTCTTATGTCACCGGCAATGCTGGCAATTAGGGATTAGATTCATGAATAATGTTGAAAAGTATCTTTTGGAATTACTTGATAGCCCACTGCAGTTGGGGGCTTTGATTCTTGCAATGATCGCATTCCTAGCAGTCATAATATTTGCTAATAGCTACCTGTTTTACTTTCGTCTTATGTTTCTAAATCTTAGACGTAATATTATTCGAACTAGCCTTACTGCAATTGCCTCGATTGTTTTGGTGTTTGTAGTCACATTGGTTTGGACTGTTCTTTGGTTTTTAAATCTTGTCACTTCTGAAAAAGCAAAAGATTTCAAGGCGATAATTACCGAGAAGTGGCAGATCCCCAGCCAGATGCCTTATGCGTATGAAGCTAGCCTTTCAGAAGGTGCGCCAGGCCAAGAGGGGGATTACAAGATTGATAAAACTATTGATGCGATGACTTGGCAGTTCTATGGTGCGACCATTGATCCTGAGAAAAAAACGCGTGATAACATTATCTTTTTCTTCAGCATGGAACCCATGAAGATGACCAAGATGATGGACGGGATGGAAGAATATAGCGCCTCGCAATTGGATCAACTCAACAAGCTTTGCGAAGAAATGGTAAAGGACAAGCGCAAAATCATCGTAGGAACAGAAAGATTGGCGGCAATCAATAAAAAAGTCGGAGAGCGAATCAAGCTAACCAGTTTTAATTATAAAGGTATCGATCTTGAAGTTGAAATCATAGGTTCATTCCCGGAAGGTCGTTACAACCAAAGTGCCATTTTAAATCGTGATTATTTAAACGACTCCTTAGATGACTACAACAGAAAAAATCCGAATTCGAAACATCCCATGACCAATCGGAATTTAAATCTGGTTTGGATCAGGGTTCCCGACAAGGATGTTTTTCAAAAAGTTGAGCGACAGATTACTGATTCGCCCTCTTTTACAAGCCCTGCGGTGAAGGTGGAAACTGCTTCCTCGGGTATATCTACATTTCTAGATGCTTATCGCGATTTACTTTGGGGACTTCGATGGATTTTGGCTCCATTTATTCTTGCAACGATGGCGCTGATTATTGCTGTTGCAATCAGCATTAGTGTGCGTGAACGAAGGAAAGAAATCGCGGTTATGAAAGTCATTGGGTTTACGCCAATGCAAATTCTTTTTCTGGTGCTTGGCGAAGCGGTTATGGTAGGTGGATTTAGCGGTTTGGTTAGTTCGATTGCGACAACGATGGTTATCAATAATGTGTTTGGTGGCATTAAATTCCCGATCGCGTTCTTTCCGATTTTTATGATTCCCATTGATGCAATCTGGTGGGGACCTGCAATTGGAATTAGCACCGCACTGGGGGGCAGTTTGCTTCCTTCTCTTTCTGCTTGCAGGGTAAAGGTTTCTGAAGTATTTGCAAGAACCTCTTAAGTAATATCGGAGCCTTTATATGAGTCTTTTTTCTATGCTGGCGATTTCGCTTATTTCTATTGTCGGCATTACTATTTTGCTGGCTTTGGTGGGCAAGGTTCCTATTAATTACAGCATTCGAAATCTCATTGTTCGTTGGCCCATTTCTCTTATGACCGCACTCGCCTTCACCATGGTGATTGGCGTTCTCATTGTGATGCTTGCTTTTGTTAATGGAATGTACAAATTGACAGAGAGTAGCGGCCACCCTGAAAATATCATTGTGCTTTCTGATGGCGCCACCGATGAAATTTTCAGCAACTTGGGCTATAGCGATGTTAGTGAGATTGAATTCAATCCGGGTGTAAGCCGTGATGAATTGGGGAAACCCCTTACCAGTTGGGAAACTTATGTGATTGTTAATCAGCCTATTCCCTTGCATGCTCGTAAAGGCGATAGGCGCAGGAGATTTATTCAGGTCCGGGGCATTCTAGATCCTGCAAGATCCGGGAAAGTGCATCACCTGGTTTTGAAGTCTGGAGACTGGTTTTCCACTGGGGATGCAGGCGGTGGTGTTAGGGAAGTTACTGTTTCAGAACCTGGTAAGGAGCCCCGAAAAGTTAATGCTACAGAAGCTGTTTTAGGCCAGGGTATTGCCAAGGAAATCGGGCCGGATTACATGAAGCCCAGCCTTGAGGTTGGTGATGTTTTTAATATGGGTGATAAGTATTGGGTTGTTGCAGGAATCATGGATTCAGGTGGCTCGACTTTTGATTCGGAAATCTGTGCCAAATGGAAAACTGTTGCAGAAAGGTTTGGCAAAGTTACATACACCACTCTTGTTATCAAAACCGATAGCAAAGAAGTTGCGTATGCCACTGCTACAGATATTGTCAAAAATTTTAAAAAAGCTGCTTTGCAGGCGTTTGTAGAGACAGATTACTATGACAAACTAAACAACACCAATAAACAATTTCTTGTTGCGATCTTATTTGTTGCAGCCGTGGTTGCCATCGGTGGTGTTTTTGGCATTATGAACACGATGTTTGCTGCGATTAGCCAGCGAAGCAAAGATATTGGCGTGTTGCGGATCGTTGGGTTTGCCCCTTGGCAAATACTGGTTTCCTTTTTTCTTGAAGCCATTCTGCTTTCATTTTTTGGCGGTGTATTGGGTTGTATTGTCGGAAGTTTTGCTGATGGTTTTACTGCAAGTAGTATTATGAGTAGTGGTGCAGGCGGTGGTAAAAACATCCTCCTTCGACTTACCGTAGATATGAAGCTTATCTTTAGTGGAATTCTTTTTGCGGTAGCGATGGGTATGGTAGGTGGATTTTTACCTGCAATATCTGCAATGAGAATCAAACCGCTTGAGTCTCTCCGTTAAACGGGGTTTTAATTTCCCTGCAGGCTAAGACTAGCGATTCCAGATTCACTTTTGAATTAATTTCTTTGCCAAAATTAACATATACGAGTTTGTTTGCCTTGGTGGTTGGATTTAGCTCGCGTGAGATGAGTACAGGAACCACAGGGATATTCAATTCGTTAATCATTTCGAGTATGCCATTAATCCAAGGCCCGTTTAACGAAAGTGAAATGGCGTGCTGTTTTGCAATGTTTTTCCGGGATCTTGCAAGTATCTTGGTTAATTCCTCTGGGGAGTATTCGTTAGAATTCAACCAGGCCAGACTGTGTTTTTTTGCCAACCGATTAATTAAGGCGGGGATGTTTTCTGAAGAGAAATTTGCATGGAAAAGATTCCTTGGGGTTCGGTCGGTTGCTGACAGGATCAAATATGAATCTTCAAGGTTGTTTCCCTCATGAACAATTAAAACTGGGCCATGGCTTTTTAAATTGTGTAAACCATGGGCTCTTAAAATGTATTTTGAAAAGAAGAACCCCCAAAGGATTGTTCTTAGAAATAGATCAGGCATGCGGATTCTTATAATGATAAGAGTGGCTAATGTGAAAAAAGCAGCGACAAGAAAAAGGTACCTCGGAAGAAAATGATTGTCGAAAATTGCAGGCTGACGTTCGTTTTTTTCGTAAAGCTTTCGGTGTTCCATACCCCCTAAGCGATATGATTTTTCTACGATTGCTGCACCTACCACCACGTCTTCTGAAAAATTATCAATGGCGGTTGTTGGAGAGGTTTTGAAGGATGCTTCGGTTTTGTTACCATCAATATTAGTAATGCTAAGTTCGTAACTTACGGGCCTGCCATGGTCGAATTTAATTGCCTCAAGTTTGGCATCAGCTATTTTTAAAAGTTGAATTTCTGGGCAAACACCAGACAAATGCGCCATTTTTACAATGATAAAGAATAAAAAAGAAGCAAGGATCGCCCCCGTGACATTGATGAGGTTGCTTGTGGCGATGACATCGCCTTTGCTCGATTTTGGAGCGCGATCTTGTAAAAGGGTAAAAAGCGGAACAACATAAAACCCCGTAAAGAAGCCTGTTGTTATGATAAAGGATATAAGAAATCCAAGGTGATCAAGAAACAACGCTTCGCTAATTAAACCAAAAACCATTCCTATGATGCCAATCGGAATAAGGCCCATTTCAATTTTTCCACCCGAAAGATATCCCACTAGAGGACTGCCAAATCCTATTCCAAGTGCAACCATCCCAACTATTACACTTGTTTCTTGTTCGCTCCATCTGGGAAGTTGAGACTCGCCATGCATGTAAATAGTGGCTCTGCTAAATGCGACAATAAACGTGAAAAAGGCAATGCCTATTACTGCTATAGCTAATGGTCTCGAGCGGAACATTTCTTTAAGATTGGCGTAAACAGGTTGATAAAGATAGGGAGGGAACTTTCGATCGGGATTTGCAGCGGGGATTTTTTCGATCCAAAGGCTAGCGATGGCGCCAATTGCTGCAAGAATGAAAAGAATGATGCCTATCCAATATTCCTGCCCTTTGAAGTGATAAGATAATACTCCGCCAAAAACTGTGCCCAAGATCACCGCAAGAAACGATAGGGATTCCAGCAAGCCGTTGCCCTTTGAAAGCAGGTGCGATTTTAGGATTTCTGGCATGATGCCATATTTAGCAGGTACAAAAAAAGCACTATGCAATCCCATGAGAAATACTGTTGAAAGTACAATCCATGGGCCTTCATCGTAGTCTTGATTACCAAGCCAGAACCCAAGTAATGCGATTGCGGTGATTAGCAGTTCAGCCATTTTCCAAAATATTAATGAGCTTTGCTTGCTGTAACGATCCGCAAGGTATCCTGCTAAAGTGCAAAAGATCGCCCACGGTGCATAAAAAAGAATGGGCATAAGGGAGATAGCTTGGGCTTCATTCAAAATCGATTTATTGATTGCAAAAAACATTGCGGAAGCATGAATTGCTTGATCATTGAAAGCAGCAAGAAACTGTGCAATCAATAGCGCAATGAAAGTCCGTGAATAAAGAGTGTTAGCGGGTTGGTATACCTGATCGTTATTGCTCTTCTCGATGCCATTTGCCATTTTAATTGCCGTTTAAAAATTACTGTAATTCATCAAATTCAATTGAGTAGTTATACCAAGACTGGAGATTGAATAAGATAAAATTTTAGATGCTTTTTGCTACTTGGTTGAAAGTGCCAAATACCGTTCTTTAAGATTTGATGTAATACTTTGGGTATCTGGTAGAGATTTTCGTGCCAAGTCGGGGTTTGCAATCCCATCTACAGCGATTTTAATACCTACTTCCTTACCCCATGCCATGATTTCAGCATATTTTGCCTTGCGGTAGCTTGCATTGAGTAACTTTCGGAAACCTAGGCCAGCAAATTCGAAGTCAACTCCAGTCGACCACATGGAAAACATTTGAGGCTTTTGTTTGTTTAGGTTAGAACGAAACCCTATGGGAAGGTGCATGTATGAAACGGTGGTTCTTTTTACGCCTTTTTCTGCGAGAGATTCAAGTAATGGGAAAAGGTTGGCTTTGGTGTCGTTTAAGCCAGGAATAAGCGAATCTATACATATTTCAAATGGAATCCCTAAGTTCTTTAGCGTTTCTACCTGTTTAAGCCTAGTGTTTGGAGCTGGGGAAAAAGGCTCGATTAATTTTGCGATCCGATCGTTTAAGGTGTGAAATGGTAATAGGAGTTGCACACTTTCTTCTAAATAAAGCAAGGTTTCAAAGAGTTCGAGATCCAGGGTTGCTCGGGTTTGATACCAAATCTTGAATCCTTGATTTGCCAAGAACTTCCCCATCGCAATTGCAAGTGTTCGTGTTTTTTCAAAGGAGCTAAAGGGTTCGTAGTTTTGGCCTATTAAAATTGCATCTGGTACTGTTTTGCTCAATTTTATTTCCCAATCCGTTTTTTGTTCTGCATCCCGAGGCAAACTGTAATCAAGCATTTGAAAGTTGGTGTTTAAGCCTGGGTGGGAAGGCTGAAAGGGGCAGTTTTTAGCTAAGTTAATGCCAAATATACTTTCTTTTGATGTGTCGAAAAGATGATATAAACTCCGGTCTGAATTATCATGGATACGAATTTCAGGGAGTTTTGGAAAATTCGACTTTAATTCATAAAGGTTTGATGAACTGTATTTGTTAGCTTGGACCATCCTGGCCTCCTAAGTGGAAATCAATAATTCTTGATGTAAGGTAATCCTAAAAAGTAGATTGAGAAGCTTAGCAGCGAAAAAAAATACCTTTTGGGGATTCTTCAGCTGACAAATGTTATGCTTAATTGACTAAATATTTTGTCAAAGCATAGAAATAAGGTTTTTATTTTGCTGCTAAAACGAATGAAAACATGGGGCATTCAGTTAAAATCGGCATATTTAGTACAAAGCGGTTAAATTGCCAGTATTCCCTATATTTATGATTGTGGTCTTATGCTACGCTGTTAAACAGTTGCAAATTGCTTTTATATTCCGAATCGTCGGCGGTTGATTTGTGACAGGTGATTTTGCTGAATTGAAAAGTTCATGGATTCTATTGATCAATTTTTGTTAGAAGTAAAAACTAAATCTCTCCATCTAGGAAGATTTTTAGGGTTGCTTAACTTATTGGTTGCATACCGTATTACGGATGAAAGTGGCCAAGTAGTGTCCAACGGATTAACTTTTAAGCAAGTTTCCGAAAAATTAAAAAAGAGCCGTTGGAATCCCGATGATGTTGAAACCCTTGGTTTGAAATCTACAGAATTGCCTCAGAGGGATAGGTTGCGCTTTTGGTATGTTGCCCTTGTTCGGGCAGGTGTAGGCGGTTCCAAGGCAATGATGGAAGCAGACACTCTCGCAAAAGCAGTTAAAAAAGTTGGTTATGAAGCTCAGTTACCTGAAAAGAATTAACCTATTCTGCATTGCTTGCGATTGACCCTTCATTAAATCCCCTTTATATTTTCCATATAACAACTTTATTGTAATTAGGCATTAGAACTTTAATCAGTTCAAATTGTTTGGAGAAGGAATGACTACACAAGAGCAACCCCATCAGCAGTTAGTTGAACATCATTCCATGAGGATGTCCTTTGCGGATTTTGCAGAAATCCATGGAAAGAAAATCATTGTTGCTGCTATTTCTATTATTTTGCTTTGCGCAGTTTATTTTACCGTAAGCACGGTTTCAAATAATGCTTTAGAAGAAGAATCGAAGCGTTGGGCAGGTCTGGGGTTCAGTCAGCAATCTGCAGTGCTTCAAGAGTTTGCTCAAAAAAATTCAGGTACAAGCCAAGCTTTAATCGCACAAGTGGAAGCTGCTAGAGTTTTGCTTGCACAAGGGATGACTCTTTTTGCAAGCACCAACCTCGAGATTAAAAAAGAAGCAACGAACAATATTGAAAAAGCTATCGAACTTTATGAAAAGGTTGTTAAGGACCCCCTGTTGATTCCTGAATTAAAGGCGCAATCTCTTCTTAATGCTGGAAAAGGCCACGAGGCCCTCAGGCACTTTGATAAAGCTAAAGATTACTACACTGAAGCTAGTTTGTTGGGCGACAAAACTGGTGCTGGCACCCTTGCGGTTAAATACCTGAAAAATCTTCAAGATAGCCAAGTTGATTTGGCGACTTTCTACAAGAATTTTGATTAATTATAATGGATGAATTTGAACCAATTGATGACGTTGATACGGATGAAACTGAATTTGCAGAAATCGAAACTCCTGATGCTGAAGCTCTGCCTCCTGCCCCGCGCGAAATCGATGTTCATGCCAAAATAAGGCTTGAAAATTTTAGACTAGATCAATTTCTTGTCATGCAATTCCCCGACTATAGCCGGGCTGTTGTTCAACGGGTGATAGAAGGCGGCGGGGTTACTGTTAATCAGAAAATAGCCAAGTCGAGCTATCGAGTCAAGCATGGCGACTTCATCAAAATAATACCTCCTGTCGCGACGCGTTCAGCACCTCAGGCCGAAAATATCCCCTTAGATGTTGTTTACGAAGATGAATACCTTGCAGTAATTAATAAGCCCCCAAATATGGTTGTACATCCAGCTAAAGGCCATTGGAGTGGGACTCTTGTAAATGCTTTGCGATATCATTTTGAGACATTAAGTACAATCAATGGAGATTATAGGCCTGGGATTGTTCATAGGCTTGATCGGGATACGAGCGGCGTTATTCTTGTTGCTAAGCATGAGCAAACGCATCGCGAATTATCAATGTTGTTTGAGCAGCGGAAAGTTTTTAAGGAATATATAGCAATTACTTCGGGTGTTATAGAAAGAGATACCGATTACATCGAGGCGAAAATTGCACATCACCCGAGCGATCGGGTGAAAATGATCGTAACTAATGACGTGGGAAATGAAGACGCCAAAGATGCCTGTAGTTATTATGAGGTGATCGAGCGATTCAAAGGTTATACCTATGTGCGAGTGCAACCCAGAACCGGGCGGACTCATCAGATTCGGGTGCATTTGGGAAGTATCGGACACCCAGTTTTAGCCGATAAAATCTATAGTGGGCGCGATAGTATTCACTTGAAAAGCTTCCTTCCGAATCTGCCAGATGAAGAAGATTCCTTGCTTCTTGGGCGTCAGGCGTTGCATGCATTTCGATTGCGTTTTAAGCATCCGCGCACGAATCAACTATTGGAAATAAAGGCCCCTGTGCCTGCAGACATCGAGCAGACGCTAGATGCCTTAAGGTTACACAAAAAGCCCTAGAACCTAAGATTTCAATAAGTTTCGCAACTCATCCTTCAGGCCTTGGATGGGAATGCGTTTCTGTTGGAGAGTATCCCGGTCTCGCCAGGTAACCGTATCGTCCTGGTTGGTTTGGCCATCGACGGTGATGCAAATCGGGGTGCCAATTTCGTCTTGCCTACGGTACCTTCTGCCAATAGCTCCACCATCATCAAAATATACAGCAAATTCTTTTTTAAGATCGCCATAGATAGCCTTCGCTTTTTCAGGCATACCATCCTTGTTGACGAGCGGGAAAATAGCTGCTTTGACAGGGGCGATTCTAGGGTTTAAACGCAAGACAACTCTGGTTTCGCCTTCGATTTCCTCTTCGAAGTAGGCTTCGCAAAGGAAAGCCAAAGTGCCTCGGTCTGCGCCAGCGGAAGGTTCGATCACATGGGGGATAAATCGTTCACGAGTTTGGTCATTAAAGTATCGCAGGTCTTTGCCAGAACCACGGTGTTTTGGTTTTCCGTCTTCACCTAGCTCGACTACTAGTTCGTCACCAGAACGAACTAATTTGCCTTCCATATGGCTCTTAAGATCAAAATCGCCACGATGGGCAATGCCTTCAAGTTCGCCAAATTCGCCTGGGGGTAAAAAGGGGAATGCGTATTCAATATCAGCGGTCCCGCAGGAATAATGGCTTAATTCGTCTTTGTCGTGGTCGCGTAATTGTAATCTGGAAGAAGATAAGCCAAGATCGGTATACCATTTGTATCTGCGGTCGCGCCAATATTTATACCATTCGGGTGATTGGCTTGGGTGACAGAAAAACTCGATTTCCATTTGTTCGAATTCACGGGATCTAAATGTGAAGTTGCGAGGAGTAATTTCGTTTCGGAAGCTTTTACCAATCTGGGCAATGCCAAATGGGATTTTAACTCTGGTTGAATCGACGACATTTTTAAAGTTTACGAAAATTCCCTGAGCAGTTTCGGGCCTTAGAAACGCGGAGCTTTCTTCGCCTCCCATAGCCCCAACAATGGTCTTGAACATTAGGTTAAATTCGCGTGGTGGGGTAAGTGTGCCGATAGCCTTTGCATCCGGCCCCAGAACTTTGTCGAAATCGGTAATAGTAATGAGTGAAACCAAAGGCCCATCCCAAGATATTTCCTCTAATGATTTTGCGCGCAGATTAAAGAACTTTAAGGCCTTTTGTTCCGTTTCTTGAAGCCCTTCCTCCCCGCCAGATTGAGTTGCAATAAATACTCGCTGTTCTTTGGCAAGAGCCCATCGACCCCTGACCTGATCATGCCTATAGCGTTTTTTTGATTCCTTGCAATCGACCATGAAGTCATGAAATAAATCATAATGGCCCGAACATTTCCAAACCTGAGGATGCATGATGATGCTGCAATCAATACCAACCATTTGGTGTTCACAGGGGGCCCCGTTGCTGATAAGAAGTTCATTGTGGCCTGAAATCATATCCTGCCACCAAGCTTCCTTGATGTTTCGTTTTAATTCGACTCCTAAGGGGCCATAGTCCCAAAATCCATTAAGGCCGCCGTAAATTTCACTCGACTGGAAAAGGAAGCCTCTTCTTTTGCAAAGCGAAACAAGTTTGTCCATATCCATTGATGTTTTCCTTTAAATGGAGCCCGATATAATTTTTAAAATATAGCACTTATAATTGCCTGCTATTTTAAATCGCTTGCATTAATACCACAAATGTTTCCTCTTATTCTAATGGAATAGGAATTAAGAGGGAAAAATCATGTGAAAGAATAAATTTGAAGTGGGCTAAAAATATCGATTAATCCGGTCTTTTCAAATATACAGTGCCCCGGTTTGTGCATGACGATCATTAATTTTGTCATTTTGTTTGTTCTGTTAAACTCCAAAACTCATCAAAAATCCCTGATTCTTGTAATTCGGTTTTAATGGGCATTGCAGGTGAGATTTTCAAAATCGCATAATCTCCCCAACGCGGAAATAAAAGCGCATTAGTTCCTTTTAAATCTTCTGTGCGAAAAGTATGTCCGCTGTTGATGACCACATAGTTTTTACTGGAAAATGGGCTTGGGAAGATGAATGCGGGCACATGTTCCGCACTATTAAAGGATTTGTTTTTTAAAAGTATTGAAGATTTATTCCATTGGATTGGTGCCAATGGCAGAACCTTTGCAATTAATGAATTTGAGCCCCCATCTCCAAAAAGAATGATGTTTTTTGATTCAAGATCATTGGTGGTTACCATGGAATCTTTTTTAATGGGAAGTTCCGCTCTGAAAAACAATTCCCAATCTTTTTTGAATCGTTCAAGTTCTTGAAGTGATGCTTTGTGCGCAACCTCATTCCATGGAGTGCCACTCCCAGTCACGCACAAAAACCCCTTGGTAAAAGCATCGTCGATCGGCCCCTGTAAGCCTGGAACTTTAGCCTTATTTGCCACTGGTTTTGGAGCAGCCATTGACCAGATGTTCTTGTCATCTTTTTCCAGAATTATTTTCATTGCACCATCCACTAATATTGGCGTAGCGGAGATTTTTTGCCCATCAAAAACCATAGCAATGGATTTGCTTAGTAGGCTGGATTTACTTTTGTCGGATGGTAAACTGATCGCTACTTTTGTAATGTTTTCGCTTTGCAACTGGTAGCTTTGTCCGTTAAATGACCCTTCAACTCTGGATCGAATGTAGTGCTTTTTTAATCCTAAAATCTCAATCCAATCACATTTCGCATATTTGAGGGTATAGGTTACGAATTTGATTTTTTCCGGATAAGGTGCCCTGCCCTTAGCAATATGTGGCGCATAAGCAGCAAATGCTTTTTGTTGCCATTCAGGTGGAAATTTATGTTCCAACCCCGGAGCGATTAAGTGCTCCATCGGCAAGCCAAAACTTTTGATGTGTTTTTCCATGAGGTCTGCAGCTTGTTTTTGTTTGTCGATCTCGCCTGAATAGGCAACCACCGGAATATTGAATGCATTTTCAGCATAAAGATAGGCATCGTAAATACTCAAGCAAGCTTCTTGTTGATCAGGAAGTTTGGTAGGCAAATTTGGAGCATAACCATGCGTCGTTGTAAAGCCTGCCCCCGGCCCCATCACGCACCAGCGATCCGGTTGATGCAAACCCAGATGCCAAGTTCCAGCTCCCCCCATAGAAAAACCTCGAACAACAAAACGGGCACTATCAATTAAGTGGTCCCTTCCTAGGCGTTTTTCTTGTTCTGTAAAGTTTTGTATGGCTTCATTAAGATCAGATTCCCCTGCCCAGCGGTATGCATTATTTCCCCTTCCATATATCGAAATCTGGATAAAATCCTGATCAACTGAAAGCGGTTTCTCACCCCTGTTTTCATAAAGAAAATTCACTTCATTTAACTTTTCGTTCTTGCCATGTAGTACTAGGTGTAAAGGGTATTTCTTTGTTTTAATTGAACCAAAATCTTTTGGATAAATGATTGCATACGCTTGCAGTGAATTATCAATGGCGGAGCGATAAGCCCTAGCTTGAGGTGTATTAAAAGTTGATAACCAAGGTTTTTGATTGTTTTGAAGTTTTAAAGCCCGGGCGATTCCTTGGTCTGCGATAAAATTCGCTTTTTTGAATGTGTCTTTTTGATCAAAATCTTTGGTTCTAACAAGCCAATCAATCGCTTTGATATAAATTTCTATATCAGGTAAATCGTTCTCATATCCTTTGCTTTTTTTAATGGATTCCAGTTCTTTTGTTAGAAGGGTTCTTTTTGTCAAAAGATTAGAAATCTCTTCTTTGAAATTTATTTCTTTTCCTTGTTTTGTTGCGATATCTTGTTGAGAAAAGGATTGAGTCGGAAATAATGCGATTCCGGCTGGCAATGCTAGAAAAAATACAAGCTTTGCAATGTTAATTACTTGCATGAACAATTCTCGTTTTTTAAGGGGGATAAGTCTAAGGAGGGATTCTTAGTCTCGCATCGAGTTGCGTAGCAAATCAATCGCTTCTTGGGGGCAAGTGTCTTCGAGTCTTTTGCCTTTTTTTTCTAATGATTCAGAAAAACGAATGGCAGTATCTTGCATTCTTTCGTGGGTTTCTTCAGATCCACCCACCAAATAGAAATGCTCACAATTGGTTATTCTCTGGTGGTCGTCCTTGTTATCTAGGCCCAATCCAACAAACCCTAAAACTTTTGCTTCATCTTTTTTTGATTTTTTCTTCATCGTAATTCAATCCTAAGAAATAAAGCTACAAACCAAGTTTCGCATGGTTTTTTGTAAAATCAATGCCGCATACTCAATTTTTATCAATATTTTAACGTTTTTTGCATTTATACTCATGCAGGACATTTTCCCTTATGGAGCAGAAGTGTTCCAAGATTTACAATATTGTCGGGTTTTAAATAAAAGGTAGCAATTTCTTCGTTTTTGCTATTTAATATAATTTAGTTAATAACGTTTTTGTTTAAACCATGATGCGGAGTGTTATTCCGCAAGTGGTAATTATTTGTATGTGGTGAAGAAATGACAATAGAACGCGTCCCGATGACCCGAGAGGGTTATGAAAATTTGTTGGTCCAGTTAAACCGAATGCAGAATTCGGAAATGATCGAAATTGCTACGCGTATTGCCGATGCGCGTGCTTTGGGCGATCTCAGCGAAAATGCCGAATACCATGCTGCCCGAGAAGATCAGGGTATGCTGCAGGCCAGAGTTGATGCACTCAAAGATAAACTAGCCCGTGCACTTATTGTGGACATGAGCAGTCTGCCTTCGGATAAAGTTGTGTTTGGCGCCCGAGTTGTTATCAAAGATTTAGACTCTGGTGAGCATGAAACATATGAGCTTGTAGGTCCCGGGGATGAAGATTACGACAATAATAAAATATTGTCCTCTAGTCCACGCGGTCAGGCCTTGTTGGGTAAGAAGTGTGGTGACATGGTTTCGTTCAAGGTTCCTAAAGGTACGCTTCGTTACGAAGTGAAAGAAATTTCGTTTCCATAAATCGTTTTTTATTTGTTTTAATAGCTGATTTTTTCTGGAGTAATATAAATGGTTTCCCCTTCGCATAACAAGTTATGGATTAAAACCGGTTTGGTTTTTTGTACCGGTATAGTGCTTATCGCGGCATATATATCCAATGCGGATACCAATCTGCAAACTGCGGGTGCAATGGCTAAAGCTGTTGATGAGTTTTCTGCAACCCTTTCTGCGGAACAGAAAAAGAAGGCATTGTTTACTTTTGAGGACTCGGAGAGAACTAATTGGAACTTTGTGCCACTACAAGATAAAGCTAAAAACCCTACGCGAAAAGGCTTGCGTATGGAAGAAATGTCCGGCGAGCAAAAGCAACTTGCTCTGAGTATGGTGCAAGCTGGTACCAGCAAAGAGGGTTATTCCCGAGTTCGTGGGATCATGGGCCTTGAGCAAGTGTTAAAGGAAAACGAGAAAAATGGTACCAATGTTCGAAGTTCTGAGTGGTACTTTGTCTCTGTTTTTGGAACCCCTGGTGCAGGGAAAAAATGGGGATGGCGTTTTGAAGGCCACCATCTTTCCTTGAACTTTGTGATCGAAGGCAATAAAGTGGTTAGCGCGACCCCATCTTTTTTTGGTGCCAATCCAGCTTTAGTATTAAATGGTGATAAAAAAGGACTCCGCACCCTTCCCGAAACCGAAGATTTTGCAAAGAAACTGATTGCATCCCTTTCTGATGAACAAAAAAAAGTTGCATTTACTGAAAAGTTGTTTGCAGAAATTGAACAAGGGAAATCAGTGGCTCCTACTTTTTCGAAAGGGTTGGAATCTGGCGCACTAAATCCTGAACAGAAGAAAATCGTTCAAGAAATGATCCGTGCTTATTCTAATCGCTTCCCGAAAGATTTTGCTGAAAAAGAAGCAGCAAGACTCGTTTGCTCTGATTTTGCAAAAATTGATTTTAGCTATGCTTTGGACAAATCAAAACCAGGTGACCCCTACACCTATAGGCTTCAAGGCCCTGATTTTTTAATTGAGTTTATAAATATGCAAGCTGATGCTAGTGGAAACCCAGCAAACCATATTCATAGTGCCTGGAGGGCTTCTAAGGGGGATTTTGGAAATCAAAACTAGCCTATCACTTAGTAGTCGGTTTTTTCGACACCAGTCGGGTTTTCCGGCTGGTGTTTTGTTTTTTGGCTTACTACAACAATCTATAATGCTTACAAATTGCCTCTAATACTCATATTTGATTTTTCTTATTTGTTGGCATGGCGTTTGCTTAACAAGTATATAGCAATGGAAGTTTAATTGCTAAGACTAAGTGAAGGCTTTTTGCCCAGGAGCCGTTACTTTTTTTACATTTAAGAGTTCTATGCTAAATCGGTAGGGGTTTTCGCCCAAAACCCCTGCTATATTTAAACATCCACTTCGACATCAAAAATTTTGACTGATTAGTAATACTTCTAAGAAAAAACGAACTCATAGCGTGGTTTTGCTATTCCAGCGGTTTGATATTCCTTTATAAAAATCAACCCTTCGATCCCGAAAAAAGGGCCAATTCCTGCGCGTTTCCTCGATCATCTTCCTAGAACAGCTTGTAACTATTACTTCGTCTTTCTGCTCAATTGAAAGATGCAGATAGCCTCCGTAAGTGTTTAATACATGTGAATTTCCCCAAAACTCTAAACTCCCGCCAGAACTGTTTTTTTCTAAACCTACCCGGTTTACTGCTGCAACATATACCCCGTTTGCGATCGAGTGGGATCGGTGCATTGTAAGCCAAGCCTCTGCTTGTGCTTTACCGTAGATTTCTTTCTCATGAGAATGCCAGCCAATAGCGGTGGGATAAAAAATAATTTCTGCGCCTTCAAGAGCGGTAAGCCTTGCAGCCTCTGGGTACCATTGGTCCCAGCAAACAAGAACCCCTACTTCGGCAAAAGGGGTTTTAAAGGATTTAAAACCAAGATCTCCTGGTGTGAAATAATATTTTTCGTAAAAAAGAGGGTCATCAGGAATATGCATTTTGCGATAAATACCAATGATGTTTCCATCTGGGCCAATAACTACAGCAGTGTTGTGATAAAGGCCTGGGGCCCGTTTTTCAAAAACCGACCCAATAACAACGCAACGGTTTTTCTTTGCACAAAGCGCCAGAGCATCCGTGGTAGGCCCCGGAATAGGTTCTGCTAGTTCGAATAAAGCGGGATCTTGGACTTGGCAAAAATAAGGTGTGAGGAAAAGTTCTTGCAGACAAATAATCTGCGCCCCTTTAGATGCAGCTTCATCAATACCAGCAAGAGCCCTTTCAAGATTCGAATTAGAATCTTGCTGGCATACCATCTGGATTAATCCGATATTGAAAATATCATCTTTTTGCATAATGTTTTTCCAGAAATTCAGGCCCAAGCCGTTGCTAAAATATAAAATAAACAATGAACTATTATTTAATAGGCTATTAAAAAGCTGTTGCTAAGTCTTGGAGTGGATGCGTGCAGAATATTTCTTTAAGTGAGTTACATAAACAAATTAAAACGCATCTGGAATGCCTAAAGGTTTCGGGTATTGAGTGGCTCGAAAACAGTAATAATTCTAATTTTCAAGCTAGGGTGCCCATAGTTCATGAGCAGTTACCTTTGGAAAGTATGGCAGTAACTCAGAATGTTGTTGTAACCTCCCCTGCCCCAGTAATTCCATCGCAGCACTCACTGGAAAAGAAAACATTATTATTGCAGCAGCTTAAAGATGAAGTTGCATCTTGTGTAAAATGCCCGCAACTTGCCCAAACAAGAAAAAACACAGTCTTTGGCATTGGTAAAATAGAACCCGATATTTGTTTTGTTGGTGAAGCACCTGGGATTACTGAAGATGAAAAAGGAATTCCATTTGTTGGTGAAGATGGCTTATTGTTAGATAAAATTCTTAAGGCTTGTGGCTTATCTCGGGATGAGGTTTATTTTCTAAATATTATTAGTTGCAAACCGCCTGATAAACGATTGCCATTGCTAACAGAAATTTCCAACTGTCGCGGGTTTCTTGAAAAACATTTGGCATTGGTAAAACCAAAAGTGATTTGTTGTCTTGGGTCTTGTGCCGCAGAAAATCTACTTGATACTAAAATACCAACCAACAAATTAAGAGGCAAATTTTACGATTGGAAAGGGATCCAAGTTTTATGTACTTATCATCCGTTATATTTAATACGGAATCCTGAAAAGAAAAAAGAAGTTTGGGAAGATATGAAGTTCTTAATTTCGCACCTTGGACGATCGCTTCCAGTTCTCTGATTCATGTTTTTTCATGAAGCATTATTTTTTCCATGACCAATGAAAAATCAATGGGAGTTTCGATGAAGGTGTTTCCATGCCTTGCAGGAATATGCATTAGTTTTTTTTTGCCCATTAAGAAAACAGTATGAAGGAATCGCCTGCGTAACTCTGATTCAGTGATCATTTTTGCAAAAGTTTCTTTGATAGAAAGATAGTTGTCTAATTCAATAATAAGGTGCCTGAAAGATTCACGACTGTAAACGTTAAGGGCCTGTTCAAGGTTGTTTGCCTGCAAAATTCTAAATCCCCTGTTTTGCATATATGCTTTAATCAATTGTCTTTTTTTATCGCTGCGGATCACCAAAAATATTGTGGAACCGTCCATTGCTGGATTAACACCATATTCTGATTGGATTTTTTTTCGAATGGACTGAATTGCGATTTGAACTTGTAGGAAATCCTTATAACGCATTTTTGGATCGATTGAAATCATGTTCTTGATGATAGGCAAAGTTTCCGATGGTAATGTTTTTTCAAATTCCGTGTTGAATAGAAGCTTGAATTTATTGCTGTTATACATTTCTTTTCTTTTTTGAAATGATCCTGGAAGCAGAGTTTTTCCTGTAAGAAGGTGATAGAAAAGACAACCTGCAAAAAATATATCTGATTGCGTAGGGGATGAAGATGAGCTTGAATGTTTTTCTAATCCCGCATAATCAAAGGACAAAGAATTTTGGTTTTTAATCTGGCCTGATGTGGGATCAAAAATTGAAGCAAAACGAAAATTGTTGATTTTAGGATGTGATGTATTATCAAGTAGAACTTTTGCTCCTGAGAAATTTCCGTGTGATATACCTATTTTTTGTAAATATAAAAAAGCCTTAATAACATCTTCCATAATTAAACATGCTTCAGGGAGACTTAGAAATGTTTTGATTTCTAGCCAGTCGTAAACGGATCCTCCTTTGACCCATTCCAGTGCAAGATAAGGTGGTATGTTTTTAGTTCCGGGAAATAAATCCAAAGTTTTTACAATATTGGGGTGGTTGATGTCTTTAAGAATTTCTCCTTGTCGCAGAAATTTTAAAGTTTCACCATTATTGCTAGAGTGTCTTTTCCGTAGTACTTTTAATGCAACAATTTCACCAGTATCTATGTTCTTTGCTTTGTAAGTACGGCCCAAATTGCCTAGTCCAACGGGCGAAAGAAGTTGGTAACCGTTAAACAAAAGCATGGTTCCATCGCCTGCAATTATTTTTCTAATCTGCCAATCGGTTAGGTGGTTATTTTGGGTGAGAATTTTTGGATCAATAAAATTACTATTCACCGACCTAATATGTGCCAGCACTTCTTCTGCAATAGGAGGAGTGATAAGGCCAAGTCTTTGGGTTAAATGAACCAAGCCAGTAAATTCATCGATTTCCATAATAATTATTATTGCATGTATTTACGGGGATTTCGATGGAAGGCGTTAAATTTTGATTAAATGATCAAATTTTGTTAGTTCCGGTATTTTAGGGGAAAGGTGTCAAGTAGGTTGAGAATGATTTTGCTAAGAAAGCTATAAACTCGTATTGAAGAAAAATGTTATCAAGGCTATTTGGTTCGCTTGTAGTTGGGGATTTTTACATTGTGGGTGAAATAACATAATAAGTTGGTAAACAAACATGGTTTTTTATCAAAAACGAGTATGCAAGAGAATTATAATGCGATCCATGTTGATTGGGTTGTTAATTGCTGCTCCGGGTTGTGCTTCATTGTGGGATTCCGTTACCAGTAGAGAATTTCGAATTAAGAATTTATTCATGCCCTCTGATCCTCCTTTGGTGGTTTTAGAAAAGAGTGTAGATGGGGATAAACGATCTGTTGCTCTTGCTTCCCTTAAAGAACCATTGGCAAATAATGGAACTGCAGAAGAGCAAGAAAAGGTATTTAAAATACTTTCAGATGCAGCATTAATCGACCGACAAGCAATATGCAGGCTTCAAGCAATATCAACACTTCGCACATTCAAGGATTCGCGAACCTCGGAAGTATTGAAAGATGCTTACTATCGAGCTTCAAATTTTAATCCCGAGACAGCCACGGTCATTAAATGCCAAGTTCTGAATTCATTAGGCGATGTACGAACGCCATCCGGTTTAGAGTTACTGGTTAAAGTGTTAAAAGAACCAGCAGTTGTTGGTTCTGAACAGGATCGCCAACAAAAAGTTGATGAAAGAATTATTGCTGCCAAGGCGTTAGGAAAATATAAGGAATATCAAGCTTCAGAATGCTTGTTATCAGTGCTACAAAGTGAACAAGATGTCGCATTGGTGAATTGTTGCAGAGATTCATTACAAACGATAACAGGTAAGAATTTACCTGCGAATTATGAGGTGTGGGCAAAATATTTGCATAACTCATCAGATAAAGATCAAAACCAAGGGTTCTTTCAAAAGATATTTCAAACTTCTGGAACCAGCAAGTAATTATTTATCTTTCATTGGTTTAGCTGCGGGAAACAAAAGAATAGTGTCTTCAACCGGTTGGTAAGTAATTCCTATAGGATCTAAAATTCCAGTTAGCCATACTGCAAAAGGAATATTATCAGCGGCTGAAGCTTTTACAGGTTTTTTGTCAGCATCGTCAATCATCATAGCTGCGAATGCTTTTTTGTTGATTTCAAATTTAACATTGTATTTTTTTGTTAATTCGTCAAGCAATTCTTGAAGAGGTTTTTCTACCCCTTCATCTTCTTTTATTTTGGTCTCGAGTATTTTTTTGATGTTGTCATTTGGGGCTGGTGCATCAATCGTAGGCACCGAATCTGAACTTTTTTCAATAGATTTTTTAACATGCAGCACGGGTTTAACAAAATCTCTGTCACGCATGGAGATTAATAACCCATTGTTTGCAGCAAGAAAAAGCCTGTCGTTAGTTCGATTTACAACTGGAAATACAAAATCGTGAATATCCCAGGTAGTTAAATATGCACCATTGTTTCGATCGATGATCACCATTCTGCCGCTTCGATCAAGGGTGTAAAGAAACTTGGAATTTGCCGCAATTAGGCGATCAGATTTTTCTTGTGATGGTGTAAATCGGTTTCCATTACTGATGTTCCACATAGGTAAACCAGTTTCACGAGATAATTTCACCAATCCGTTTCTTTCACCGGTTACAAATATTTCGCTATCAGTAATAAATGGGCGATGATGAACCGTGCTTCCAATTGTGTAGCGCCAAAGAAGTTTTCCTGATTGCAAATCAAAAGAATGTAAACATGCATCCATCGAACCGATATAGGCAATAGATTCATAGAGGGAAGGTGGAACAATAACAGGTTTGTCGGCAGAGTAACCTTGGTTTGATTCAAGGGTAGTGTGGCTTAAATCTGAATGCTTATTGAGGGCTACCAAGTCGCCTTTAATACCAACAGCAGAAACAATTTCATCAGTGACCAATAGTGGGTAATTTAAAATCAGTCGGGTTTGAAATTCCCAAATGATTTTTGGTTGAGGGCCTCTCGATCGAGATGTGCTTGAACCAAATGCGGGAGCTAAAGCATCAGCTTCAGCATCGTTATCGGGGACATCAACAATTTTGATCCTGATAGATATAAATGGTGCTTATCTACTGTTGGTGGGGCAGAAATTGATATTCCAAAGCTTGATTGCCATACAATGTTGCCGTTTCTTCTATCAAGAGCGTAAAGATCATTTTCGTTCACAGCAAAAACAAATTTATCATTGAAAGCAATGTTGTAAAATACTTGATAAGGTTTCCCAAAATGAGATTTCCAAACCACTTCGCCTGTTTCTGAATTAAAAACAATAACGGTGCCACTTCGAGTTTGGGCTATAACTTGGTTTTCTGAAATTTGAATATCGTGATAACCATCCCGCTTTCCTTCCATGGGTGAGAATGCCCGCCACATCATTTTAAGGTTAAGCCTATCAAGAACTTCTTGGGAAGGGATTTCGGGTTGGGAAAAAACCCGGAGATTGTCTGCCGCTTCTGCAGTATACCCGCAGATGAACAAGATTAAGGTAAGGTAGAAAGTTCGCATTTACAAAATCCCTTTTAAAAATGGTAACAAATGAAATCTACCACAGGATTAAAAATGCGTAATAAGTTTGATAATTTAAAATTTAAAATATCTTGCGATTATCACAATTTGGGAAAACCTTTACGGTTATGCCTTTTTTTCTGGAAAAATTCAGAAAGAATGCTGGAGCATTCATTTTCAAGCACGCCGGTAACAACCCTACTTCGATGGTTTAGCCTAGGATCATTTAAAAGATTAAAAAGGGAATGGCAGGCTCCCGCCTTGGGATCCATGCAGCCATATACAACCCAAGGTATACGCGATTGGACAATAGCCCCAGCGCACATGGGGCAAGGTTCGAGGGTAACATATAAAATGCAGTTTTCTAGTCGCCAGGATTGTAAAAATTGCGCTGCTTGAGTGATTGCAATCATCTCCGCATGCGCAGTTGGATCTTTAAGGAGTTCTCTTTGGTTGTGTGCCCGGGCGATAATTCCTTCTTTGGCAGACACAATCAGAGCCCCAACGGGGACTTCATCTTCTTGTTCGGCAAGACGAGCTTCTTCGAGTGCAATTTCCATGTGCATTATGTGGAATTGATGGCTTGGGTCTGAAAGTTCAAGATTGAATTGATCCATATCCATGATAATCTAATTTCAATATTTAAAATTAAGGGTTAAATCAAACAATTACTTTAGATTATAACCTATGTTGATCGTGTTCTAAATTTTACTTCTAAAAGATTGCAGGTGTGTAATGTTTTCGCTTGAAAAGATACAGGAAAAATTGAAAGAATTCAATTTTGATGGGTGGTTGCTTTATGATTTTCGTTTTTGCA
Source organism: Planctomycetota bacterium (assembly GCA_026692965.1). Classification (GTDB taxonomy): domain Bacteria; phylum Planctomycetota; class Planctomycetia; order Gemmatales; family Gemmataceae; genus UBA969. The sequence continues at coordinate 45,115 of JAPLNF010000297.1, forward strand.
ATCCTTTGGCAAGGCGGGTGCTTGGGCTATCCGAAAAGCTTTTTCTCTCAAGACGCTGGTTTTATTTTATTCCTGCAAGCGGTGATCCAGTAAAAATTAATCATAAGATCGAACCTACCGCACTTGCTTCTTACCCAGGCATTTCAAAAATTTATCTTCGATGGCAGGAATTAGAGTCATCCTTAAAAACAGTTTTGGCGGGCAAAAAAAGAATTGCAATGGAATATTCTCCGAATAATGCCATTCCGTATCTTTCGAGAGTTGATGCTGGGACTATTGAATTCATAAAATCTCTTGGAGTTGATGTCGTTTCTTCCGGTGATTTGATTCAAGTTTTTGAATCATGCTTAAACCAAAAACAATTTCAAAACCATCTTGATGCAGCAATTCATACACGGGAGGCGTATGAAGTTGTTTTTCGTTTTATTGCGGAATCAATTCGGGAAAAAATAGAAATTAAAGAAAGTGATGTAATCCGGATTATTATGGAACATTTTTCCAGAAATAATTTGTTTACGGATCATGCACCGATTGTTGGGGTTAATTCCCATAGCGGGGACCCGCATTATTCTACTTCCAGCGAAACAGATCGAAAGATCCAAGAAGGAGACTTTATCCTTGTTGATTTGTGGGCCAAGTTAAACGACCCTGAAGGTATTTATAGCGACCTTACTCGGACGGGATTTGTTGGAACTGTTGTGCCTGAAAAATACACAAAAATCTTTGATATTGTATCCCGGGCGCGTGATGCTGCGATTGAAAAAGTAACAAAAGTCTTTGCGGATGGCACACCAATCGAAGGTTGGGAGATTGATAATGTAACTCGAGAAGTGATAGTTAAGGCTGGTTATGGAGAATATTTTTGCCACCGTACCGGTCACTCGATTGGCAAAGAAACCCATGGAAATGGTGCAAATATTGACGGATTAGAGACCTTGGATACGAGAAAGATTCTTCCCGGAAGTTTGTTTTCCATTGAACCAGGGATTTATCTTGAAGAGTTTGGCGTTCGAAGTGAGGTGAATGTTTTTGTGGGTTGGGACAAGAAAGTTCAAGTTACAGGTGGGGAACCACAGAAATTTATAGTGCCGATTCTTAAAGATTATTGATTAAATGGTACCCGGGGTAATCTTGTGAAAGGGTTTTATGAGTACCCGAAGCGATTACCCTTTTGTTTTGAAAAAAGTAAACTTTATCACAAATAGACAGAGTTGATTCGCTTCCTTGGAGAAAAATAACAGTTTTTCCTCCAAGTGTTTTTTCGTAAACAGCAGTGATAATATCTTGGTTTTGGGTTGGATCAAGGTTGTGAGGTTCTTCCAAGATAAGTGTTTTTGCGTCTAGGTAAACGGATCGAGTTAAGCCAAGAAGAAATTGAAAAACAGAATCAAAAGTATTGTTTTCGGGATCGTAAAAAAAATTGTAACTATCAGGCTGGGTAAGAATGGTTGCATGAATATTAGTGGTTTTTGCTGCCTCAAGCATCCTTGGCCAGTCAGGATTTTGTGAGTAATTACATATGATGTTTTGAAAAGTGTCAGGCATGATTTTAAAGAGTTCTGGGACGAAAGTGATTTCCTTAGGGATTAAATTAATATTTAAATTTCTTACGTTGATGTTATCGAAGCGTATTTCCCCCATGTCCGGGGTAAGAGCGCAGGATAAGAGCAGGCCAAGTGCTATTCGCTGTTCTTTTTGAAGGCCAGCAAAACCAATGTAGTTGTTTTTATCGATATGAAGAGTAAGGTCGTTGATTAAGGGATTATTGAATCGGTTTTTAATAGAAATTGCATCTAAATGAATTGTTTTAAAGCTTGGGAAAGCAAGAGAGCCTTCATGATGTTGGGTAAATCCAGATTTGTCTTCTAGTTTTTTAAATAGTTCTGTCGTTACTGGAAAATTTTCGCTCATTATGTTTTTGCAGTTAATCAAAAGCTTTGAATAAAAGGCAGTAAAGAAAGCAATCGAACCTGAGATAAATAAATCGGGCGTGCTTGTGATTTTAAGGGTGATGAATATTTCGGATAACAGAAGGTAAACTCCTAGGCATAGAATAAAGCAAAAATATCCGAGGTGTTGTTCAAGGTTGATATATAGGTTGATTTTTAATTTTGTGTTTAGGTGTTTGTTTGATACAAGGGAAAGTTTTTCGAGCCATATGTGTGAAAGTCCGAAAGCTTTAGAGAAAGACATGACATTGTAAAGTTTAAGAAACCAAGCGGATTCAATAGCAGAGTGTTGTTTTTGTTCCTGAAGGAAGAGATTGATTTTGTTTGCAAGAATTGTCTGAATTGCAAGAATTAGAAAGAATAGTCCAGAGAATATGAGGAAAAGGGCGGTATTTGCAATTAGTCCTGCGGTGGTAAAAAGAATTATTGCAATAACAGTTGGTTGTATTTTTGAGGTGTAAAGGATAAATAGTTCACCAGTTTTTTCGATGAGTTTATCTACATCCGAAATTTTTCCTGTGTGGTTTAGTAGTGATTGTTGAGACTTAAAAAAATCATTCTGATAGAAAACTTTTTGTAATATAGAGAGTTGTTTTTCTTTGCCGTAGAAGCAGATTGATTGCTCCAACAAGCGGATTACAAGAAAAGAAAAGCTGAAAGAAGGGATGAGTATTGAAATTGCAATTTGTGGGTTTGGGCCCCAACCGTGGAGCGAGATCCAGGTCCAAAAGTGATTGACAAATGCAGATGAAGTTTTAGGCCCTAGGGGTAAAGCGGTTTCATTATTTATGAATGGGAGTGCTTCTGAAAAAAGAAAAAAGCAGGTGCACCAGCAAAGAAATAAGACAAATAAAATTGCTGAGTATTTGAGGAACGATAGTAAAAAAGCAACATAGCCCAACCAACGGTGGGTTGATTGGTAGTTGATAAGTTTGAAAAAAAACAGTTTATGGTCAATAATTTCGGGCATATCCCACCCGTGTAAGTGCCAAATCCATGGCGAAAAACAAACTAAGCCAGATCTCGATCTTCAAACAAAATCAGGCCGACAATAAGTGCAACGGTAGTGTAAATTAATCCGTAGAAGCTGACCGATAAAACATAAATAGCAAAGGGTATAAAATCTGGAGGCGTATCGCCAACGATGGCTGGTCCCACCCGGAAAAACTCCAAGCCGGGAAGAAATAAGTCGAAGACTCCCGCCATAAATCCAAGAAGTCGGGAGACAGGCGAATCAGGGTCAGTGGCTTTGGATTTCTCACCAATAGCTACCAAAACAGGTGTTAGGTGTGCAAGGAAGTAGATTACGAGAACAGTGCTAAGATTTACAACCATGGGCAAGCGGGTTGCAAGAGATACGGAAATTGAAACCAAAACGCTGACTTGGCAAAAACTAAGGATAAGGCCTGGGAAGGTTTCAAGCGTATGTTGTATCCAGAAGGCCAAGCCGTTGATAAGATCTTTGGTTTCTGATGGTAATGTTGAATTTGAAAGAAAGAGTTTGATCCATTCTGGGTTAGATACAGGATCCATTCTGTCGAGCCAATGTTTGTATAGAAGAATGGATTGAAATATTACAAACAAAATCGAAGACATGAGAAAAGCAGAAAGAAGGATACCGACAAATTTGCCGAGTAGGAATTGCCTGCGTGAAATCGGTTTGCTCATGAGTGTGACAGCGGTACGGCCTTCGATTTCTTCACTTACGGAAATACTTGCTGCCAAGGTTCCGAAGACCACTGCTGCTAGCATAATGGTGTCGTAGCCTAACTCTTTAACCATAATGAGATCTTCGCCGAAGGTGAAATAAGGTATGAAAGGGGAAACAAGCAGAGCAAATAGTGCGAGGCTAGAAAGGAGCCAAAACATAGGTTGCCTAATGCCTTCACGAAAAGCGGCTTGGGCAACAGCGCCACCTTTAGGCCAGATTTTGAGTAGTACAAAAAAAGTAAAAACAAAGGTATCAAGTATTAGCTGTGTTTGAAAGATGCCCCCATAAACTCTGCCTGCAGTTTCGATGCTATTGGTTTCCTGAAGGAAGGTGTGAAAAATCGGTGGGAAAATTGCACCAAGAATAAACATGGTCGCCAAGGTGCTTAATAACGCGATAGTTTTGGGTTTGGCGTTGGAGTAATTTTCTGAGAAGAAAAGCGTGATCATCCAAGGAATGGCAATTAAAAATTGTGCCCAAATAAATCCTGATTCGATAAGCCATTGTTGAAACGATAAGTTCATAAGATCCAAGCCTCGGGAAAAACCAACATATTGATAAGCAAAACACCATGCAAATAAGGAAAAACAGTACTTTAATAATCTATGTTATAGTCGACATAGCCAAGAGAAGGAATAATATTTACCTTTATATCTGTGATGTTATCGTGAAATCTATCTTGTACCAATATCAAGAACGAGTCAACCTTTTCCTTATCTCCTTCGGCGGAGAATTCAACGGTTCCATTAGGGAGGTTTTTCACCCGCCCGTATAGTTCGAAACGCTGGGCGATTTGAATGACGGTTTGCCTAAATCCAACACCTTGGACTAATCCGGAAACTACTGCTTTAATGCAGTATAAGTTGTTATCCTGCATAGGTTTAGTTGGTTTCAATGCGGTAGTTTGGGTGTACGCCCCAATTCAATTTTTCACGTAGAGTTCGATAAAAGTTCTTATTAGCAACCTTGGCTAATTGGAATTTGACAGGTGCTTTTTTGAATGTAATTCGGGAGCCTTTAATGAGGGGGATTTTTTCCTGCCCATCGATAACTAGGCTTGTCCCTTTAGTTACCCGGTTCATGACCAAATTGTAAATTTTTGCAGAGGAATCTACCACGCAGCGACTTGTAAGCACATGTGGGCAAATGGGGTTGATTACAAACGCTTCGATTTCTTGATTTAAAATAGGCCCGCCTGCAGAAAGGTTGTAGGCCGTTGATCCGATCGGGGTACTCATGATCAATCCGTCTGCCATGTAGGTGCACACGGTTTCTTCATCTACAATTAAATCAATTTCAACCATATGGAAGGGCGCGCCCGCATGGATTGAGATTTCATTAAGGCCCAGAAAGGGGCCGGCTTTATCTTTTACATTGGTAAGACATTCAAACATAAGGTGGTTTGTAATCCTAAAATTGCTTTTGGCGATCTCAGGAACGCACTCTTCCAGTTCCGCAATATTCAAATCTGCCAGAAAGCCCAAGCGCCCAAGGTTTATGCCAAGTACTGGGATTTGGTTGTAGCCCATTTGTCTGGCAGCGCGAAGGATCGCACCATCTCCTCCCAAGACAAAAGTTAGATCAGCTTTGTATTTGGAAAGATCTTCTTTTTGCTCAAGATCAACAAGTACAACTTCGAAGTGCTTTTTAAGCAGGGGAAGCAGTTTTTCTGACTGGGTGGTTACGCCAGGGCGTTGTGCATTTCCGAGGATGAAAATTTTCATCAAGTGAAAGGTCCGTTAGTTATTTTCCAAGGGTTTGTCTGGAGGCGCTTACATCCTTGGCAAACCATTGCTTTGCAGCGTTGGCTATACCGATGGCATCAAGCCCCAAGTCATGAAGAAGTTCAGTTCTTTCGCCATGTTCGACAAAACTATCGGGCAATCCAAGACGAATCAACTTGCGGGTTTCAATACCAGAAGAATTGGCTGCCTCAAGAAGCGCACTGCCAAACCCGCCTTCTAAAGATCCTTCCTCGACGGTAACAACCAAATTGGATTCTTCCATGGCTTTAAACAAGGTGTTTTTATCTAATGGTTTTAAGAATCGGGCATTGATGACGCCAACTTGGAAGCCTTCTTCACGCAAAATTTCAGCAGCTTTACAGCATTCGTCAAGCAGGGTTCCATAGGCAATAAGGGCGATGTCTTCCCCCCATTCAAGAACTTCCGCTTGCCCTATTTCAAGGGGAACAAAATCGCGTAAGCTCCATGATGGGTAGGGCCATCGGGGCCGGTAATCCCAGCGCGATCCAAGCAAAAGAGTACAGGTAGATTTTGTAAAGATACTTCTTGGAAAACCTGATCAAAAGATCGCTGTAAGAAAGTTGAATAAATATCAACGATAGGACGATTGCCGGTTTTGGCGAGGCCCGCTGCAAAAGCGACTGCATGGGATTCGCAAATGCCCACATCAAAGAATCGCTCGGGAAATACCTCTCGGATCTTCTCTAGTTTATTTCCTTGGCACATGGCTGCAGTGATCACGCAAACCTTTTTGTTTTCTTGCATGATTTTAAAAATGCTAGAGCTAACAGCATCGGTATAGCCTTTGCTGCCACCGCGTTTCATAGAAATAAGAGTTCGTTCGGGACCAACTTTTTCGAAAACCGGTGGCGTATGGAATGTAACAGGATCTTCACTTGCCTGAGGCACACCACAGCCTTTTTGGGTAAGCACATGAAGAAGGATTGGACCTTTTTGTTCTTTGATATCCGCAAACCATTTAAGCATTCCGGGTAAGTCATGGCCATCAATTGGGCCAAAATAGCGGAACCCAAACTCTTCAAACAATCTTCCGCCCATTAAAGATGCTTTGAGCCCGTCTTTTAATTGTTCGAGGGCTTGTTTGGCGACGCTGCCAAACGGGATCTTTTCTAGAAGATCTTTTATTTGTCGTTTTGAATCTTGGTAAAGCGAGGTTAATCTTGCTTGATCAAGACATTTTGCAAGCGATCCCACTCTTGGGCAAATCGACATTTCGTTGTCATTGAGAATAACGAGGAGGTTTTTATCAAGGCCACCTGCGTTATTAAGTGCTTCAAAAACAATCCCAGAAGGAAGGGCTCCATCACCTATAACTGCGATACTGTGCCTGTCGGTGTTGCCGTTGAGGTCGTCGCCAACTTTTAATCCAAGTGCAGTAGAAAGGCTGCAGCCTGCATGGCCTGTCATAAAAAGATCGAAATTGCTTTCAGCGGGATTAGGATATCCCATCAGGCCGCCCTTGGTGCGGATGGTATCGAAATTTCGGTATCGGCCCGTAATTAATTTGTGGGGATAAATCTGATGCCCAGTGTCCCAGATAATGCGATCTTTGGTGAAATCATAGCTTAAGTGAAGGGCAACACATAATTCAACCACACCCAAATTGCTGGCAAAATGCGCAGGCCTTAAACTTAGTACTCGGACTAATTCGTCCCGCATTTCCTGACATAGGATTTCAAGTTCCTGATGGTCAAGAAGTTTAAGATCTTCGGGCCCTTCAATTTTCGGCAGAATTCTATGCATTGCAACTATCCTTTGTGCATCCTAAAACCCGGCGTCGATTGCCAGATGTGTTTTCATTATACCTAATGATCGCGTGAAACAAGATAATCCGCCAAATCAATTAAAGGCGCAGCATTGGGGCCAAGTTGGCTTGCCAGATTTTGCGCATTTTTACAAAGGTCTACGGCTAAAAGCTTACTCTGTTCAATCCCCAATAACCCAGGATAAGTTAGTTTACCCTTTTGCGCATCTTTTCCAACTCGTTTTCCTGCAGATTCGCATTTTCCTAGAACATCGAGAAGATCGTCAGTTACTTGAAAGGCAAGCCCTATGTTTTGACCGTAGTTATCAAGTATCTGCAACAAATCTTCGGGAGGTGTTCTGTTTTGGCTAGCAAATGAAACAATGGCACCTAATTTCAGACTTGTGCGAATCAAAGCCCCTGTTTTTCGATCATGCAAATTCTTTAAGTGCTGAGTAGTTGGTTCTTTAGGGTGATCTTCGCCTCGCACTCCGGGTTTTCCTTCCCAAGCTAAATCTTCTACTTGGCCTCCAACCATGCCACAGGCCCCTGCCCCTTTTGCCAATTCTAAACAGCATTCTGCACCGGCTAGGGCTGGATAACTTTTTGCTAGCACTTCGAACGCTTTTGTAAGAAGCGCGTCGCCCGCAAGAATTGCCAAGGCCTCACCATAGACTTTATGGCAAGTGGGTCTGCCACGCCTAAGGTCATCATCATCCATAGCAGGAAGATCGTCGTGAATCAAAGAGTAAGCATGAATAAATTCTACAGCACAGGCTGCGGGCCATGGGTTTGTGTTTTCAAAACCAAAAGCGTTTGATGCCAGTAATACAAGAACAGGCCTTAGCCTTTTCCCGGGGGCAAGCACGCTATAGCGCATTGCCTCTAACAAACGAACAGGCATACCTTCTTGCAGTTGAAGGCAATTGCTTAAATGAGTATCAACTTTGGATGCTAGGGTTTTCCAAACACTGAGGAAATTATCCTGATCCTTGGATATCTTTTGCAGCACTCTTATTTCCTTAAATACCAACAGCTAATTTCAAGGGTCCATCCTAGCATTAATTCCTAGGGCACCGCCAACAGGTATACTAAACCTTTGCAAGCTTCGCCCAAGCAATTGTGAAATAATAGCGATCAGGCAAGCTTTATCGATCAAGTTAACTGGGGAGATTGTCTTTTTCCACAGAAAACAATCCTTGTTGCTCTTTTCCTTCAGTGGATTCGTGGTTGAATTTTTGCAAAAGGGGTTGCCCTGAAGCATCAACTCCACTTAATAGTTGGATTTTCTGTTCAGCTTCTTTGAGGCTAAGTTGGCAACTTTGAATTAGGCGAATGCCTTTTTCGTAAAGCTTAAGGTGGTCATCAAGATCGATCTGACTATTTTCGAGTTCTCTGACAATTTCTTCAAGATCTTTGAGTGAGGTTTCGAATTTTTGGGCTGTATTCTTTTTGATTGCCATGGTGCTTTAACTCTCCAAATGGTGATTAGTTTTCGATGTTTTTAACTTCGCTGATAACAGTTCCATTGTGCAGCCTAGTACAAAGCAAGTCGCCTGGGGCCAAAGATTCTGCAGAAGCAATGACTGATGCTTTATCAGATTCAAATTGTTTTGCCCTCATCGTGATGCTGTAGCCCCGGGTAAGGATATTAAGCGGGCTAAGTGATTGCAGCTTTTCAATGAAAAATGCAATTTTCTCTGTTTTTTGGCGCATAAAGGTGCTTGAAGTACGATTGAACTTTTCGATCGTGTCGTCAAAGCGTTGCGACTTTTGATTCAAATAATCCAATGGTTTTTGCAAACATCTTCGTGTCGAGAGCAATTTTAAATGCTGGTGAAACTTCTGGATTTTTAGATCAATGGACTGATGCATGTATTCTGCTGAAGCTTCTAGATGACCAGCAATTTCGTGTTGGTTAGGTGATATTCTGGTGGCAGCTTCGGTAGGGGTGACTGCTCTTAAATCTGCAATAAGATCTGCGAGTGTAAAATCATCTTCGTGGCCCACCGCACTTACGGTTGGGATTAAAGATTCGAAAAGTGCATCTGCAACAATTTCGGAATTAAAGGCATACAAATCTTCAGAACTACCCCCTCCCCTACCAACCACCATTACATCTATTTTGAAATCTTCCATCAGGCTGGAGCGGTTAAGTAGTTTTATTGCATTGGCTATTTCGGAGGGTGCCGAGTCGCCTTGAACTCTTGCAGGAGAAAGCCAAATTTCTGCCATCGGCCATCGTTTTCCAAGCACTTCAAGCATGTCGCGTACAGCTGAACCCGTTGCGCTTGTGACTAGTCCGATCCTATTCGGAAATGGAGGAATCGCCCTTTTTCTTTCCTGATTGAAGTACCCTTTGGCTTTCAATTTTTCTTTAAGCTGCCTTAAAAGAAGTTCTTGCTCGCCAACTCCCATAAGTTTTACATCTTCGCCTATGACTTGAAACTCACCTCGCGCAGCGTAAAGGCTGGGCTTACCCCGAAGAATGATTTTTTTTCCTTCTTGCAGGTTGCGGCCATGCCTTATTGCATGCCCTTTGAATATCACAGCCCTTACGCTGCTTTGTTCGTCTTTAAGCGAAAAATAGACATGCCCAGATGCAGGTTTAGAGAGATTTGATATTTCTCCAGCTATCCAGAGGGGTGGGAATTGCCCTTCGAGCAAGTCTTTTGCCAAGGTATTTAGCTGACTTACGGAAATATAAAAGTTGTCTTCTTTGGGAGCATCAATCGGCATTAGTTTGATCCTGCAATCGGAGAGAAAGGCAAGCCAAAGGTTTGGGCGACGGCGCTGTTGGTTATTTTGCCCTCGAAAATATTAATGCCAGAGGCGATGGGGCGGCTTTTTTCAGCAGCACCTTCAATCCCCATCTTTGCAAGTTGAAGTACAAAAGGCAGTGTAACATTTGTCAGCGCAAAGGTGCTGGTTCTTCCTACGGCACCGGGCATGTTTGTTACGCAGTAGTGAACAATATCGTCAACAATAAATGTTGGTTGGTGGTGTGTAGTAGGCCTCGAAGTTTCGACACACCCACCTTGATCAATTGCAACATCGATAATCACCGCACGGGGAAGCATTATTTTAAGGTCTTCTCGTTTTACCAAATGTGGGGCTTTGGCACCGGGAATTAATATCGCACCGATTAAAAGATCCGCTGTCGCAAGGCTTTGCCTTAGGCTGTGTCTATCGCTAAATAGGGTAGTTACATTTTTTGGCATAACATCGTCCAGATATCTAAGGCGGTCTAGGTTGATGTCTAGCAAAGTGACATTTGCGCCAAGCCCTGCTGCAACTTTAGCCGCGTTTGCGCCAACAACCCCTGCCCCTAAAATAACAACGTTTGCAGGTGCCACCCCGGGAACCCCTCCCAGCAGTATTCCCCTGCCTTCGAAAGGCCTTTCCAAATATTTTGCACCTTCTTGAATGCTCATTCTTCCTGCGACTTCGCTCATAGGGGTTAGCAGCGGTAGGTGCCCGGATGAATCTTTGATGGTTTCATAAGCAACGGCGGTTGCCCCGCTTTTCATGACTGCTTGCGTGAGTTTCTCATCTGCAGCGAAATGGAAGTAAGTGAAAATAACCTGTGCTTTTCGCATCAACGGCCATTCTGCTTCCATAGGTTCTTTGACTTTTACGATTAGGTCTGCCCGTGACCAAATTTCTTCGCGTGTTGCAATTATAGTTGCACCATGCTTGAGGTAATCCTGATCTGAAATGCCGCTGCCCAATCCTGCGCCTGTTTGAATTAATATTTGGTGCCCTGCCCTGCAAAGTTCATCCACCCCGACTGGAGTTAGAGCGACCCTGTACTCGTGGTTTTTTATTTCTGCGGGTACACCGACAATAAGTTTTTTCTCGGTCATATCGGGTTTCCTGCTTCCACGCTGTTTGCCTAAAAAGCTTGATTAATTAAGAACGAAGAAATTCTATGAGTAATCAACCTGTAAAGTGTTAGTTTCATCCTATAATAAAATTTACTCAGGAGTTATTTTTAACAAATAGGAACGATTCATGCCACCAAGATTGATAAGTGTGATGATCGTTGCGCTATTTATCGTGGTTAATACATCACTTTTTTACGCTGAAATACTTCCCCGGATTCGTTCAGGTCAACCACCCTCGTTTTATGTTGATTTGGCAGATGAAGCTGGAAACCTTCGGCCAGTTGTAAACTGGAAAGTGGTTGTGCGTGGTGAAGAGTTTTTGAAACTTCGCACGGGCATCAGTTTGGTGGATGGCCAAGAAGATGAATTCTGGTTATGGGCTGAATACACCCAGCCTACTAATATTGGGGTCAAACCAGCACGGGATTTTTTGAACCTAAAGTTGATGCGGAATGAATTTCGCATTCATAGGGATGGCGATATGCTTGGGTTGCAGGCCAAGGTGCAGATTGAATCGATCCGTGGTGTTGATTTTCCTTTAACACTCGAGATTAGTGGAAATGTATCCAACGGTTTTCTGAGCCCTGAGGTTAAGGTTGATAGCAACTTGGGTGAACGTAGCTTTAAGCTTGAAGCAATGCAGGTGCCAGTTTCTGGAGCAGTTTTTCAGCCGTTTTTGCCTGTGCATCGCATTCTGGGCCTATACCCCGGGCGTACATGGAAGCAGCCATTTTTTGATCCATTATCGATGGCGTTTTCTGCAGGGCCTACTCAAGGTGGATTGGATCAGGGCACGGGGTCTGTGATTGCAACGGTCCGCAATCAGCCCGTTGATGTGATGTGGGGAGGCAGAAAAATTCCTTGCCTGGTGATTGATTATAATGGCAGTGACCTTGAGTCAACCGTATGGGTTGGCGCGCAAAACGGCATGGTCATCAGGCAGAAAAACAGATTATCTGAACAATCGAAATCCTTGATGTTTGCAAGCAGTATGGCGACAAGCTTGCGGTCGACCATATGGATTTGGTTGTAAAAAAAGGGGAGCTTTTTGCATTTCTTGGCCCTAATGGGGCTGGGAAAACCACGACCATCAAGATGTTGTGTGGTTTGCTTTTTCCAAGTTCTGGGTCGATTAAAATTTGCGGCTATGATCTTAAAACTCAGGGTGATCAAGCTAGGCGCCTAATCAGTTATGTCCCCGACCTTCCTTTTCTTTACGAAAAACTTACGGGTAGAGAGTTTTTAGAATTCATCGGCGATGTCTACGGTATGCAGCGCGATCTGATTGCCCAAAAAATAGTTGAGGTTAACAAGTTGTTTGGCCTAGAAGATTTTATTGATGATTTAACCGAGCGATACTCGCATGGAATGAGGCAACGTATGGTGTTTGCTTCTGCTTTGCTTCATGAACCTGAGGTTCTTGTGGTTGATGAACCTACTGTTGGGCTAGATCCCAAAAGTGTCCGGAAGCTTAAGGATGTGCTTAGGAATCAGGCAGATCAGGGCAAGGCTATTTTTCTTTCCTCACATTCTCTGGATATCGTGGAGGAGGTTGCAGATCGTATCGGGATCATTTTTCAGGGGAGATTGGTTGCATGTGGTTCACTTGAATCGCTTAGAGAGCAATCCGAAACTGGGGGTTCGCTTGAAGAGGTCTTCTTGAAAATGACCCATGAGAAATTGGAGCAGGATGAAAATTTTTAACGAAGCTCCTAATTTGAACGACCTATCTAAGCGCCCAGAACTGGGGGCTTACCCCGCATCAGGTTTAGCTTTATTTAAGATGCGAATGCGCACATTTTCGAATGTTTTTGCTGCTCTTAAGGGCGTGTTGCTTATTAGGCCTTTGGTTTTATTGTTTTGTAGTTTCATTATTTGGGGGTTGGTTTTTGGCACCAGCCTCGCAGGATTCAACTTTCTTAAGGATCAAAAACTTCCTCTGGGTGGTGGTATTATCGGCCTTTTGTTTGACTTGCTTTTTTTCTCTCTTGGCTCTTTGCTCGTGCTTTCTTCTGGAATGATTTTGTATGGCGGGTTGTTTTCTTCTCCTGAAACTAATTTTTTGCTTACGAAGCCCATCAAGGCTGATCGCATATTTGCTTATCGATTTGCGGAAGCCATTGGTTTTAGCAGTTGGGCTTTTGTGATACTAGGCAGCCCGATCCTTATTGCTTTTGGGGTCGTTGCAGATTCACCAATGCTCTTTTATATCTATCTCCCTTTTTTCTTTTTTGGATATGTGCTGATCCCGGGTTCTATTGGGGCGGTACTATGCCTGTTGATTGCAGGGCTTTTGCCAAAAGGTAAAAAGCTGTTCTTCAGTATTTTGGTTGTGGTGTTTGTGTTTCTCGTGCTTTCGGGGATGGGAAGATTTTTTAGCTCAGTAAAAAAGGATGGTATTGATCGTGAGTTTGTTGACGCAACCTTAAGGCAGTTTGAGTTTTCAAGATGGTCGGGCCTTCCTTCTTATTGGATTTCGCGTGGACTTCGAGCTGCGGGCCGTGGCGATGTTTCCAAAGCCAACTTTAATCTGCTGCTAATTTGGTCTAACGGTATGATGCTTTATCTTGGAGGAGCATTACTTTCAAAGGTGCTTTATCGAAGGGCATTCGACAGGATGATTGCTTTTGGATCAAGTTCTAAGAAATCGAGTAGGGCCTTTTTTCTGGATCGATTATTTGAAAAGTCTCTGGGGTTTCTTGGCTCTGCCAGAAGAGCGCTTATCCTAAAGGATTTTCGTGCGTTTCGCAGGGAACCTAGGCAATGGGTGCAGGTGTTAGTTTTTGGATTCCTGCTTTTTCTATATTTTGGAAGTGTTCGCAGATCCTTTCGTGGTGAGGTGACTTGGCCTTATCAAAACGGGGTTAGCATGCTCAATTTATTTGCTGTTTCGTTGCTTCAATGCACTTATGTTGGAAGATTTGTTTTCCCAATGATTAGTCTTGAGGGCAAAAACTTTTGGATACTTGGCTTAGTCCCTATGCCGCGGGAATCTATTCTCTGGGCTAAGTTTCATTTTGCATTCTGGAGTACCACGCCTATTGCAATTTTATTAGTTATCTTTAGTGATTTTATGTTGAAAATGCCTTTTGATTACCACCTTGTACATATTTGGACAACCTTGGTTGCAAGCCTTGGAATTTGTGCATTGGGTGTTGGTTTAGGTGCATGCCTTCCCAACTTTAAGGAAACCGACCCATCAAAAATTGCTGCAGGCTTCGGCGGCACCCTTAATCTGGTGATCTCGCTTTTTCTTCTCATCCTCTTAATGGGTTTGCTTTCAGGAATCTGGCATTTAAATCATACCGGCGAAAACTATGTCAATCCTTCGTTTACAGGCATTCTTTTTATTATTGCAGGCATTGCCAGCGGCTCGGTGTTTGGATTGATGGCTGCTCTAATCCCCATGGCGTTGGGTTCGCAAAATCTCCGGTCCAAGGAGTTTTAGTTTAAGTCATTAGTTTGCGTGCAGTTTTGCAAATGTAATCTGTTGCTCGTGCTACATCATCTGCAGTTGAATATCGCCCTAAGGTCAGGCGCAGCGCCCCTTCAGCTTGGTGCCGTGGGGTGAGCATTGCGCATAAAACAGCGGAATACAATACTTTACCTTCGTGGCATGCTGACCCCGTTGATGCCGCGATTTCGGGTGTTTGCTCTAATATTTCCCAGCCTTTGCAACCAAGGATACTAACATTGAGAGTATTCGGCAGGCGCAGCGTTGGGTGGCCATTGAGCACAATTTTGTCGCCTAGTTCTTTTTTTAACCCTTGGTAAAGCTGATCTCTTAGGTTTGTTAAGCGCTTGGATTCCTCGGCCATATTTTCTGTTGCAATTACAGCGGCTTCGCCTAGGCCTGCAATGTAATGTACATTTTCGGTGCCTGCTCTTAGTCCGGATTCGTGTCCTGCGCCATGAATGTAAGGACCTATTGCTGATCCTTTTCGGATATATAATGCACCAATTCCTTTTGGTGCATATAGCTTGTGGCCTGCAATGGTAAGAAAATCAATCCCTAGTTGCTTAACATCTAAGGGAACTTTTCCTGTGGATTGTGCTGCGTCTGAGTGAAATAAAATGTTTTTGGATCGGGCGATTTCTGCGATTTTCTCGATGGGCTGTAATGTGCCAACTTCGTTGTTTGAATGCATGATGCTAATTAGTTTGGTGTTTTTGCGAATGTCTTTTTTGATTTCATCTGGGTCTACCAAGCCTTGCCGATCTACTCCCACGGTGGTTATTTCAAAACCCAGCGATGCAAGATATGCTGCTGGCTTGTAGGTCGCTGGGTGCTCAATTGCACTTAGGATCATGTGGCCTTTTCTTGCGAACAGCCTTTTTAAAAAACCTGTCAAATCTGACATCATTGTTGATAGGATTGCTTGGTTGCTAGCTTCGGTGCCGCCCCCTGTAAATATTATTTCTTCGGGTTCTGCGTTGATGGCTTTTGCAAGCTTTTGCCTAGCAGTTTCCACAATAGCTTTGGCTACTTTTCCGTACGCATGGGTGCTTGAAGGGTTCCCAAAATCGTCCCCATTAATGGAATCGCAGATTATCTTTGAAACCTTTGGGTCGATAGGGGTTGTAGCATTGTAATCAAGGTAAATTGGCTTCATGAGTGTTCGTGGGTTGTTTAGTTGTTAACGATTATTGTGGTACTTCCTTAAATATAGTCATTATAAACGAAAGAGTTTGGTTATATTTTCTTGAATATCGTTAATTTTGGGTAACATTTAAAGAATAGTGTGGGGAGAGGTTGTTTTTATATCGAGGTGTTTTATGTACAGCGTAATTTTACTTGCTGCCCTTGCAGGCAATTCTGAAACCCCCGCTTGGCATTTAAAAAAAGCATATGCAGTTAATGCATATGGTGGTTATGTGTATCAGCATGGGGTATATGGTGGCGGTTATGGGGCATCATATAATTATGGTCCATACTACGAAACAGGATTTGGTTACTCATATCGGGGGACCGGTAATGGTGTATATTATGGGCCGTATTTGAAGAACCCAATGTATTCAACCCCTGCTAGCGTTATTCCAAGAAGCAAACCTATAGATCCTGTTGAAGAAGTATTGCCTGTGCCCAAAGTTGAAGAAAAGAACCAAACTTCCACTTCAAATAGAGCTAAACTTTTTGTCGAAATACCTACGAACTCAAGCTTATTTATTGATGGTAAGCCTTTTGCTGTTTCTGATGGGTTTGGTACTTTCGTAACCCCAGAACTTGAATCGGATAAAACTTATTCTTACTTACTGAAAATTGAGACGAATCTTAATGGTACTAAAGTTGTTGATACGAAAAAAGTGGTTCTTAAATCAGGTGATCGCGTTACCACAAGTTTTATCGATGGTGATAAACAAGGATCTACTGCCAAACTAAAGTAGATAATTCAGTTTTTGAAATTGGCGAGAGAATCAAGGATGGCTTTTATGCCATCCTTTTTTATTTAGGGCAGCAAAGTGACTATGTAAAGAAATAGCCCGATCATGCCAAGAAATGAAAGCATTCTTACACCCCAGCGATAGGCTTCAATGCTTATAATTTTCCAGTCATCATGACGGGTTGCGCTATAAACTAGGCTTATTACCAAAATCAAAAATGGTAGATGCCAGTAGTATCCTGCTGCAATAATCGGGGGCATGGCGAGTTCCATCAATCAAATTCCTGTATCTATTTGGCTTTTGGTTTTTCTGGGATAAGTAATACCGGGCCCATAAGGGCATCATAGATAACCATGATGTTTAATACTCCCGCAATGACGGTATACACCCAGCCCAGATCCCATGATCGGTCACTTCTGTTTTGTAATAAGTTAAGTTCGGTTTCGGGAGGAGTGCGTTGGTATTTA
>JAPLNF010000298.1 GCA_026692965.1 Planctomycetota bacterium
CCCTGATGCAACCTTCACCCTTAGGCTCGCTTTTGGCACGGTCAAAGGTTACGAAGAGAACGGCAAAAAGGTTCCTGCTGAAACTTATTACTCCGGCCTTTACGAGCGATCTACCGAGCACATGAATAAATCCCCCTTCGATCTTCCTCAGCGATGGATCGACAAAAAAGGTAAGCTCGACATGAAAGTTCCACTCAATTTTGTCTGCACCGCGGACATCATCGGGGGCAATTCAGGCAGCCCAGTTGTTAATAAAGACGCTGAAGTGGTCGGACTTATCTTCGATGGCAACATTCAATCCTTGGTATTGGATTTCGCCTTCACCGAAGAACAAGGCCGTGCTGTTTCGGTTCATTCCCAAGGTATGATCGAAGCACTTCGGAAAGTTTATGAAGCCACGAACGTGGCTGATGAACTCGAAGGAAAGTCGAAATAGAAAGCTTACTTCTTCGGGGAGTGCTTGACGCGTTCCCCGAAGGATGGGCTATCCAATTCTGATGCGAGCGTGTTTCGGGTCTCAATCACTTGTCGTTGCAACAGTTCAAATTCATGGGCCAGATTTTCTGCCCTCTTTCGGGCAATGCGAATCAATTCGGTCGCACCCGGCTCTTTCACTTGTGCTACCAACTCCTTCATATCAGGCAGGGTTGATGCGCTCCATATCTTACGCGAAATTATCAGATACCCAGGCAGCAAGCTTCCCAAAAATACCATCGATGCCATGCCATAAAAATTCCAAGGCAGATAATCATGCCTTACCCACGACATTAAGGTGCGGTAAAGAATATCCCCCACTGCTATCGTTGGTAGCAAATTGGTAATTAATGAAGTTATAAAACCAAACTCTTCCCGGGCAATTTTCTGCCCCAGTCTTTCTATATCGCCACGCAATTGCTCCAGTATTTCATCTTCAGGTTGCTTGCGTGTAACTTGTCTGGCAACGGCCTCTAAAGCTGCGCCCAAACCAATCAGCCCCCAGCCCTTCGACTCTAACTTAGGTTCTTTCGCCAACTCTTCCTCAGATTCCTCGGCATAGGGGATCTGCAAATCTTCAAGCGTTCGTTTGGAATCCGCAATGATTGATTCAACCTTAGTGCGAAACTCGATGCCCAATGCGCCCGCCACTTTTTTATAAGGCAACTGCCCCCGTAGCAACGACATCACCGAACTCAAACCGATACCAGCAATGCCTAAAATAGAAGCTTTGCCTGTAAGAATCTGCCCGATCGACCAGGATACGCCCAAGGAGGCCAGCCGATTTCTCAGCCATAAGGGCAAGCTCATTAAATAACCAACACTCTCAGGGCTTTGCTGCCAAACCTGTTCCCGCAATAAGGTTTTAAGCGCCTCCGAACAATCTGATTGGGCCAGTGCATTCAAATAGGCTTCTTGTAATCTAGCCTCTAAACGCACTTCGGTATTTTTAAGTTGCAGAGCCTGGGATTTAAAGTAATTCCCCGCGGAAGGTTCCAATGCATACTGCATGTGCCCAAGAAAACTATCGAGTGGTAGTAACGCCCGAAGTTCTTTAGAACGCGTTCCCAAAAGGGTCTGGCGCAATTCCAAAAACTCTGCCCTGCCCGGTTCTAGGCAACTCACAAAAAAACTCGTCTTCCTATCAACCTCAAAACCAAGCTCCGTTATTCTTTTGATAAAATCTTCTCGAATTGCATTGGCATCATTTGGATATTGATCCAGCTTAGTCATTACAAAGTACCAGCGTTTTCGTTCGCTCCAATCTTTGACCTCGGCATGAATTTCGAAGTTGGCGCGCTTCGCAGGATCAGTCACAAACACCACAACATCAGCCAAACCTAGAATCTGCCTAGTCTTTTCATGATTGGCTTGATCAATGCTATCGATGTCTGGGCAATCGACCAACACCACGCCATCAAGGCGCGCGTCCACAAGATCGACCAAGCTAAGATCCATATACGATTGCAACAAAGGGCGGTCGTGCTGGGAAAGCGCCATCTTTGGCTTGGAGGTGCAAGGCCTGATTGCAGGTGAAATCTGACTGGCGTTGGGTTGGTTAAGAAGCGCATTAAAAAGGTGCGACTTCCCTACCCCTGTACCGCCAAGCAACGCAATTATCAGAGGTTTAGCATCAGGATTTTCAGCATTAAGTTTTTCAAGGGCCCTACGAAGCCTGACATCCAACCTTAGGGAATCAGGCCAAAGGGGGAATAATGAACAAGAGTGGGCCAGTCGCTGGGCCCTTTCCCGGATTGCTGTAACCAACATGGAAGATGCATTCATGAAACTTTGCCTTCGTGTAAAAGCTTCTGGACCCGCATACAAATTTGTTTAAATTTGGGGATCGGAGCATCAATCAAGGTTTTCAATTTAAGGCGCCAGCCTTGCAGCAACACCGCTGCCCAATTTTTATCCATGTGAATCAGAAGTTCCTGAGTTCGCTGGGTCTTCCATTTATTCTGGGCATTCTCTGCAACCGTATTCAAATGATAATCTTCAAGAAACTTGATTCCAACCCCGACTGCTGCACCTACTCCACCCACCGTTCCTGCTATTCCAAGATTCGTAAGCAACGCGCTAAATCTCCCACCCGTGGTACACAAATCCACCATCAGCAAGGCGATTCCACCGGTCATCGCCAACTCGGGAACTGTGGCAAGCATAGCGCATTTCCACTTATTTTCTTCGGCCCATTTGGCCAGATCTTTTCTTACTTCCGTCTCCCAATCCAAACCTGCTTCTGGAATATTAACCTTCGTAAATGCATTGCGGGCATTCTCGCAATTGGCCGAACTTAGAACCCCATCTGTTCCAGAAAGGTCTGGATAATTCCCACGCCATTGGTTCCCCATATGCTCGGTGGCCTCGTGCAATCTTTTTCTTTCGAGGTCATTACGGTTGACCAGATTGGGACCATCATCATTCTTGCCCCTTAGCCAATCAATAAGCTTCTGCCCTTTTTTGAATACCACGCCTGGTATTTCGAAACCGCTGGTGATGACACGCAAGTACCAAGGCCTTCTTCGTCTAGCTTCTTCCAATACAATTTGAACCAATCTGCCTGCGGGAAACTCATGGAAGGCAACAGCCTTGGCGTGTTCCAACAAATCGGCACGCATCGCACGATCCCGATCCCGCATCCCAACTAATCCCAATTCTTCTTTTTCAATGAAGCTCATACAAGAAACCACGGTTTGTAACGCTGGTTCTCTCAGCCCAGAGATGATAATTTTTTCAGCATCAAACCCCTGCAACAGTGATTGCAAAGGCGGCGTCGATTCATTGAGTGGATAAACATTTTCTAGGCTCGGTTGTTCGGATCTCGGGCTGAAATATACCGGGGTCTCTGATAGAAACTGGTGCAGCGTTTTTCCATCCGCCCTCTGTTCCTGAAATACAGCAAACTTCCCCGACACCTTTTGCAACAAATCAGCCCATATCTGCTTCGCTGCTTCTGCGTTTGTCATGGTCAGCATGTAAGCCATCGATGCAGACTTCTTACAACACCTCGCAAGTTCTTGAATTACTTTGTCATCGGAATATGCGTTGTCATAGACCATGAAAATTACAACTTCTGCACGCTCGAGCATTTTCTCGGCTTTGTCCCAATTGGTTTTCTCAACCGTGTTAAAATCGGGCACATCCACCAGCACCAATTGAATGGCCTGCTTTTTCTTCTCAGCATAGGTAGCAAACAATAACTGATCTGGCCCATCGGTTTGGCGTATTTGCATTTGCGATACCAGTTTTTCTGCAACATACCCCGGGAACAATACAGCGAGTTTTTGCGGATCATCAAGCGACTCGGGTACTGCAGCAGCGCAAGCCATCGAGCAAGGCCTTACTGCACCGCCTGCAGGAACATCAACACCCGTTAGCAATTTAAACAGGGTACTTTTTCCCGCACCCGATGGGCCATATAGAGTTGCTATGAGAACCGGATTAACGCCCCGCATTTGAAAAGAAGAAAATCTCGCCTTTAACGCCTTCCATCCGGGCAATAAATCAGGATTACCCCCCAGCGAGGTAACAAGTTTTTCACCCGTAACCAACAATTCATTTACGCCTTGGCAGAAGGGTTCTAGCGTTGATTGTTTTTCATTTTCCTGCATTTTGTATTACCAGCACTTGGATATCCTCTTCTATTCTAATGCTTTTCACCCTAGACTTCGATTAATTAGAAGAAAAAAGCATGCCTTATAAAACAAAAACCCCGAGAGTTACTCGGGGTTTTAGATATTCACTTTAATACTCGAATTACTTAATAGACAACCTTACTCAAGCAAGGATGACTATTTCTTTATTAATTCAACATTTAAAAGTGTACCAGATTTAATCACAACATCTTCATCCTTAACCTTCATTTTGCTGTAAGGGGATTCAGGAGCTGGTTCACTAGGCTTGGGGGTGTATCCAGCAGGATATTCAGGCCCGGGGGAAACAAAAGTAATTTTAGCAGGGCCTTCCTTTACTTCGGGAGGGGTAACAAATTCGCCATTGGCACCAATTTTTGCTGCTGCGGTTGCACCTGTCTTACCATCGCCAGTTTTTTGGGTAATGTTAAGCATCCCATTCGTCACGGGTTTTCCATCAGCTTCAACTTTGCCTTTAACAACGATGCCACCAGCACCGCCACAACCAACCATTGCAAAGATACAACCAACAAACCCAGAAAGTACCAAGGATTTTGAAACACGAACAAAAGTAGCAAAAGAAGTCATTTGAAGATCCTGTGTTAAAAAGAAGATTAAGAAAAGAACTCTATTAGAACAAAAAATTCCCGGCTTTAAAGCAAAGCCGGGAATAAAATCAAAGCAGACGTTTAGTAATCGCTTCCGAGTGGTTCACCACCATTTCGAGTACCTAAAGCTGAATAAGTAGTCGCAGAAATATTGGCGTTAATAAAGCGCACTGATCCATCAGCAAGGGCAAAATTACCACCGCCTGTATGCTTGCTGCCAAAGGAGGCATCTGCAGTACCATTCAACGGATAATTTGCACCATCCACAACCCTCAAGGTTGAAACAATACCTGTAAGGCCATTACAACCACCAAAACCACCACCTGCCCATACAGGAAATTGCGAAGTGTTGGTATTGGCAAGAGTAACATTAGTGGAAGTTGTTGCTTCCCCTACAGCAAGGGTATTGCTGGTTCCATCCGAAATACTCGAAATACTGGAACACCATGTAGAATCATTATTGTTGGCATGCAAAAGCACACCATTCTGTTTGGACCCGATCACACCACCGCAACCATAAGTTGTAGCACCCCAAGTAGATGTACTGCCCATATTTCCAACATAGTTAGATTTACCCATTCCATTTCCCCTTTGATTGGGGAGAACATCGCTTGGGCAAATAAACGATTTGATCACCATGTTCACGCAGGGTGTTCCACCAATGGTTATCGTCTGGTTTACTTGACAGCGACCATTAGCAGCATTAGCCCCATTAATACCATCAATATTCATACCGTTGGCACCGTCACCCATATTCGGTGGCACCCACATTCTATCGTTTGGACTAACGGTGTTGTTTACCATCGCATTGTACAAATTATCTTGTTCCATATAGGGAAGCAGCATGGGCATCCAGCCCCAGTTGTAATTATCATCATTCATTTCACCAACAGGAAACTTATTGTAATTCCCGTGAAACGAATGCATGGAAAGGCCGATTTGTTTGAGATTATTAGTGCAAGTTGCACGGGCTGCAGCTTCACGCACTTTTTGCACTGCAGGCAACAACAAACCAATCAAAATAGCAATGATTGCGATAACAACAAGCAATTCGATAAGCGTAAAAGCTGACCGAGCTTTTTGATCACGCTTTAAAAAATTTAAGAGACGCATAAACAAATCCCTTCCAAAAGAAAGACAGAAAAAAGTAAGAACCAGCAGAAGTTGCAAGATGACAAAATGGAAAATAGATACACTTTAACTTACCTTTACTAAGGTAGTCATTATCAGATGTTATTTAAAAAAAAGCAACCAGAAACAGCACCTTTGTTTCAGAAGTTATTTTGAAGCAGATTCTTAAAACAAAAAACCCCGAGAGTTACTCAGGGTTTTAGATATTCACAAAATTTGGATCACTTAATAAATAACAATTAAAGATGACTATTTCTTTATTAATTCAACATTTAAAAGTGTACCAGCTTTGATGACTACTTCTTCATCCTTAACCTTCATTTTGATGTAAGGGGATTCAGGAGCTGGTTCACTAGGCTTGGGGGTGTATCCAGCAGGATATTCGGGGCCGGGGGCTACAAAAGTGATTTTAGCAGGCCCTTCCTTTACTTCGGGAGGGGTAACAAATTCACCATTGGCACCAATTTTTGCTGCTGCGGTTGCACCTGTCTTACCATCGCCGGTTTTTTGGGTTATGTTCAGCATCCCATTCGTCACGGGTTTTCCATCAGCTTCAACTTTGCCTTTAACAACGATGCCACCACTACCGCCACAACCAACCACTGCAAAGATAAAACCAACGAAACCCGCTAGTACCAAGGATTTTAGAACACGAACAAAATTAGCAAAAGAAGTCATTTGAAGATCCTGTGTTAATTAGAAGAAAGACAAAAGAACCCGATTAGAACAAAAAATTCCCGGCTTTAAACTAAAGCCGGGAATAAAAACAAAGCAGAGGTTTAGAAATCACTTCCAAGTGGTTCGCCACCATTTCGAGTACCTAAAGCTGAATAAGTAGTCGCAGAAATATTGGCGTTAATAAAGCGCACTGATCCATCAGCAAGGGCAAAATTACCACCGCCTGTATGCTTACTGTTAAAGGAAGCATCTGCTACACCACCGAGAGGGTAATTTGCACCATCGACTACTCTCAAGCATGAAACAATGGTTGTAAGGCCATTACAACCACCATTATTACCACCTGCCCAAATGGGGAATTGCCCAGTGTTGGTATTAGCAAGAGTAACATTGGTAGAGGTCGTAGCTTCGCCTACAGCAATGGTATTGCTGGTTCCATCCGAAATACTCGAAATACTGGAACACCATGTATTATCGTTATTGTTGGCGTGCAAAAGCACACCATTCTGTTTGGACCCGATCACACCACCGCAACCATAAGTTGTAGCACCCCAAGTGGATGTACTGCCCATATTTCCAACATAATTGGTTTTAGCATAGGAGTTACCATTTTTTTGATTGGGAAGAATATCGCTTGGGCAAATAAACGATTTGATCACCATGTTTACGCATGGAACACCGCCAATGGTTATCGTCTGATTTGTTTGACAGCGACCATTACCAGCATTAGAACCGCTAATAGGATCGATGTTCGTGCCGCCAGGTGGGGAAGCCAAGGGGCCGTTGGACCCATCACCCATATTCGGTGGCACCCACATGCGATCATTAAAACTGACGGTGTTGCTTATCAAAGCATTGTATAAGTTGTCTTGTTCCACATAAGGAAGAATCATGGGCATCCAGCCCCAGTTATTATTATCATCATTGTATTGGCCAACTGGAAACTTATTGTAATTTCCGTGAAAAGAGTGCAGAGCCAAACCTATTTGCTTCAAGTTATTAGTACAAGTTGCACGGGCTGCAGCTTCCCTAACTTTTTGCACTGCAGGCAACAACAAGCCAATCAAAATAGCAATGATTGCGATTACCACCAGCAATTCGATCAGGGTAAAACCCTTTCGAAATGACCTGAAATTCATAAAAACCTCCTTAGTATAAAAAATGAAAACGAAAACGTAATTTTAGAAAACACCTAGACACTGATTTTTGGCGTAAATCATTGGAACGATTACTATTACACCATATGTTTATTTATAGCTGGTGTTCGTATTAATGTAAAAGCAAAAAACGATGATTTTTTAAGTTATTTCTTAGCAACTTCTGAAAACACAGAATCAATCAATTATTTAACCAGATTAAGGGGCTTGGAATTATGGGGCCTGTACTGAAATGTCCCAAGTAGGCTGTTCAGGCACTTTAAAGCTAATTCCAGAGGTGTTTTTATTCGCAAAACTATCCTTGATTAATGGCTTTACCTTCCCCAAATTTAGGTTAGGGCGATCAGCATACACAATAGGTTGCTCCACGGCTCCAACAATCGCAATTTGCCAAGTTCCAGGTGGCACCCCATCATTAGACGTAGCGGTTCCCATCTCAAATGTGCCATCAGGCTTGATATAGCCAGTTGCAGTCACACGGTGCTCCGGCGATTCAGCAACTATCTTTCCAACGGTTAATGGTGAACCATCAGCAAAGGATACTTTCCCTTTAATCTTGTTAAACCCGCTTCCGCCACAACCTAAAGATGCCAAAAGACCAAAAGACAAAGTGGAAAATAAAACGAAACGAGAATACAGCTTTATCATCAGAGCCATCCTAAAGATTAATCAAGTTGAAGTATATCGCTGGAATTAGCACTGCCCATGGAATTAAGGTTGGTTTGAGAAACCGAAGTTGCAATACTTCGAACAGAACCATCCGCAAAAAGGAAGTTGCAAATGCCGCTGTGCCAACTACCCAAGCCTGGTGCAGTATCATAAGCAATGCCAATGCCATCCGTGGGGGATTTGGCTATGCCGTTTTCAACCGGGCCACCAAGCGCCCATTCAGCATAACCACCAGGGCCGCCCCATAAATTATAATACGGGTAAGCATCATGACCACGATCCCAACTATTACCACCGGAGCCACCGGGGCCGTTACCACAGCACTTTCCGACGTAACCAGTGGGAATATGCTTCTCAGCAATAAGCGCAGTATTGCTTGTTCCATCGGCAATAAAAGTCATCGTGTCTCGGGAAGCCCACTGCGCCAAAGGATCAGGATTGCCTGCGCTAGGCGTACCTAAATTATTATTATTTGAGGAAACTGCAACCCGAAGTGCTTGGCGTTGGCTGCTAATATTGTTCCAAAAACGCCATCGTTCCCCTGTGCCGCCAGCGGTTATGATGGAGTAATCGCAAACTGCGTCATTATTGGCATTTTTCGAACCCTTGCCTCGTCGGGAAGGGCAAGTATAAACAGGAACGGTATTCGCCCTTAAAACATTATAATTGGTTTGGGAAGCTGCTGCCCTTGGGAAAGGGGCCCCGGTATTCTCTGTGAAACCAAAAGCGTTGTAATCTAGTTGGGCCGCCATTCCGCCTTGTTCAAGGTAAGGCAAAATCAACGCCCACATGGATAAACCGCAAGCGCCTGTTACAGCCGGGGGTAATCCACTATTTGCAGAATCATAGGCATGAATTGCCAGCCCCATTTGCTTCATATTATTCGTACAAGTGGCACGGTTAGCGGCCTCTCGCACCTTTTGCACCGCAGGCAAAAGCAAGCCAATCAAAATGGCAATGATCGCAATCACCACCAACAATTCGATTAGGGTAAAAGCCTTTCGATACTTTATAAAAATCATGATTACCTACTATGTAAAAGCAAAATTCAGGACATTTTGCCGGCGGGGTACTCATACATTAATGTACAGTAATGCGGTCTTAAAGGACGGCATTCAGCGTGACATAATGACTATAACATACTGTTTTTTTCTTCGCAACACTCTTTGAACAAGCGCTTCCCCAAAACACCAATTAATTAAGGGATTTTAAAACTAAAGGTATTCTCGGCTTTTGATGAAACTTCAGCAGTAAGTTTCGATGCATCATTAAACTCTTGCGGAATGGTGTTGAGCTTTGTGGGCTTGTTGGTGGGATCAGTTGAAAGCGGTGGGCCATCTTTCCATGACCGAATTTCAACTCGATTGGTCCCCACTTTTGCAGTACCTGTATATTCACCATTGCGAACCGGAATAATAGTTGGGGCGTAGCCACTAACTATAAAATAAATCTCTCCATCCGCTAGAGGTTTGTCTTTAATAGTTACCGCACCTTTTACGGCAACCTCCTCAAGTTTTTTTCGTTCTTTTGAACTATCCCCACAACCCAAAATCGCACCAATCATCAACACAGAAAAAAGACTTAGCGGCCTAAACATTTCAAACATCCTTTATTAAAAAAATTAGGCCCCGAAACAACTTCAGGGCCACAATCCAAACAAAATAGCAAGGGACTAATCATAAGTAGTTACAACATTCCCATCCGCCCTATCCGATAAATACTGCAAGGTAAGCAATACAATATTTTGAGTCATAAATTTCACAGATCCATCGGCCATTCCAACATTCGCACCGCCCGTATGCGCCGAAGATATAGGAATATTGTTTCCGGTATTGTCATTCGTTCCATTACCCGCGGTATTACCCAAACCTCTTTGGTTAATGGACCATCTTGTGGTGGAGGTATTAAAAGCGCGATCACCATTAAAAGCAGGCGGTGCACTATTTGAAGATCCACAACCCATAGCCCAGCCATGTGGGCCTTGACTAGTTATCGCACCCCATCCACCAAAGATTTCCTTGTTTGCTGCATCTCTAAGGTGATCACTTTGCTCGCCAACTATGATCGTATTACTGGTACCATCACTAATGCTAGAAAGGGTAATAGCACTATTGGGAAACAAAATACCACCGCCACTAATTTGACCACTACTTGTATTTGAACCAATCGATGTCAATGAGGAACCAGCAATACCGGTATAACTGGTAAACATCTGAACTGCGCCTTGAGCATTATAAGATTCAGGCAATTGCGATGAAGGGCAACGATAGGGCTTGATCTTTTTGTTGTTTATCAACGCCATGTTAGCTGCATTAGAATAACCGCTGGAGCTAATGTGTTGCCAATTAGAGAAAATCGAATCTTGTTCAAGATTTGGAAGAATATACACCTTCCAAGAAGAACCCCAATCCGAATTATCGATATCAGATCGTGAACAACCTTTAGGAAACATTCCTAATTTGTCATGGGTACCATGCAAAGCTAGCACAATCTGCTTGAGGTTATTTGTACACGTCATACGGGCGGCAGCTTCGCGCACCTTTTGCACTGCAGGTAAAAGCAAACCAATCAAAATGGCGATGATCGCAATCACCACCAGCAATTCGATCAGGGTAAACCCTTTTCGAAACTTAATAAGATTCATAAAGTCTCCTTTAGAAATAAAAAAATAACGCGATTTTTGAAGAGCCATCATTTGTGAGTCATTGCAAAAAACGAATGGGTCATTTAAATAACTCAAAAAATAGCTCTACACTTCGAATTTACTCATTATTTCCAAACAAGTAAAATCCAAAACTGCTGCTTTCTGATTATTTTCAATATTTTTTAAATCTCTTATTAACAAGATATCTTTTTTTTGAAGACTAAAAAAATCGATGTTTTAGCCTAAATTGGGCATTATTGCGCAAAAAATGGCACAACGACTCCAAAACCTTCTGCACCATAGTCATTAGGGCGAATCGTTTAAAAAGAACCGTGCGAAAATGCTTCTATAACGATTGAGTTTAACAAGAGGATTAGATTACAAACTGAAGGGCAGGATATGAAAAAAGGCGCACCTTAAAGAATAAGGTGCGCCTTAAAAGTAACATCAAAACTTAGGCTTACTTGGCCTTGCCTGGGGCCTTATCAGCTTCTTTATCTGGCCCTTTGCCTGGTGGGTAAATTTTAATCGGAGCGCCCTGAGGAGCAGATTCTCCACAGCCCTGCCCCAACATAATTACCCCAGCAACAACAATAAACATCAATGAACGCATATCATAACCTTTCATATTATAAAAGTTTTGAACTAAACACTACCAATCAGCACCCAAAGGCATACCATCGTTTGGCACTAGAGCACGATTCATAGTGATGCGCGTAATATTAGCGTTAATATCTCGCACACCACCATCCATCATTAATGCTTTGGCTGCACTATGTGGAGTACTGATTGTCATATTGTCACAACTTGAGGGATTATAAACACCAACTACTGGTGCCGAATCCCAAAGCCCGCCCTTTTGGGGCCCAAGATAGGGGGCCCAATCTTGATCAGGTCCCCAATGCAAAAACCAAAGATTTGCATAATTTCCCGTACCGACCATGGTACCCGCCGAATCATTTGTTCCGGGGCCTGCTGTACCACCAGCACTAGCGGCACCGGTTCCTGATCTGTTCTTGCACCCACCAACCTTTTCAGCAAAACCAACAATATTACTCGTACCATCGGGAAGCGATGCAAGTGTATATGCCGAGTACGAATTCCCATACCCATTGGTTCCAACATAAGTAGTTGGGCGACTTGACGTGCCAAACACCATGTAACTGTAATTATAAGACACAGCACCCCAATCAGTATTGGTGATGGGAGTACCGTTGGAATTTATTGTTGCATCCGAAGGGCAAATATAGGCCTTTACTTTAGCAGTTCGGGCTTTTCCATTAGGAGTACCAACCATGGGCACATTGTAAGGGTGGGCGTCATTTACCGCCATGGTTGCAACATCAAAAGTCGTTACTTTTTCATAAAGTTGAGCCTGCTCAAGATAAGGCAGCAAGGTGATATACAAGCTAAGATCGCCAGTATTTGCAGTAGTAGCAGGTCCGGGATTTGTTAATGAAAAAAAGCCCGAATAGCGGGAAAGTGGCAAAATATTGAACGTGTTCTCATAATTATGAACAGCGAGGCCGATCTGCTTCATATTATTAGCACATGTAGCTCGGTTCGAGGCTTCGCGCACCCTCTGAACTGCTGGCAAAAGCAAACCAATCAAAATGGCAATGATCGCAATCACCACCAGCAATTCGATCAGCGTAAAAGCTTTTCGAAACTTAATAAAACTCATTAAAACCCCCTAGATAAAAAATAGGTACAAAAACAAATCACTCGGAAATCCTGAAACTGAGATTTTTAGCGTAAAGCATTGGAGCGATTACTATCACGCATTAACTGGTTATATCTATTGTTCATATTAATGTAAAAGCCAAAAATGATGATTCTTTGAATTATTTTCAATACTTTCAAACGCAATCGCCTATGGATGGAAAAGCATAACTTCATTTTTTTAAGATTAATCAAGCAGTGATTTGTTCAAAATGAGCTTTTTTCAGCTTAAATCACATTCCCAACCATG
Source organism: Planctomycetota bacterium (assembly GCA_026692965.1). Lineage (GTDB taxonomy): Bacteria > Planctomycetota > Planctomycetia > Gemmatales > Gemmataceae > UBA969. Next base: position 12,969 of record JAPLNF010000298.1, read on the forward strand.
GTGAGACACACGAAAAAAAATGCGCACCTTGCAAAACAAGGCACGCATTTAAAAATTACTCAAAACCTTAAGTTTACTTGGCCTTTTCAGCAGCCTTGTTGGCAGGGTTTACCGAGCCAGGCCCCTTGTACCAATCAGGCTTTTCCGTTGATTTAAGAGTAGCCTCCGGAGCCACTTTTGGCCCAGAAGGTTCCCCACATCCTTGTGACAACATAAAAAAGCCTGCCAATACAGGCAAAACCAACAATTGAATATTAAATCTCATGAGTACCCTTTCTAATATTTTAAAACCAAATTGTTCTAGTAAAATTACCAATCAGTACCCAAAACCAAACCATCGTTTGGAATTAATGCGCGATTGAATGTAACCTGAGTTATGTTTGCATTAATATCTCGCACACCACCATCCATCATTAATGCTTTGGCTGCACTATGAGCAGTGCTTGCTCCCTGCAAGTCACATTTTGCTGGGTCATAAATACCAACTTGCGGGACTTGATCCCAGTTGCCACCGTTTAATGTCGTAAAATGAGGCGCCCAATCTCTATTAGACCAAGGCCATAACGGCATCATCCAAAGGAGACCGCGATTCCCAGTGTCCATGGGTGACTTAATATTACCTGTCCCGCCACCTGCAGAGGTGTTTGTACAACCGCCAACATGTTCCGCAAAACCGATCACATTGCTCGTACCATCAGGAATTGAGCCTAGGCTATAAGGCGAAACCTGCTCGTACCCGCCACCCCAACCAGCAGCATAGGTGGTTTTGGTATTTACCTCTCCAAAGACTTTAGCATTAGGTGCATAAGATGCAGCAGCCCAATCCCCTTGATAAGAAAGGAAACCATTGGAGTTAATGGTTGCATCTGATGGGCAGATAAAAGTCTTAACTTTAGCAGTTCGAACTCGACCATTCGGCGTACCAGTCATCAACTGGTTGTAAGCGTTGTAATCCTCCCCACCACCAGTTAACACATAATCAGCACATTTTTGATACAGCTGTTGTTGCTCTAAATAGGGCAGCAAATTAACAAAAACGTTGCGCCTTGCGGTTGTGATTTGTGCAGGCCCTGGGTTGGTTGTAGTAGTCCATTCTGGGTTGGTAATGGAAGGAGGGAGTGTATTATAAGTCCCCGCATAGTTGTGGATTGCAAGGCCTATCTGCTTCAAATTGTTAGCGCAGGTAGCACGGTTCGAGGCTTCGCGCACTCTCTGAACCGCAGGCAAAAGCAAACCAATCAAAATGGCAATGATCGCAATCACCACCAGCAATTCTATCAGGGTAAACCCCTTTCGAAACATGCTAAAATTCATAGAAGAAAATGGCTTTTTAAGCCCATTTATGGGTTTTTCGCGAGTAAAACCCTTTCGAAACGTGCTGAAATTCATAGAGGCCTCCTGAATAAAAAATAAGTACGAAAACGCATCACTTAGAAAGATTCTTTTCAAACGATTTTTAGCGTGCAGTGGTCCGAGACGGCTAACTACTACGCATTTATTAAATATAACTACAGCTAATTTTAATGTAAAAGCAAAAAATGAAGATTCTTTGAATTATTTTAAATCAAAAAGATAGATGAAGCTATCAGTAGAGTCTGTTTTTTAAGCTAATTAAGCAGTGATTTGTTCAAAACAAGTTTTTTCATCCTAAATCACACTCCCAACCATGGTGAGACACACGAAAAAAAATGCGCACCTTGCAAAACAAGGCACGCATTTAAGAATAACTCAAAGCCTTAAGTTTACTTGGCCTTTTCAGGTGCCTTTTCAGCAGCCTTTGCAGGCGACTTATCGGGTGCCTTTTCGGTGCCTTTATAGCCAGGAGTTCCAGGCATTGGACCAGGCTTAGTACCAATGATACTATTAACCTTTTCAGGGGACGGCGTCGGAGCAGACTCACCACCACAACCCTGTGCCAGTAATGCACCCGCAGCAACCAAAACAACTAAAATCGAATTACCATTTAACTGCATAACCAAAACCTTTCTTAAAAAATGAATCAGATATCAATTACCAATCACTAGCCAATGGAAGCCCATCATTAGGGGTGATAGCTCTTTCCCAAGTAACTTGGGTAACATTTGGGCTGGCATCACGCACACCACCATCCAACATAAGAATCCTAGCTGCACTATGTGGGGAACTAACGCGACCCCGGTCGCACTTATTAGGATCTACAATGCTAGTCATTGGGACCTGATTCCAGTTCTGACCTTGGCTGCCATTCCCACCATTTGCGATGGTTGGGCCCCAATCATGGGCACTCCACCACCAATTACCACCTGGCCACCACAAAAGGTTGCCACCACCAGTTATTGTAGTGCCATCACGGGTATTACAAACGGCCATGCGTTCTCCAAATGCAACCGTATTGCTGGTGCCATCTGGAACATTTCCCATATTGAAGGAGCTATCTGAATCTGGCTGGCCACTTCCACCAATATAAGAAACGATTCGCTGTTGCCCGAAAAGCATATGGCTTGCACCATAAGAACAGGCAGCCCAACCATTAATTTGATTGCTTCCAAAACCGTTGGAAAGAGTGGGATCTGATGGGCAATTAAAAACCTTAAGTGCCTTGCCCTTCAATGTGGCTGTCGGCGCGGAAGGGTATGGTGCATCCCACGACCAAGCCCCGGTTGGGTTCATACCAGTCCAAGTAGTAACAGCAACCTGATAAAGCGCGTCCTGCTCTAGGTAAGGCAACAACTGAACATTGATGTTATAACCAGTGGAAGGTGGCACAGCTGGCCCAGGATTTGATTGGCTCCAAGGGCAACGCATTGCACCCGGAAGCTTGTTATAAGTATTAGCAAAGCTATGAACTGCCATACCTATTTGCTTGAGGTTATTACCGCAAGTGGTACGGTTTGCGGCTTCTCGCACCTTTTGCACAGCTGGCAAAAGCAAGCCAATCAAAATGGCAATGATCGCAATCACCACCAGCAATTCGATTAGGGTAAAACCCTTTCGAAGCTTAAAAAGATTCATAGCAGTCTCCTTTAGAAAAAAAGAAATAAGACATGTATTTAAAGAGTCATCAACCGTGAGTTATTATAAAAAAGAAGGGCAGCTTAAATAACTCAAAGAAATACTCTCTACTTTGAAATTACTCATTTTTTGCAACCAAGTAAAAGCCAAAACCGATGTTTTTTTAATTTATTTTCAGTATTTTTAAAATTCACTAACCATGAGCCAATTTGTTTAAAAGGCACTTGCGATCTTGTTTTTATAACTTAGCTTAGTTTTGCTTCAAAACCATACAGCACCACCGCCTAAACCACACGCCGTAAGTCTTTTTAGACAAATAGCTTACAAAAAAAATGCGGCATTGATTCTATTACGATTGAGTTTAACAAGAAAATTGAATTGCAAACTGAAATGCGAAAGGTGTAAAAAAAATGCGCGCCTTGCAAAACAAGGCGCGCATTTAAGATCTACACAAAAATACTTAGGCTTACTTGGCCTTGTCAGCTGACTTAGTTGGAGCCTTGGTTGGCGCCTTTCCAGGATCAAGATAAGGGACACTTGTGCTTGGTTCATTTGGCGGTGGTGGAGTAGATCCACCACACCCCTGCACCAATGCCATAATTGCACCAACTAAAATAAAATTAGACAATCGCTTTAACAACATAACTTCCCTTCGTTATCCAAAGATACACTTTACTAAGTTAAAATTTACCAATCGCTACCCAAAGGCATGCCATCGTTTGGAACCAAAGCACGATTCATGGTAAGTCGAGTAATATTAGCGTTAATATCTCGTACACCACCATCCATCATTAACGCTTTGGCTGCACTATGGGCAGTGCTAATACCTATGTTGTCGCACTTCGCGGCATCATAAATACCAACCTGAGGAGCTTGATCCCAAAGGCCACCTGATTGAGGCCCAAAGTAGGCGCCCCAATCTCGATTTGATCCCCAAGGTTCGGCCCAAAGAGTCCCAAAGTTGCCTGTAGCCACGGCACCTCCAGTATCAATCGTACCAGGGCCCACGAAACCATTAGGGCTATTACCGTTGGCTCCGGATACATTCTTGCATGCACCAACCTTTTCTGCAAAACCGATGACATTACTTGTTCCATCAGGAAGCGAAGCAAGCCTATATTTTGAAAGATCATTACCATACCCACCAGTACCAATATAATTGGTTCCGCCACCACCTCCACCGAAAACCATGTAACTAAATTGATAAGAACTACTCTGCCAATCACCATTTGAAGTGCAATAACCAGAGGAGGCAATAGTTGCGTCCGAAGGGCAGATATACACTTTCACCTTAACCCCCCGTACTAAGGGTGCACCAGCAGTAGCAGTCATTCTCTGATCGTTAGCACTATTTCCATTAGCACCACCATCCCAGGTGACAAATTTATTATAAAGCTGCTCCTGCTCCAAGTAAGGCAAAATCATAATTTGAAGTGTAGAATTGCCTGTGGCATTAGATGGAGTAAGACCAGGACTGACATTGAGTGTGCCGCCTATCATCATTGAACACTTAGCCGGCGGCAAAGCGCTAAAGGTGTTTTCGTAATTATGAATTGCTAGACCGATCTGCTTCATATTGTTAGCGCAGGTAGCACGATTCGCGGCTTCGCGCACCCTTTGCACCGCAGGCAAAAGCAAGCCAATCAAAATAGCAATGATCGCAATAACTACCAGCAATTCAATCAGGGTAAACCCTTTTCGACACTTATTAAGATTCATAAAGTCTCCTTAAAAAACAAAAAAAGAAAAAAAGAAAAACGTCTTAAAAAAGAAATACATATTACGTAGATGTAAATAGTAAATCTAGATAAGTATTAAACATTACTTAAAAATAACTTGCCGATGAAATCTACATGCTATTTGTACGCTTGTATAGACAAATCCCCGAGGTATTACGATTATTTTCAGTATTTTTATAAAACCCTAATCTGGCCCACGTTGCTACATAAGCCAAAACAAGCTTTTAACATCAATTTATCTATAAATTTAAGCTTATTAGTTAAAAATTATTGCAAAAGCCTATAAAGGCCTATTTCCGCAATCCTGCAAAACTAACAAAGAAAGCGCAAGTCCAGAGGGGGTTAAAAACAAAAAATGCGCGCCTTGCAAAACAAGGCACGCATTTAAGATCAACACACAAAAGCTTAGGCTTACTTGGCCTTTTCAGGAGCCTTTTCAGGAGCCTTTTCAGGAGCCTTTTCGGGCGCCTTGTTAGCAGGGTTTACCAAACTAGCAGGGTTCACCGAACCAGGTCCTTTGTACCAATCCGGTTTTTCCGTTGATTTCAGAGTAGCCTCAGGAGCCACTTTTGGCCCAGCAGGCTCCCCACATCCTTGAGCTAACATAAAAAAGCCTGCCAATACAGGCAAAACCAACAATCGAACATTAAATCTCATGAGTAACCTTTCCAATTATAAAAAATTTATTTAAATCAAATTACCAATCACTGCCCAAAACCAAACCATCGTTAGGAATTAACGCACGATTGAATGTAACCTGAGTTATGTTTGCATTAATATCTCGCACACCACCATCCATCATCAACGCTTTGGCTGCACTATGAGCAGTACTTACTCCCTGATTGTCACATTTTGTTGGGTCATAAATACCAACTTGCGGAACTTGATCCCAGTTGCCACCATTTAATGTAGTAATATGTGGTGCCCAATCGCGATTGGCCCAAGGCCACAAAGGCATCATCCAAAGAAGACCATAATTCCCAACATCCATCGGCGATTTAATATTATTTGTCCCGCCACCTGCAGAGGTGTTTTTACAAGCACCAACATGTTCCGCAAAACCGATCACGTTGCTAGTTCCATCAGGAATTGAGCCAAGGGTATAAGGCGAAACCTGCTCGTAACCGCCACCCCAACCAGCCGCATAGGTTGTTTTGATATTCGACTCGCCAAAAACTTTAGCATTTGGTGCATAAGATGCCGATGCCCAGTCACCTTGAGTAATTGTCATACCCGAAGAATTAATGGTTGCATCGGATGGGCAGATAAAAAGTTTAACTTTTGCAGTTCGAACTCTACCATTAGGTGTACCAGTCATCAACTGCATGTAAGCGTTGTAATCCTCATTACCACCAGTTAACAAATAATCATAGCATTTTTGATACAGCGCTTGTTGCTCTAAATAAGGCAACAAATTGACAAAAACGTTCCTCCTTGCTGTAGTAATTTGCGCAGGCCCTGGATTGGCAGTAGAAGTCCATTCTGGGTTGGTAATGGAAGCGGGGAGCGCATTATAAGTTCCCGCATAGTTGTGGATTGCTAGGCCGATCTGCTTCATATTGTTAGCGCAGGTAGCACGGTTCGCGGCTTCTCGCACTCTTTGTACCGCTGGCAAAAGCAAACCAATCAAAATGGCAATGATCGCAATCACCACCAGTAATTCAATCAGGGTAAACCCTTTTCGAAACTTATTAAGATTCATAAAGTCTCCTTTAGAAAAAAAGAAATAGGACAGTATTTAAAGAGTCATCAACCGTGAGTCATTGTAAAAAAAGATGGGCAATCTAAATAACTCAAAGAAAAAATCTCTACTTCGAAATTACTCGTTTTTTACAAAGAAGTAAAAGCCAAAACCGATGTTTTTTTAATTATTTTCAATATTTTTAAAATCTCTTAGTAACAAGATATCTTTGTTTGGAGACTAAAAAGTTGGGTTGTAACTTAAATAGGCCATTATTACTCAAAACAAAGGTGCAACGCAGCCAAAACCGCACGCCATAAATCTTTCAAAGAAAGGGCATGCAAAACCATGCGGCATTGGTTTTGTAACGATTGAGTTTAAACAAGGAGATTGCATTGCAAAATTAAAGTGATTGACATAAAAAAATGCGCGCCTTGAAGAACAAGGCACGCATTTAGGATAATTCAAAGCTTAAGCCTACTTGGCCTTTTCAGGTGACTTTTCAGGAGCCTTAGTTGGCGCCTTTCCAGGGGTTTTTTCAGGCTCCTTGTAGCCAGGGGTGTTGGGCAAATTAACAGCGGTAGGTGGCCCCGCAGTTGGGCCAGATTCACCACACCCCTGCAGCATTGCCATAACTACACCAGCTAAAATAAACTTGGACAATCGCTTTAACAACATAACTTCCCTTTCGTTATCCAAAGATACACTTTACTAAGTTAAAATTTACCAATCACTGCCCAACGGCATCCCATCATTTGGAACCAAAGCACGGTTTAAAGTTACACGAGTAATATTAGCGTTAATATCTCGTACACCACCATCCATCATTAAAACTTTAGCTGCACTGTGTGCAGTGCTGATCCCAATGTTATCACATTTCACAGGATCATAAACACCAACCTGAGGGGTTTGATCCCAAAGGCCACCTGATTGAGGCCCAAGGTATGGGGCCCAATCTCGATTTGATCCAGGATACATCCAAAGATTACCATAGCCCCCTGTGCCAACCATGGTGCCTGCAGAATCATTTGTTCCGGGGCCCAATAAACCAGCAGGGCTATTAGCGTTATTTCCAGATGTATTCCGGCATGCACCAACCTTTTCTGCAAAACCTATGACATTACTTGTTCCATCAGGAAGCGAAGCAAGTGTATATTTTGAATAATCATTACTGTATCCATTTGTGCCAACATAAGTGGTTGGCTTACCGCTACCACCAAAAACCATGTAACTATAAATATAAGACATGCTACCCCAATCCCCTTGTATGGCCGTTAAACCAGAAGAGTTGATGGTTGCATCCGAAGGGCAGATAAATGCTTTCACTTTAGCAGTTCTTGTTCTACCATTTGGTGTACCAGTCATGAGCATCTGCCAAACATTAACATCATTCATTGACGCAAAAACACCATCATAAGTAACACATTTATTATAAAGCTGCTCCTGCTCCAAGTAGGGCAAAATCATAACAGTAACCGGAGCATTGCCTGCGCCAGTAGGCGGACTAGGTCCAGGATTGGTTGTAGGAAACATCCCTGAATAACGAGAAGGCGGCAAAATACTAAAAGTGTTTTCGTAATTATGAACAGCAAGGCCGATCTGCTTCATATTGTTAGCGCAGGTTGCTCGGTTCGAGGCTTCGCGCACTCTCTGAACCGCAGGCAAAAGCAAGCCAATCAAAATGGCAATAATCGCAATAACTACCAGCAATTCGATCAGGGTAAACCCCTTTCGAAACTTAATAAGATTCATAAAGTCTCCTTAAAAAATCGAAAAAAGAAAATAAGACATGTTTGAAGAGTCATCAGCAGTGAGTCATTGTAAAAAACGAAGGGATAGCCTAAACAACTCAAAACAACAACTCTCTACTTCAAATTTAATCGTTATTTCTAAATAAGTAAAAGCCAAAATTTCTGTTTTTATAAATATTTTTAAAATCTGTTATTAACAAGATATCTTTGTTTGAAGACTAAAAAATTCGAATTTTAGACTAAATTGCCCCTTGTTGCCCAAAAAATGGCACACCATCGCAAAAACTTCCAACGTCCTAACCCATTGCAAACAGATGTGTTACAAGAAGCTTCTTGCATATTATTGGTTGCTAATCGCTAACCTTGGCGTTCATTTGCCTAGGCTTCGTAAAGCTTGCAGAAGACAAGTTTGAGCACCACTAAAACAAAGTTTTACCCATCCATCTTTTCTAATTCAAATGGGTAATTTTGATTCCAAAACTCCCCAAATCTCAGCTGAGCGAAGCCTTTTACACTTCATCAAGAATTAAAGCTTCGCTCGCCCAGCAACATTCACCCTTCTAAACCAACCCCTTTAATTGCATCAAAAACAGTTTCTCATCTGTAAACACGCTTATTCTCCCAAACTCTTAGGGATAAATATGCTTTCAAGCAGCTTTAATTCGATTATTATGGAAATCATCTGATTTTAAGAAAACCCTGACAGGTGGCCATCATGCTCACTTATTTTGTAACGCTGTTTTCCCTTTTTGCTCTAGGCCTAGATCCTGCCCAGAACAAACCCAATGTTCTTTTCATTTCCATCGATGATCAAAATGATTGGATAGGCTGCATGAAAGGCCATCCAGATGTGAAGACCCCCAACATTGATAGGCTGGCAAAAAAAGGCACCCTCTTTGCCAACGCCCACTGCCAATCGCCTTTATGTAACCCCTCCCGTAGCAGTCTTCTCTTCGGGAAAAGGCCCACTTCTACGGGTATTTATGGCTTAACGCCTGGCCCGCGAAGCTCCCCAATCCTTGAAAACGCAACCAGCCTAACCCAAGCCTTCATGAAATCAGGGTACGATACCAATATCTGTGGCAAGATTTATCATGATGGATCCATCCTCCCTAAAAATCAGATTTCCGAATGCGCGACATGGGGCCCTGCCCCGGGTATGCCCAAGCCTGCGAAGCCTTTTGTACAGACTCCGGGTAAACATCCTGCGATGGATTGGGGCATTTTTCCCAAGGATGATTCAGAACAGCCCGATTGGAAAACCACTGATTGGGCCATTAGCAAGTTGAAGGAAAAACAAACACAACCGCTTTTCCTTGGAATCGGATACAGGCTGCCCCATGTGCCTTGTTTTGCATCACAAAAATGGTTCGATCTTTATCCTAAGGATGTAACCCTTCCTCCAGTAAAGGATGATGATCGTAATGACACCCCGGAATTCTCTTGGTATCTGCACTGGAAACTCCCAGAACCCAGGCTCTCATGGTTGAAAAAAACAAACCAATGGCAACCTTTGGTAAAAAGCTACCTCGCAAGCATCAGCTTCATGGATAGTCAGGTTGGCAGGCTTTTAGATGCGCTCGAAGCTTCAGGCAAAGCAGAAAGCACTTTAATTGTGCTATGGTCTGACCACGGCTGGCATCTAGGCGAAAAAGGAATCACCGGTAAAAACTCACTCTGGGAACGATCCACCCGAGTGCCCCTGATTTTTGCTGGCAAAGGTATCACACCCAATGCTGTTTGCAATCGCCCTGTTGAACTTTTAGATATCTACCCCACACTTGTAGAGTTATGCTCTTTGCAAAAAGTCGAAGGATTAGAAGGGCATATCCTACAGCCACTTTTGCAAAATTCCTCTGCCCCAAGAACTTGGCCTGCAATCACCAGCCATAATATGGGCAATCATTCTATACGGTCGGAAAGATATCGCTTTATTAAATACGCTGATGGCACCGAAGAACTTTATGATCATTGTGAAGACGCCAACGAATGGCGGAACCTTGCAAAAGATCAGGGGTTTGAAAAGATATTGGAAGAGCATCGGGCATGGTTGCCAAAAATTGATCTCCCACCCATTCCGAATAGTGCGCATCGCATTTTGATCTGGAATAAAAAAACAAAAAC
>JAPLNF010000299.1 GCA_026692965.1 Planctomycetota bacterium
ATAACTCTACCTCAATTAATTTAATCTTATGAGTGAGCCAGTTTCTTCAGATCTTGAACGACGCAAGCAGATTAAAATCCGCCTGCGGAAAGATCTGTCTATTGAATCGCAGCTTTACGAAGGCCGTACTTTTTTTGTTGTCAAAGATCCTGTCAGCCTTCGCTATTACCGACTAAAAGAACATGAGCATTTTTTACTCGACTTTATGGATGGGAAGCGGACCCTTCAAGATGCTCAAAAAGCTTATGAAGATCGTTTTCGCCCTGATCGATTGAGGCTCGAAGATCTCGAGGCTTTTGCTCAACAACTTTTAACCGCCGGGTTGGCTCAAAATGAGGCCCCAAAATCTGGTAAACAGTTGTACGAAAGGCATGTTAAAAAAAGACGAACCGAGCTTTTTCAAACTTTCACCAACATTCTTTATATTAAGGTCCCAGTTTTTGATCCCGATTACCTCTTGAAGCATATGCTCAAGTATTTTAGTTGGATCTTCTCCTTCGGTTGGTTTCTTATTAGTCTTGCAATAATGAGTGCTGCTGTTTTACTTGTTTCATCTCATTTTGATACTTTTCGCAACAAACTGCCCAATTATTACGAGTTCTTCTTTAGTTTCAAAACCCTCATCTATCTCTGGATGGCTCTGGGCATTGTCAAAGTCATCCATGAATTTGGGCATGGTCTAAGTTGTAAAAAGTTTGGAGGTGAAGTGCATGAAATGGGCATGCTCTTCCTTTGTTTTTCACCAGCTCTTTACGCTAATGTTTCTGATGCTTGGACTCTTCCCAACAAATGGCACCGCATTATTATTAGTGCCGCCGGTATCTATGTAGAACTTATCATTGCTTCTATTGCTACCTTCGTTTGGTGGAATACTCCTAACGATCCATTTGTAAACAATCTTGCCTTGTGTATCATGATTGTTTGCAGCGTTAGTACGGTTGTTTTTAATGCTAACCCTTTAATGCGTTACGATGGTTATTACGCTCTTGCAGATTGGCTGGAAATTCCCAACCTTCGAGAAAGGGCCAATCGCTTTATCAAAAATCTTTTTCTTGAACATTGTTTCGGGATCGAAGTGCCTCCTGAGCCTTATATGGCTGCAACGAGAAAAACCCTTTTTATATCGTATGCTGTTTTTAGTTATCTTTATCGATGGGTTGTTACCTTTACCATTTTGTATTTCATGTATTCGTTTCTTAAACCATACAAGCTTGAAGTTATTAGCGCCACTTTGACCTTGGCCTCGATTGGGTCGATGGTGGGTTGGCCTTTGTATCGGTTTGGTAAAAACTTATTTCGCAGGGGGAGATTGCCAGACATGAATCGTGCCAGAACGACAGTAACTGCTTTTATTGCAGCGGTTTTACTTTTGGTGTTCTTCACCGTTCCCCTACCCGTAAATAGACTGCGCGGTTATGGCCTTGTAGTGCCTAGGCCTGAAACTACGGATAAGCTTTTTGTAACAGTTCCTGGTTTCCTTCAGGATATTAAGGTGCGAGCTGGGCAAGAGGTTTTTAAAGGCGATGAACTTGCTATCTTCAGTAATCATGAACTTGAATCTAAACTTTCTTCTGCAAAAACTGAGCTTGAAGCTAGCGATAAATATCATCGTGTTCTTTTGGTCTTGAAGGATCGCACTAATGACCGTGCTGAACGTGATCGCATCGAAATGGAGATAAATAAATCAGTTCGAACAGGGGATATGGCAAGGATTGAATCCGATACCCTTGTTAAATTGAAAAAAGACAAACTTGCGATTCTTGCAAGTCGTAATGGGATTATTGGCCATGCCCCAAAACCTGAAGATATCGGGAAACTCTTCTTGGATGATCCTAATGCTCCGCTTCTTTCCATTTATGAACCTAAGGTGCTTAGTATTTGCCTTCCCTTGGTTCCCTCCGATTTTAATCAGTTGCGGATGAACCTTCGTTATGCGGAACAATTAAAAAACAAGTCGGAAAGCAATGTAGCTACTTGGGAACCTGATATCTACATCCGGGTTCAAGGCCGTGATTCCAAGGTTTGGAAAGGTAAGATTAGGCAGGAAAGCCTACCATCATCTGAAGCCAAGGAAATTCCCATGGCTCTTTCCAATAAGGCTGGTGGGCCGATTCCCGTAAAGGCTACAGAGGTTCCAAACCAATTAGTTCCTCAGGCGCAGCAATTCCTTGTTTACATTGATGTTCTCGATGCTGATGCCACGATTTTCCCCGGATGCATGGCGCAAGCTAAAATCTATCTGCAGCCCGAAACTTGTGCCCAATGGCTTTGGCGACTTATCAGTGACCTTTTTGATATTGGTCTGGTAAGATAATCCCTTGTGATATTTCCGCCTTTACCTTCATGGGTGCAATATGTTCCTCAAACGACTTTTATTGATCGTATTATTGTTTCTTGTAAAACCGGTATTGGTCCGTGCTGATCTTTTTGATGAGTATACCAATCAGGTTTTGCAAAAAATGGTCGAAGAGGGTTTCTGCAAGGAAGCCGATTCCATATCCCTTAAAGATATTGCTGACATTGATTCAGTTCTTCCAGGCATTCAAGCAGGTTTTGTAATCGTTAAAACTAATGAAGGCCGTTATTCGCGTTCGCTCGTTCAATTTGCCAGGCAAAAAATTGATGCCAACAATGCGACTCCCATGGTGCTCCTTGAACGATTCACCACCTATCGCGAAGGTGAGGAACGAACTGTTCTTGCTTCTTCAAAAAATGTAGCCCTTTTTTCGAAGTTCAGATTTAGTTTTGATCTTGGTCAGGTTGTTCCTTCTGAATTGGGTGGTGATATTCTTTTTGAGTCTGATAAAGGTTCCCCCAAAATCTCACCGCTTGGTAAAGCTAAACTTTATCTTGTAATTAAGCCTCACCCTGATGCTAAGCCTATGAAAAAAGATAATGCAGTTACGGTTGGGCCTACTTTTGATATGAAATACTTCAATGGTACCTACCAGCTAAATGATGATGGTAGAAGGACTGGAAAATTGATTCTTAAGGTGGACGAACTTGGCGAGGTGCTTGGTTCTTTTTATTCGGATAAAGATGGGCAAAAGTACGAGGTGCGTGGTAAGGCGGGTGCTCCACCTCATGCCATTCAATTCATCATTAAATTTCCCCGTATTGAGCAGAATTTTCAAGGTTTTCTTTTTACTTCCGATGCCAAGGCCATTGCTGGTTCTTCAAAACTGGTTGATCGTGATTCTGCTTTTTATGCCATTCGGGTTGAATGATTAAAGTTCCCAATTAGTCGTTCATTATTTCCACTATTTTGGTTCATTTTCAACTTTTCAAGTATAATAACATTCATCGTTTTACCTTGCTGTTTTATACGGCTCCGGTTTTAAAGGGCCTCCTTTGGATAAGATTAGCCTTTTTTGTTTTGGTGCTAGTTATTCTGTGGCTCTGGTACTTAACATCTTGTACCAGTATAGGCCTATTCGCCTTCTTAACATTCTCGAAATCACATTCGCTCTTGCTGGGCTGTTTGCACAATCATGGTATCTTGCATGGTGGCAACCCCCGCTTGCTCAACAATTCGGATGGTTTCTTTTGTCCAGTTGGATTCTTTCTACTTTTTACTTATATGGCATCATTCATTATCGAAAAATTGCCTGGGGGGTTTTTGTCCTTCCCCTTATCATTTTGCTTGTGACATTGGCTGCATTTTTTCCTCCAGGCCTCGATGCAGCGGGAAATAGAATCGGCGGGTTGGTTTCCAATATTAAAACACTTGGTCTGTTACATGTTGCTTTTTTGCTTACCGCAACTGTTGTGATCTGCCTAGGGTCTCTTGCTAGCTTCATGTACCTTTTGCATGCCAATCAATTGAAACTAAAGCTTGCACCAGGAAAAGGCTTAGCAATGCTTAGTTTGGAAAAGCTTGAAACTGTAATTCGATTTTGCATAGCCTTGTCATTCCCTCTTTTATCCATGGGTTTGCTGATAGGTTTATATTTAATGCTGAAGAATGTTGAAAAACTTACTGGATGGTCGGACCCGAAGATAATCGGTTCATCCATATTATGGCTTGCGTTTCTCGTTTTGATCTACGCTCGCTATGGATTTCATTTGCGTGGCAAACAACTTGCAAGCCTTACTATTACTGTTTTTGCCCTGCTAATCCTTTGCTTGATTCTCCCTCACGATCTTCCGCAAGAGGTGGGGAAATGAATCTCTTGGTAACTTGTTGTAATTTTCGAAATACACCCATCGAAATTCGCGAAAAATTTGCATTTGACAGTAATAGGCTCAAAGCTGCACTTGATTGGTTTAGCGCAAACTCTAACGTCGAAGTTATTATTCTTGCAACTTGTAATAGGGTTGAAATTTATATCGCTGGCATTGATAGCCTTGAAGTTCAAGGAAAAGAGATCGTCGGGAAGTTTCTTTCTGAGTTCTTTGCTGTTCCTCTAGACGTTGTTGAAAAACACTTTTTCTTTCTTGGCGCAATCGATGCGGTCAAACATCTTTTCAGGGTCTCGGGAAGTTTAGATAGTATGATTGTTGGCGAAGGGCAGATTGCTGGGCAGGTTAAAAGTGCGCTTGAAACTGCTTCCGCTGCGTCCACCGCTGGGCCATTGCTTTATTCGCTATTTCGGCAGGCCCGAAGAGTTGCCAAAAGGGTTCGTACCGAAACTATGATTTCTAGAGGCAATATTTCTGTTTCTAGTGTTGCTATTGGGTATGTGAAACAGGTCTTTGATCATTTTGGTGATAAGGTGGTTGCAATTTTAGGTGCAGGAAAAATGGGAGAACTTACTCTCAAAAACCTTCAGGAACTTAATCCAAAGAAGATCATTGTCGCCAATCGAAGCCCTGAAAAAAGTGCTGTCTTAGCTAAAAGTTGCAATGGCGAAGTATATCCCTGGGAACTCCTTTCCGATGTTCTTGTTCACGCAGATATTATTATTAGTTCCACAGGTTCTCAGGAGCCGATCGTTACCAAGGAATTTTTTTCCTCGGTTTCGCACAAACGCAATGGTAGATCACTGGTTATCCTTGATATTGCTGTTCCCAGAGATTTTGATCCTACGATTCATGATGGCGATCAAACTTGCCTTTTTAATATTGATGATCTGCAGAAAATACGCGAGTCAACCCTCAAGGAACGATTGAAGCATGTTCCTCAAGCAGAAGTTATTGTTGAGCAGGAATCATCCAGATTCATCGCCGATTGGGAGCGCAGGCGTAATGGTCCGGTGATTGCAAGACTTAATCAGGAGTTTGAAACCAAACGCAAGAATGTTGTTGCAAATTTGCTTTCCAAATTAAATGGAAAACTATCCAAGGAAGATAAAGATTACATTGAGGGTGCTTTTCGCCTCTTGCAAAATCAGTTTCTTCATGGGCCCATTAGCGCCCTCGCAGAAGAAATGCAAAAAGGCAACGCATCTAATCATTCGCTTATTGATGCTCTGCGTAAATTATTTCGTTTGCAAGATTGATACTTAAGTGAATCATGGCTAAATGTCTTGTTACTGGTGGTGCTGGTTTTATCGGGAGTCATTTGATTTCTCGACTGCTTAGCGATAATCACCATGTTGTTGCACTTGATCACGCCCCTTGGAATAACTCTAATAATCTTTTTAATCTGAACTCTTCTGCTTTTAAATATGTTCAGGGTTCTGTTTCTAATTCATCTTTATTTAGAAGTCTTATTACAGATGCTGATCAAATTTATCTTCTTGCTGCTACCCTTGGGGTTCGCCGGGTTATCGAAAATCCTATTGGCACTGCCAATACCCAAGTTGATCAAATTCGTGATATTTGTGCTACTGCCTCATCGAATCAGAAAATATTTTATGCGAGCACCAGTGAGGTTTATGGAAAAACAAATGTTTCGCCGCTTACCGAAGGCCTTCCCTTGGTGTTGGGTGAACCAGGTAAAGCAAGATGGGCTTACGCCTGTAGTAAATTACTTTCAGAATACTTGCTGCTTTCTTTGTATCGCGATAAAAATATTCCACTAGTTGTAGGCAGATTTTTTAATGTAGTAGGCCCTAGGCAAAATCAAGCTTATGGTGCAGTAATTCCAAATCTTTTATCTCAAGCAATCAAAGGTATTCCACTCACGGTTTTTGGTGATGGAACACAAACCCGATCTTTTTGCCATGTTGAAGATGCTGTTGATGCCATGCTTTCTCTTATGAATAATGATTCATGTAATGGGCAGGTATACAACATAGGCAATGCTGAAGAAATTTCGATTCGTAATCTTGCAGATAAAATCAGATTGCTAGTTGATCCTTTGTTAGAAACAAAAATGATTCCGTATGAGGATGTTATGCCAACGGGGTTTGAAGAAATTCTTCACAGGGTTCCTTCATTGGGTAAGATAAAGCAATATACGGGTTGGTCGAGTAAATATAAACTTGATGAAACCTTGCTTGATTGTTTAAGGGCACTAAAGGGAAATTCTGTCTAATTACTTTCGTTAAAAATGGATGTATTGTAATGAATGATCTGTTATTTAAAAATATACTGGAACTTGTTCGTCGCACTTCTACCAGCCTTCCCAGAGACGTAAGGGAAGTGATCGACTTGAATCGTGTTTTAGAGCAACAGGGTTCAAATGCGGATCTTGCGCTTGAGCTTGTTTACAAGAATATTCTGATGGCTAAAGAGAAAAGTGCACCGATTTGCCAGGATACTGGTACCATAACATTTTATATTTCTACTCCGGTGTCCACCAATCAAATTGATATAGAAAAAGTATGTGTTTCTGCTGTTTCAAAAGCCACAGAGTTAGGCTATCTCAGGCAGAATTCTGTTGATAGTGTGACTGGAAAAAATAGTGGTGATAATATCGGCCCGGGTTCTCCGGTTTTTCATTGGCATCAGCATGAAAGCGCCCACATCGAAGTAAAATTGATTCTAAAGGGTGGCGGTTGTGAAAACATGAGCGCCCAGTATTCCCTTCCTGCTTCTATCAATGGTGTACGCTGTGGTCGTGATCTCGCTGGTGCTAAAGCTGTAATTTTAGATGCTGTTTGGCAGGCGCAGGGTAAAGGTTGTGGCCCAGGATTTTTGGGCGTTTGTATCGGGGGTGACCGTGCTAGTGGTTACGAATTTGCTAAGCAGCAATTACTTCGGACTGTTGATGATGTTAATCCAGATCTTCAGCTTTCGCATCTTGAAAATCAGGTGTTGGAAGATGCAAATAAACTTGGTATTGGGCCTATGGGTTTTGGTGGAAAGCTTACTCTGGGTGCATGTAAGATTGGGACCTTGAACCGGTTGCCTGCTTCTTTCTTTGTTTCTGTTGCTTATATGTGTTGGGCTTATCGAAGGCGAGGAGTTACTCTCGACCTTTCTGGAAAGGTTCATGAATGGCTTTATCAGGAAGCCAATGAAAACTTTGAGCTTCAAAAAGAAGGGGAATCTTTTACTGCAATTGATTTAGGTAAGTTAGGTTCGAAGTCTACGAATGTTGTTCGGTTGACGACTCCGATTTCTGAAGAAAAGATCCGGACTCTTAAAGCTGGTGATATTGTTTTGCTATCAGGGAAAATGTTCACAGGAAGGGATGAGGTTCATAAATATTTGTTTAAAGGAGGCGATCTTCCCATCCTTAAAGATTCAGTGATTTATCATTGTGGCCCAGTAATTCTTGAAAAAGATGGAGTTTATAAAGTTGTTGCTGCGGGCCCTACTACTTCGATTCGAGAGGAACCCTATCAGGCCGAGGTAATAAAGAGATATGGTATTAAAGCGGTTATTGGTAAAGGCGGAATGGGGCTTAAAACGCTACAAGCTTGCAAGGAATTTGGTTGTGTCTACTTGCATGCGATAGGTGGCGCTGCTCAAATATATGCTGCTTGTGTAAGGAATGTGCCTAATGTTTATTTAAAAGAAAAGTTCGGTAGCCCCGAAGCGGTTTGGGAAATGAACGTTACCGATTTTCCCGTAGTTGTTACCATGGATTCTCATGGTCTTTCACTTCATCAAGAAATTGCTGATACTTCTAAAAGTAATCTTTCTAGGGTGTCAGGATAGTTATTTTAACATGCTGGATTGCTTTAGTAATAACCGTACAGCTTCTCCTAGAGAGCAACGCTTTGAATCTGCAAGATCTTCCAATAGTCGAAGGTGGGCTTTGGATAACAGTAAGGATATTTCCACTATTTCGTTTTCGTTCATTGCATTTTCCTTTATGAAGTAAGGTTCCTCTAGGTAACCTAAGTTTTCATGTGAAGTAAACAATTTCTATTCCTTCCCTGTGAACAGAAGTTGAACATTATTACCTATGCAATCTTTGTGCCAATTTCGAAAATGTTTAAGATGTTGATATTTGCAGTAATTATTACTGTTTTACGATGTAATGCTGGAATGGGATGCTATGCCTGCCTATTTTTTGTGCTATATGCTCAGTTATTGATCAAAAGTTGAAAAGCACTGGCTAAATCTAGATTTCTAACAGCCCCGAATGTTGTATAATTTAAAAGTCTTCATTAGATAGAAAGTAAAGGGCATGAGTAAGAAGAAAAAAATCAGGGTCGATTTCATTAAGAACAGGGGTAAAGCCCCTCGGGAGAATGATTTTACCCGCGATTTTAAAACTGCTTCTGAAAAAATTGATGACCTATCTGGGACCGAACAAGTTCGGGCCAAGGGTGAGATTTCTCGTAAGCGTACTATTATTACCAATGATAATCCTGGTGGCCAGGATGGTGAAGTTAGACCTGCTGCTGATTTAATTAATGCTATCCCTGGCAGGGTGATTCAAATCACTGGTTTAACTGTTTTGGTTCAGGTAGGAAATGGCGCAATTTATCGATGCACCGTAAGGCGATTGCTTAAAACGCTTGCGACGGATGAGCGCAGTGCCGTAACAACCGGCGATAAAGTTTGGATAATCCCAGAACAGATTCCTTTAAGTCAAGAACTTGTGCCAAAGTTAGATCCGGTGCCGGACAGTGCTGTACTGCCAGTAGGCGTAGTTCAGACCGTTGAACCTAGAAAAGGGATATTGACTAGGAAGTCTAAGCATAAAGATCATGTTATTGTTGCAAATGTTGATCAAGTGATGTTTGTGATATCGCTTTCTCAGCCCGAATTGAAAGTGCATTTGGTTGATCGATATATTGCAGGCGCTCTGGAAGGAAACCTTGAACCGATACTTTGTTTCAACAAGGTTGATCTGATTAGCGAAGATCAATACCAGTACTTGGTTGGCTTATATTCGCAACTTGGCTACAAGGTCTTATTCACGAGTACCCGAACAGGTGTAGGGATTGATGATGTAAGGCATGTGTTGTCGAACAAGCAGTCGGTAGTATGTGGACAAAGCGGTGTTGGTAAATCTTCGTTGTTAAATGCAGTACAACCCAACCTAGGGTTAAGGGTGAATGTCGTAAGTGAGGTTAATCAAAAGGGCAAGCATACCACCACTTCTGCAAAATTAATTCCATTGGAGTGCAAAGGGTGGGTTGTAGATACCCCTGGCATTCGATCTTTTGAGTTGTCGAATCAAATGCCCTCTGAAGTTGAAAACTTTTTTAGAGAGTTTCGCCCAATGTTGCCTTACTGCGAATTTGCAGACTGTACCCATACGCATGAAACAGGTTGTGCGATTAAAAGGCAGGTTTTTCGTAGGGTTATTAGCCCTGATCGTTATCTAAGTTATCTAGGCATGATCAAAAAGGAAGATCCGCATGAAAGTCGCCACGAGCGCTAAAAACGCTTTGGATTCTAAAAAAGCAGTGGTTGCTTTGGAAAGCTCTGTAATCAGCCAAGGGTTGGCGTACCCTAAAAATCTTGAAATCGCCCATGCCATGGAAGATTGTATTCGCAAAGAAAATGTCCAACCTTCAACGTTAGCAATAATTGATGGTGTGATCACGGTTGGTTGTAATGTCGAAGAAATAAAAAGATTAGCTACAGAAAGTGGAATCCTTAAAGCAGGGTCAAGGGAAATAGGTATAGCTGTTGCTCAAAAAAAAAACAGCAGCTCTAACAGTTTCAGGCACTTTGAAAATTGCCGCCAAAGCTGGTATCCGTGTTTTTGCAACGGGGGGTATAGGCGGTGTTCATCATTGTGCGAATGATAAACCGCTGGATGTATCATCAGATTTGCTGGAACTTTCCCGAAATCAAGTTGTTGTTGTATGTGCTGGGGCAAAAAACATTCTGAATCTTGGTGCAACACTTGAGGTGCTAGAATCGTTGGCAGTTCCTGTGTTTGGTTTTCAAACTGATGAATTTCCTGCTTTTTTCGTCAGATTTAGTGGCTATAAAATCCCTTGCATTCAAAATGTAAAAGAACTTGCTGCTATCGCTGTTGAACACTGGAAGTATTCAAACTCTGCAATATTGTTGTGTCTTCCCGTAGAAAGTGGTTTTGCCATATCTCCAGAGGTATGGTCCAATGCATTGAATCATGCAATTAATAAATCCGTTGAAGATAAAATCGTAGGGCAAGCAAGTACCCCTTATCTTCTTCGTGCGGTTGCAGAATTTACCCAAGGGGCTACGGTTGTTGCAAATGAGAAACTGCTTCTCGCTAATGCTACGCTTGCTGCACAAGTAGCGATTGAATTGATTGAAAAACAAGGGCAAGCCTAATCGTCGCCATGCTCATCTTGCCATTCGTCATACCAAGCCATTTGAATAGCTTCGAGGGTTTTTTCGTTTGAAGCTTCAGGTTTCCCTTCGAAGTTTTCAAGTTCAAGCACCCATTTATGAAGATCAGTAAAACGTACAGAAAGAGGATTAAGTTTGCCATGCTTTGCTAAAAGCAGTTCGCCTATATCTCGAAAATCGTTCCAGTTCATTGTCTATTTTCCTAAATCATTAAGTTGTTCAGGGTTTTGATTT
Source organism: Planctomycetota bacterium (assembly GCA_026692965.1). Taxonomy (GTDB): domain Bacteria; phylum Planctomycetota; class Planctomycetia; order Gemmatales; family Gemmataceae; genus UBA969. The sequence goes on from JAPLNF010000299.1 coordinate 10,813, forward strand.
GAAAGATACATTTTCGCTGCAGCGTCCATAGCCATCGAGGCGTAGGGCGTTAAAACCGTTTGAAATTCATCGAGAACAGTTTTGATTATTCCAGGTTCCTGCTGAAGCAGTGAGGATTCTACGGTTGCTATTGCTGTGTTGATATTCGATTTGTCGTTTTCAGAAAGAGGTAGTAACGAATTTGAAAGAATTCTCCTGGCATGGTTTAGATCAATGCCTGCTTTGGTTCTTAACTCTATTAGCATCCGTTGTTTAAAATCTTCGCTTGCGTGTTCAATACTATCGAGAACGATGTTTTCGATTTCCTCTTTACTAAGGCCGCTTGCAGGCTGAACTTTCACACTTGCTTCCACGCCACTTCGAATTTCCTTTGCGCTGACAGTGAGGATCCCGTTGGCGTCAATAATAAAAGAGACATCAACCTGAGGCATTTGAGCAGGCATGGGTGGGAAGCCGGAAAGGGTGAATTTGCCAAGGTTTTTACAATCTTTAGCTAGCTCTCTTTCGCCTTGATAGATG
>JAPLNF010000300.1 GCA_026692965.1 Planctomycetota bacterium
GGAATCGCCCCAGAAACTAGACTAAGCCCAGATGGATTTACCCTTCCAGCGAGCTTAGGCACACCCATCCAAGGATTGATTTAAAAAATGTTAAAACAACCATCATACCTGAGCACTCTGATAATATTATTATCTACCTCAATGATTGTTTCGGCACAATCTCCAGATAATGTTGCCATGAAAATCATTGTTGAGAACTGCTTGGATTGCCATTCGGGGACTAAGCCCAAAGGTGGACTCGATCTTTCAACACGCGAAAATCTTTTAAAAGGCGGCGACAACGGACCAGGCATCGAAATAAACAATTTCTTAAAAGGCCAAATGAAGGATGTACTTGAAGAAAGCCGAATGCCCCCGAAAAAACCGTTAGACAAAACCTCCTCTGCCCACCTTAAAAACTGGCTTACAAGCGGGGCTAAATATCCAACTACCAAAATCGACATCTTTAGCACCACGACTTCAAAAAGAGCAGGAAAAGACTGGTGGTCACTTCGCCCTTTACAACAAACTCCTTTGCCATCTACAGTTGATCACAAATATGCATTACAACCTTTAGACCATTTTATTTTTGATGGCCTAAAAAAACTTGATCTTAAACCAAGCGAGATTGCTGATCGCAGAACGCTCATCAGAAGGGTTTACCTAGATCTTACCGGTATGCCCCCTGCCCCAGAAGACGTTGCTAAATTCTTGGGGGATAAATCACCAGATGCTTTTGGTAAAATCGTGGATAAGCTTCTTGCTTCACCAAGTTATGGCGAAAAATGGGCAAGACATTGGCTTGATATCGTTCGCTATGGTGAATCAGATGGGTTCGAACGAAACGCCCCTAGGCCAAATTCCTGGCACTACCGCGACTGGGTGATCAACGCATTAAACAGCGATATGCCTTATGATCAATTTGTGCAAATACAAATTGCAGGAGATCGTATTTTCCCTGATTCCTCAGATTCAATTTTAGCGATGGGTTTTTTGGTCGCTGGTATACATAACACGGTGTTAGGCGCAAATGCAGATGCAAGGGAACAAGCAAGGCAAGACGAAATGGAAGATTTAGTAAGTTCCATTGGACAAACCTTTTTGGGCCTTACCATCAATTGTGCAAGATGCCACGATCACAAATTCGATCCAATCAGCCAGCATGATTATTACCAAATGGTTGCTAATCTTTCAGGTGTCAGGCAGGGGGAAAGGCCTATCCCCAATGGAATAATCACAAAAGAACTTGCCAAAACAAACGAAAGAAAAGCCGTGTTATATAAAGTGTTGGCAGATGTCGAAAAAATTGCCCTAGCAAAGATGGGTGCCAAAGCTGATTCCATAATTTCAAAACCCATTGCCCAATGGGATTTTCGCAAAAGCGATAAAGACTCTCAGGAAAATCTAACCCTTAAACTTGAAGGGAATGCCAAATTAACCGCTAAAGGCCTAGAACTAGATGGAAAAAATTCTGTAGCACGATCTTCCAAATTAAAATCTGATCTTAAAGAAAAAACTTTAGAGGCAGTCGTTATCCTTTCCAATTTGGACCAAAAAGGTGGCGGGGTAATCACCATTGAAACTACGAATGGAAATCTTTTTGATTCAATCGTTTTTGCTGAACAAGAATCTGCGAAGTGGATGGCAGGCAGCAATTTCTACGAACGGACCCAATCATTCAAGGGTATGCCGGAAAACGAAGCGCATTTGAAACCAGTTCATCTCGCAATCACTTATTCACAAGACGGGAAAATTACCGCATATCGAAATGGAAAAATCTACGGATCAGCCTATCAGAGCAAAGGCCTTGCAGTATTTCCTGCTAATGGTTCCATTATTGCTTTTGGCATCAGACATGAACCGCCAAGTGCAAACCACTTACTTGCAGGAACAATTTTAAAAGCCCGAGTTTTCGATAAAGCATTGAATGCCAATGATATTTCTAAACTTTTCGAAGAATCCGAAGTCTTCATTTCTGAAAACGACCTGACTACTAATTTAAACAATGAGCAAATAGCTCTTCGAAAAAAGATCAAAGAAGAAATTGATAAGCTGGAATCTGATGCAAAGTTATTATCTAACAAGAAGGAAAAAACTACGGCTTATTCTGCGATTTCAACCAATCCCTCGCCAACTAAATTCCTAAACCGGGGGCAGGTGACAGAACCTGGAAGCGAAGTGTTCCCGGGAAACATTCAAGTCCCTTCATTTAAGGGCAACTCCACTAAAATTCCTCCTACAGCTTCTGATCCTGAACGGAGAGAAACTCTTGCAAAATGGATTACGAACCCAGCTAACCCTTTATTTACAAGAGTGATTGTAAACAGAATCTGGCATTACCACTTTGGCAATGGCCTTGTGGATACACCTAGCGATTTCGGCTTTAATGGTTCTAAACCAACTCACCCTGAACTTCTTGATAACTTAAGCCAATCGTTTATTGATTCAGGTTATTCGTTAAAACAACTGCATCGTTCAATTGTTCTTTCTCGCACCTACCAACAAGAATCAAAACCTTCGGATGGTTCTCTCAAAAAAGATTTCGACAATCGTTATCTTTGGCGCTGGGCTCCCAGAAGGCTGGACGCAGAATCCATCCGCGATTCTTCCCTAAAAACCTGCGGAACCTTCAATCAAGAAATGAATGGCCCGGGATTTTCCGATTATAAAACAGAATCAAACAATGGTACCACCTATTATAATCCACTTGAAAAATTTGACTTCAGCCTTACTAGGCACAGCATTTATCGTTTTACGCCACGTGGTGCAAATCAAGGATTGCTGGATAGTTTCGACTGCCCCGACAATTCTTCTGCTGCACCAAAAAGAAGTAAGACAACAACACCTATCCAAGCGTTGGCATTCTGGAACGGGCCTTTTACGCAAAATCTTTCAGAATCATATTCGAAAAATCATTCAGATTTTGAAGCATTAACTTCCCCTGATCAAAAAATCAATCATGTCTTTAATCACCTTCTTCAGCGCCCACCTTTAGACACTGAAAAATCTAAAGCTTTGGCCCTTGTAGAAAAACATGGGTTTACACCTTTAATTAGAGCAATATTAAACACCAACGAATTCCTTACTTTGGAATAAACCGCAATGTATGATTCTTTTAATAACCGCAGATCTTTTCTTTGCAATGGTAGCCAAAGTATTGCCATTACTGCCCTAGCAAGCATATTGGGCCAAAAGTCTTTAGCTAATGAAATAAAGGCAAAAGATAATTCCAAGAAAATTAGGGCTAAACGAGTCGTTCAAATATCCCTGGTTGGCGGACTTTCACACCTTGATTCGTTTGATTACAAACCTGAACTCGAAAAATTTCATGGCAAGAAACTTCTCACTGATAAAGTCCCAGATACATTTTTTAATCAAGTTGGATTGATTCGGAAAAATGATTGGGAGTTTAAGCAACGAGGCAAATCCGGACTCTATATTTCTAATCTATTTCCCAATATTGCCAAATGCGCTGATGACTTAACCATCATTCGTTCCATGGTTTCTGATTCAGCAAATCACACACCCGCACTCTTCATTGAAAACAGTGGGTTTAACTCAAATGGTTTCCCTTCGATGGGAAGTTGGATTTCCTATGGCCTTGGTTCTGAAAATGCGAATCTGCCTGTCTTCATCGTGCTCCCAGATGGTAGAGGCGAACCGAACGGGTGTGCTTCCAACTGGTCGAATGGTTTTTTACCAGCAAATCACCAAGGTGTTATTTTTCAATCAGGGAACCAACCGCTCAAAAATCTTTACCCTGCTAAATCCCGAAACATGGCTGAAGAAAAAGACTCGCTAGATTTTCTTAATCAATTAAACGCTTCGCACCTTTCAGGATTCCCCGGTGATACAAATCTTGCTGCACGAATAAAATCTCATGAAATGGCTGCAAAGCTTCAACTTTCTGTTCCTGAGGCTACAACCATCAGTAACGAACCCATGCATATCCAAAATCTTTATGGCATCAACCGGCCCGAAACTTCTGTTTGTGCCCAAAAATGCCTGCTTGCGAGAAGACTTTTAGAACGCGGGGTTCGTTTTGTGCAAATCTACTCGGGCGGCCCCATCGCTGGAAGCCCAAGAGCTAGTTGGGATGCTCACGAAAATGTAAAAGAAAATCATTCTAACGAAGCTTTAAAAATCGATCAACCAATTGCAGCCTTGATCCTCGATCTAAAACAACGGGGAATGCTTGAAGATACTTTAGTTTTGTTCACCACAGAATTTGGTAGGACTCCTTTTGCCCAATCATCTTCAACAACCATTGGAACCGGCAGGGATCATAACAAATACGCTTTCTCGGTTGTTATGGCTGGGGCGGGTTTGAAAAACGGAACAACCTATGGCGAATCTGATCCCATTGGGTGGAAAGTCGCAACTAACCCTGTTGCATGGCATGACTTTCATGCAACTGTGCTTCACATTTTAGGTATCGATCACGAACAACTTACTTTCTATCACAATGGCATTCAACGAAGATTGACCAATGTGCATGGCAACATCATCCAAAATATTCTGGCATAAAACACCCATGTTAAAATCAAAAACAGTGATTATTACTGTTACTTTTCTTTGTTCAACTTTAGTTGGATTATACCCATTAAATATGCATGCTTCTGAAGAACAAGAAATGAAAAAATCTCTTGATTTACTAAGGGCGGCAGCTAAAGGACACATTGAAAAAAAGAGCTGCTTTGGATGTCATAACCAAGCTTTTCCCATGCTTGCATTTTCACAAGCAAAAAAAAGAAACATCAACATTCCGACGGAAGAAATAAAGGCACAGGCGGATTTCACCTTAGAGTTTCTAAAGAAGAATCAAGAAAAGTATTCGGAAGGCAAAGGAACTGGTGGTGAAGCAGATACCGCAGGCTATGCACTCTTAACCCTAGAATTAGCTGGTATCAAACCCAACGAGACCACGGATGCAGTGGTTTCCTATTTTTTAAAACATCAGGCTGCAAATGGCTATTGGAAAGTAACATCGAATCGACCGCCTTCAGAAGCGAGCCATTTCACCACTAATTATTTGGGACTGCGAGCGTTAAGAGTATGGGGGAGCCCAAAATTAAAAAATGAAATTGAAGCAAGAACAAAGAAATCAGCAGCTTGGATATTGGATACACCAGCCAAAACAAATGAAGATCAAGTATTTCAGCTACTAGCTTATTCCGAATTAAAACAAGATAAAACCATTATCGAAAAATCTGCAAAAGCGTTAATCGCAAAACAAAAAAGCGATGGTGGGTGGGCTCAAATAGAAGACATTGAGTCTGACGCTTACGCGACAGCAACGGCATTGGTTTCGCTGTACCTTACAGAAATGCTCTCTAATAAAGACAAGGCTTTTCAAGATGGCATCAAATATTTGATTAAAATCAGAAAAGAAGATGGATCATGGTTTGTAAAATCCAGAAGCAAGCCATTTCAAACCTATTACGAAAGTGGCTTCCCCCATGGTAAGGATCAGTTTATATCTGTAGCTGCATCCGGTTGGGCAACTACTGCATTACTGCTTTCGCTTGCGGAATAACTTCAGTTACAGGTCACTCATGGCGTCAAATTTTGGCTAAGATCTGGTTAGCTCTGCAATAGCCTCGCCTGACCTGATGATTGGGGTAGGCCTGCCACTAAAATCTTTTAATGTGATGTTTTTATAATCAATGCCAAGATGCTGATAAATGGTTGCAAGAAAATCTTCAGGAGAGACCTTCCGCGAAATAGGATCTTCTCCTTTTTTATCGGTGGCACCGATGATTTGCCCGGTTTGAATACCGCCCCCTGCAAAAAGAAAAGAGCCAGCTCGGGGCCAGTGATCTCTACCGGGTTGAACGACCCCTGCTGCAGCGCTGGCAATTCCGCCCCCACTACTTGCTACATGTGAAATACGGGGGGTTCTTCCAAATTCACCGCCAACTGCAACCAATACTCGCTTATCCAATCCTCGTGCATAAACATCTTCGATAAGGGCGGTGACAGCTTGATCAAAGAATGGGGCACGGTATTTTAAAGCATCAAATACATGATGATTAACTGCATGATCATCCCAGTTGGCGACTCTGCCACAAAGTGGGCCATCAAATTCAGTTGTCACAATGTCAACACCTGATTCCACCAAACGCCTAGCCATAAGGCACTGCTGCCCCCAGGAATTCATGCCATAGCGTTCCCGAACTTTCGCAGGTTCGAGAGAAAGATCAAAAGCTGTTTGGGCCTTGGAACTTAGGAACATATCCAACGCCTGCCGTTCGAACTGATCCATAGCCAACGAATTACTTGACTCATCAATGGATTTTAAAATCTGGGTGAGGGATTTTCTTAAGACGATTCTTTCAGCAAGCCTATCCCGCTGCGTATCATCCTTAAGCCCAATATTCGGAATTGAAAACTTAGGGTTGTTTGGATCGCCTAAAATTTTAAAAGCATCATAACCACCACCAAGATAAGTGGAACCAGCTATGGTAAAACTGTCGTAACGATCCACGGGATTTACTGCGACATAATTAGGGATGCCCTTGGCGTCACCTGATCGCAAGTAATTGGCAATCGACATCCAATCAGGGTACTTTGGTCCGGGTTTATCTTGGGCATCTGGATCACCAGAAAGCATTTGCAAGGAACCCGCAGGGTGCCCACCCCCCGAATGAGCAATTGAACGCAGAAGGGTGTATTTATCCGCTATGCTTGCAAGCCCTGGAAGCAATTCGGTTAATTGAATGCCCGGCACCTTGGTATTAATTTGCTTAAATGGACCACGGTACTCTGCTGGCGCATCGGGCTTAGGGTCAAAGGTATCTAAATGACTACACCCGCCTCGAAGCCAAACGAGAATAATTGCAGTTTTTTCTGAATGTTTATCAGTTGCGCCTTGGCTTCGCAAGTTAAACAGTCCGGGCATGCTAAGGCTTGTGAACCCTCCCAAACCCAAACGCAGCAATTCACGCCTGCCAATTTTATTAGCACTCAGCACAGGGCCTTTGTAAGAAATAAACGGTTTGTTCATATTCGTTTCCAAATGTATCAACCGATTACCACGATTAATAACTTCATTCTAATCAATCGGAATTACTAATTCATAGCACTATTTGACAATTCAGGACCCAATTTAAAGTCATTTGCTGCTTTTTGCGATTTAAACAGAATATGATTGACCCAATGTCAGATGAAGATTACGAATGGTTCAACTTAAGTAGATCCAAGAAAGGAAATATAGCTATGCGATTTTTACCCTGCCTCGTTGTGTTCACTATTACCTTTAGTTTTGCAATTTCGCAAGAAAACCCCAAGAGCAGTGCTCTATTTGATGGAAAAACCCTGCAAGGGTGGGATGGGAACGAAAAAGTTTGGCGTGTTACAGACGGGGTAATTGTTGGTGGTTCTTTCGAAAACAATCCTAAAAACGAATTCCTCACTTACAAATCAAGTTTTAAAAACTTCATACTCGAACTTGATTACAAACTTGTTTGCAAAGATGGCGACCCCAATGCGGGGATTCAGTTTAGAAGCAAACGCATTGAAAACCCACCCAATGAAATGTTCGGTTTCCAAGCTGACATTGGTAGCTACAAAAAAGGCAATCCTATTTCAGGCAGCCTTTACGATGAATCACGCAGGAAAAAGTTTCTCGTTCAATCAGACCCCAAACTGGTCAAAGAAGTCGAAAAACTCGAAGATTGGAACACATATAAAATCCATGCGAATGGCAACAAAATCGAATTGTATATTAATGGCAAAAAAACCTGCGACTACACAGAAACTGATCCGACCATTGAAACTTCTGGTTTCATCGGCCTTCAAATCCATGGCAATTCCAAGGCTGAAGCGTATTATCGAAACATTAAGATCCAAGAATTACCTTAGCACTTCTTTAAGCTATGCCACAAAACCTAGAGAAAAAATCTGAAATTTACAATACGAATACTCTAGGTTTTGGCATTGCTGGCATTATTTTATTCTGCATGGCTTACTCTCAAGCGCCGCTCTATTACTCTAATCAAAACCAATACTTCCTTCATGGCTTTACTAAAGCAAATTTAGGCTATCTTGAAAAAGACTGGTTGGGAAACACTACGGATCCGACCCCTCTGTTCAGTGGACTCGTCTGCTTAAGCATTACTTGGCTTAACGAAAACATCTTTCACTTGTACTATGCAATTTTGCAAGGTGTTTTTCTTTCTTGCGCTTGGATGATATTTCACCGAAAAGCAAAATCAATTAGCTTGGATATCGGTCATTACGCGTTATTCAGTGCAATATTTATCCTTGTTAATTCTGCAGCATTACGGTGGTTATCATATCGCATTTTCGGACATGATTACCCGTGGTTTTTGCAAGCAGGGGTTGCAGGACAATACATCTTGGGTGCAATGTTCCAACCTTCAAACTTCGGAGTGTTCCTATTACTTGGCTTGTCCCTTTTTTTGTGTAAGAACCACATATCTGCAACGGTATTCACATGCCTCGCAGGAATCCTACACACCACTTATTTATTAAGCGGAGCATTCATCATTCTTGGTTTCCAACTATATCTGGTGCTAGATGGAAAGATAAAAAAAGCGATATTGGTTGGAATCCTAGCTCTGTTGCTGGTCGCCCCATCGGTCTTTTATGCAGCGGGAAACTTTCAACCATCAACATCGGAGGGCTTTAAAGAAGCGCAGGAATTTCTTGTGAAATTTAGACTTCCCCACCATTGTTTGCCCTCGCTATGGCTGGACTGGGTCGCATGCCTGCAAATAGTTTGGATCATGTTTTCCATCTTTCTTTTAAGGAAACAAAAGGAACTGACGGTAATTCTAGTCCCATTTCTCCTAGGGGTTTTACTAACCATTTTGCAAATCGCCACGGAGAGCAATACTCTTGCGTTATTATTCCCATGGAGAATCAGTGCGGTGCTTGTTCCCCTCGCAACTATGGTGATCCTTGCTGAATCAGTTTCTTTTTTTGCCCCTGTTATCTCTAAAATCAAACCACTATTACCCGCCCTAATTGCAACGGTACTTCTTGCATTGCTAGGGATTGCAATCCCTGTTTTGAAAGTAGGATTTGTAATTAATGAGACTGAAAATACAATCCTTGCACATATTAAAACCAACAAGTCAATTGATGATCTTTATTTGATTCCTGTTAATGTGCCAAATCTTGCGGTGACCACCCGGGGCTCTCTTTCAAGCGATTTTAAACCCATCGGCAAAAAGACTACCGACACCAGAATTGTACCAATCGACATGCAAAGATTTCGTCTATATGCGCAAGCCCCTCTTTTTGTTGATTTTAAATCTATTCCATACAAAGATGAAGATGTGTTGGAATGGCACAGGCGCCTTTTACTCGCCCAAAATTGGCAAAAGCGATTACTAGATAACAAAGCCCCTGAACTACTTAAAGAATTAAGAGCACAGAAAATCAGCCACATTCTTACCAATGCAAAAGCTGATCTTGATCAAACCGAATTAGAATTAAAATTTTCCGATGACTATTTCAAGCTCTGGAAAATAAAAGAAGCCCGAACCCCATAAGGACTCGGGCTTGCAGTGTTCAACTAGATCCTATTTTTTAAACATCACATGGGATGGGTCGCCACGGGATAGTAAATAGGCAAGCAAATCTAGAACTTCATTTTCATTGAGCGTTTTCAAGAGATCTTGAGGCATCAATGAAACAGGGGAAACTTTAACCGACTCAACATCTTTTTTCTTCAAGTCTTGAACCTTGCTGGAATCTTCAGGATCGGTGACCACGATGAGTGATTCTGCGTTTTCGCTGACCACTTTTCCTGTGATGAATTTTCCGCTCTTGGTTTCAATAATCGAAGCCTTGTACTGATCCGAAATCACCTTGTTAGGTTCAACAATCGATTCGCAGAGATCTTTCAAACTGAATCGACCTGCAACCTGGCTAAGATCGGGCCCGGTAGCTCCGCCATCTCCATTGTAACGGTGACAAACCACACAACGTGAGGCAGCATACATTTTCTGACCATTCTTAAAGTCGCGCTTTACCAACTTGCCATCAGCTAGCTGAACTAATTCTGCAAGTTTGTATTCTTTACCAGGGCCAGTGGCCTTGGGCAATGCTGGCGCTTTATAAGGCTTTTTCAAGCCCAGAGCTTCGATTGCTAATCTTTCATTATCGGTGGCATTATCGAAAGCTTCTTTTTCGATGTTATTTAAAAAGCCCTGATAACTAGCACCGCCACTCCTGGTTCGTGCATCGTTAAGTGCTGTGAAATACATCTTCCGCTGATCGATATTCCAATTTTCCTTTAGATTACGAAGGGAATACAGATAGTAATTTTTCTGAAGGTCGGGGAAATTCTCCAGCATCTTCGCAATGCCACCGCCATAACCACGATTTCGCAAAAGCAGCTCTTCCATTTCTTTACCATCAACAGGCTTGGAAGGTTGCATAAGCAATTGTGTAATTTTGCCAGCAATGGTGGAAGATTTCAAATAAACGAGAAGATCACCAAGATCTCTATTCAATCTCTCATCATTTGATGGGAAGAAAGAATCAAGTTTAGCGGCTAATTTGGACGCAACTTCTTTTGCGGGTTCGCCCATGCGAATAAACAGAAGTTGATAAGCCCTAACAATTTCAAGTTTTTGATTTTCAGAAAGGGATGAGAATTCAAGAGTATCAAGTGCCTTAAGCGCCTGAGTTTGCAAACTTTTATCACCCTGTCTGGCAAGAGCCACTATTCCTTGAATAAGTGGTTCTGGGCTCTTTTCAGCTAAGACTTTATCCTGCCAAGTTTTAGGGTCTTGGTTTTCTAGAGCAACCCTAGCTGCATAGCGAATGAAGCGATCTTCATTGCCAAGGTGTGAGAGAATCATTTGTAACTGTTCTGCAGGAATTTTTGCAGGGTTATGAAAAGCCTCAAGTTTTTTTCGGGTATCACGATCTTTAGCACCATCTTTATCTTGAAGTTCAGCCGGTGCGGTAGATTCTTTTCCGATATAAGTAACCCTAAACAATTCCGATTGAGCACCTCGGCCACCAACTGAAAAATAAAGCGCCCCATCCTTTCCAATTACCACATCGGTCAATGGTAGTGGGGTTCGGGAAACGAATTCTTCCTTAACTGCTTTATAAGAACTACCCATGGGGGAAATATGAATTGCATACATGGTCCCAAAGGTCCAGTCACAGATATAAAGCGCTTTTTGGTATTTCGCAGGGAACTTTGTTCCATAACCAAAATCAACGCCTACAGGAGAACCAGGCCCAATATCAACCATTGCTGGAAGACTATCAACATAATGGGCAGGCCATTTACCGGTACCACTTCTCCAACCAAGTTCACTACCACTGGAAGCGTGGTTAACCCTAGTCGGGCGATACCAAGGCATCCCCATATCCCATTCCATATCTGCATCGTAAACAAACATTTCACCATCTGCATTTAGTGCGATATCATACTGATTGCGATAGCCACTGCTAACAATTTCCCATTCTTTTCCATCGGGATCAGTTTTAGCAACATAACCACCGGGTGCAAGAATACCGCGGGCATGGCCATTGGCATCCCACTGCCTTGGAAGCAAATGGTCTTCGCCCCAATTGCTAGGTAATCTGCTTGCATTAAAGTTTTCGGGTGGCAGAGTATGGTTTCCACAAACTACTAAAATGGATTTACCATCGGGAGACAATCTAAGGGCGTGTGGGCCATGCTCACCACCACCACGCAAGGCCTTAAGCTTAACAACTTCATCAAATTGATCATCATTATTCGTATCGCGGAGCCGATAAAGACCACTGCCCTGCCCACCACCATTTACAGAAACATACAAACTGCCAAACGCGAAAAGTAAACCTTGTGCGGAACTTATTTTAACATCAAGCTTTTCAACTTTGACATCCCCTGCAACACCTGGCGCAGGAACAGTAATCCGATAAAGGCCTTTATCCC
>JAPLNF010000301.1 GCA_026692965.1 Planctomycetota bacterium
AAAATAAAGCCTGCGGATGAGGGTTCGTTTATCTGCCTGGGGCGAAAGAGAAACTTTGTTCTGTTCGAGTTTGGCTTGGATGAACAAATCGATTTCGTTGTTAGCGAGAGAAGGTTGGGCGATTTTAGGAAGAGTAGGTTTTTTGATCGGTTTAAAGGCCCAATGATCTTGGTTAGCACTGGCAATAGCGTTTGGGTTCTTTTTCAATTCTGCAGGCCAGGGCGCACCTTTGATTATCCATTCAGAAATATCATTGATCACCTGGTCGGGAAGCTTGCCCTTGGGGGGCATTTTAAGCTCACTCTGATAATGCAATAATTTTAGTAGTTTGCTTTCCGAAGGTTTAGCTTGGTTGAAAATAGGCCCAGAGTCGGGGCCTTTGAAAAAGTTGTCTTTGGAATCAAGCCGAAAACCGCCTTGCTGCTTGCTGCTACCATGGCATTTTTCACAATGCTCAATAAATACTGGTCGAATCTTGGCTTCAAAAAAATCGACGCTCGCAGTATCTGCATTTAACAAGAGCATGGTCAGGTGGCAGGCAAGTAAGCTGTTCATGGTAATACATCAATATCGGCGGGTCAGGTAATGTAATGATAATCTATTTATAGGAACGATCAGGTTTTTATGGCAAGTCTCACCACTTATGACTATTTTAGGGTCTAAATGCCGCTTTGTACTGTCAAATCGTTGATTTTTCATTTTAAGAGCGAATAAAAAGTAAAAGGGAGGGGAGCAAAAGTTGCTTCCCTCCCTTAAGAGTACATATAAATCTAACGCTAGTGACTAAACTTAAATCAAGTTTAGTTGGTGCCACCAAGACTAATCCCGCCTAAAAACCCGATTGGGAATGGGGAGAATTCATCCTCGAGCGTAGGGCTTGTTGTTCCAGGTAGGAAGGAATACCGATTAAGGATATTACCGCCCTTTCCTTGGGTCACTAATAAATCAGAACCGGTGCTACCATCAACTGCGCCTACAAAAACACCATCAGTATTATCGGAATTGAATACAAAAAAGCTGGATTGCATGGCGTAATCACTTGAAGGAGTTGCACTCATGGGGAATGGGTCCATATTGTCCATTGCCTGCCAAACAGATACCAACGGCGCACCAGTGATGGTACCGGTGATGATCCTGTCAAACCCGCCCTGCGACATCCCGCCAACCAAGCCGGTGCTAACATTTACGCCACCCGTGTAGGCCGATTCGTAAGCCATGAATTGCCCGGTAAGGGTGAAAGTAGAAATGGTTTGTGCTCCAGGAAGAATAGGAGTTGAGCCAATTGCATACATGAGTGCATTACGCCAGATTTTAACATGGGAGCCACCGCCTGGGCCTGCACCAGTAATCAAGGACGCTAATCCTGATCCATCAGTTTCACCAGTAGTTACCGTGACGCCGCCAGAAAAGTTTGTGTCATAAGCATAAAATTGGGTAAGCACATTCAAAGTATTGGCATCAAAAACCCGAACTTCGGGGCCGCCGCCAGCGCCTGCAGAAACAACAATATCTGCAAATCCATCCACATTAAAATCTGCTCCAGCGACATCCACGCCACCTTTAAAGGATTGATCAAAAGCGAAGAAATCTTGAAGGATCGTGGTAAAATTTGTCGCGCCATTAAATACTATTACCCTTGGCCCACCGCCAGCGCCTGCACCACAAATCAGATCGGAAATCCCATCATTATTCACATCTGCAACTGCAGTATTAACCCCGCCTGAAAAGCCAGGTTCAAACGCAAGGAAAGAGGTAATCAGGGAGTTATCAAGGCTGCTATAAACATTAACCTGAGGTGCCCCGCCCGCGCCTGCACCCGTGGCATAAATCGGAATATTTGGAAGGATGGTGATCTGTGCCATCATCCCAAGGTCTTCGTGGGTAAGAATATGGCAGTGGTACACATAAGATCCAGTGAAGCCGGTAGGGGCATAGCGAATTACGATTTTTCCGGGTACGAGCACATTACCGTAAGTGTTGGGTGCTTGGCCATTCACAATCGCACCTTGAGATGGTGGGTTTTCTGGTACTACAACCCCATTTTGCACAACCACGGTACCTGTTGCGTTGGTTGCGCCCCCGGTGATGATTACAGTTCCTAATGGTAGTTGAGTGCTATTAAAACCAGCTCCAGAGCTATAAATGGTAACGGCGGTGAGTTGTCCTGCAGAGTTAACTGTAGCTGAACCAGTTGCGTTGACGGTGCTAAAAGAGTTTACGGTTACCCCATTACCATTAACATATGCGAAAGCTGGTTGGGAAATGTAAACTATTTGGCCATTTGTAAACCCAGAACCTCCTAAATTAACTGTTAAATTGGTAATCACAGAGTTTGCAAAAAGTGCCGGTGGAACATTGATTACATCCAAACCATATTGGTAGGGTGAGGTGACATTTCCTGGATAGAATTGCACGCTTCCAGATGGTTCCGTTGGTGCAAAAATCGACATAACCTGAAAGTCATTCACATGGATATGGAATGGGTGGGGCTGGTTGCTGTAATTAAGGAGAGTCCATTCTTCAACAGTATTAAGTCGGGGCTGGAAGATTACATTGTCGGGGAAAGCTTCTCCGTTGATTTGAAATTGGTTTCCAGCACCGCCTGCAATGGATCCGCCTGCATTAGGGTTTGCAACCTGAGAACTAAATACCACGGTTCGATTAGCTGCAATAGGTGCAGTCGATAAATCCACAAATGCTTCATTTGTAGAAGAGGTAAGAACGGTGCTGGTGCTGATCGCTGGGGATAAAGTAGTACCATTGGTGTTATTTGCGGTAATCGTAACCAAGGAAATAGCTAAAGAACTTGAAGGTGTACTAGTGCCAGCTTGTATGTCGAAGGCCTTTAAGGTGTAACTCGTGTTCGCGATGCTAGGTGCGGTAATTACGAAAGAGTAGCGGCTACCCGGGGCTATGATTAAGCCATTTCCGTTTACAGGGTTTACCAGTGCATTTCCATCTTGAGAGATCTGGAAGAGGTTGTTTGAAACTAAGGTGGAGCCATTATAAAGCCCGATTTGGAAATTAGTAACAGGACTAATGTTGGCAAAAGACCACACTTGGGTTTCCCCGATAGCTGCAGTGATTGTTGGGTTGACCTGCCCATTAATGGTGTACTGTTTTACAAAAGAGGTAGGAATTCCACCTGCAGTGCTTATGGGGTCAGTATAAGGAGCTGTTTTATCAAAAAGACCTCCCTGAAAATATTGCAAATACTGTTGCGGTGTGCCAACGGCTCCAGAAGGATTGGCTACAGAATAGGCCGCACCGTCCATTTGAGGAAATTCTAAGTAGCTTGGAATAGAAAGGTTGGTGGCGCTTGCAAAACTTTGATTTTGCATGGCCATTACAAATTGATTCGGGATGGACGCAATTTGATCAATATTGCTTGCAGCGTTGTTATCAATATTAGTGTTGTTTCCAACGATGATCATGGATGCAAGCCCGCGGTAAGTCTGATCGGAAGTGTATTCATGGCGGTGATTATGCAGCCAGAATAGGCCATCTGGTTGGTCTTGAGGAATGGTGTATTCGTAAACAAAACCCATTTCTTGGGGGATTTCAATTAGAACATTGTCGGAACTTCCCTCAGGGGAAACATGCAAACCATGCATGTGGTTATTGATGGGTTGTGGTCCGGGGGTCATAGTGCTTATGGTTGAAAAGGCGGTATTAATATCCGGCGCGAATGGAATGGAATCGGGCATATCATTTTCCATGTAAATTCTGATCGTGTCGCCACGCTGTACATGAAGAGTGGGCCCAGTATATGAATCGCCTGTTAGGCCTGCGATGCCTGGGACAGGGGCTGTTGTAGATTGATTATTACTATTAATGGTCATTTGAGTTGCCTGGCCACTATTCAGCGTCCATTGATAGGTGTATAAACCTCCGGTAAGAACTTGTGCAGGTGCGGATCCTGCATTGAAAGGCGTTTGGCCTGTGGTTTCTAGCATTTGATTCGATTGGTGAGCCAAAAGAGTTATATCAAGCAAGCCGTTAACACTGTTTAGCACAATCGGTTCTGCAAAAGCAGAGGGATTAAATCGGTCTTCAAAACGAAATAGGGAAGGTTTGAAGTATCGAGCTTTTGTCTTTTTCATTTCAAGGCCTTTGCGTTGCTAGGGATGAACATCTGAAATCCAAAATCTGGGCGGATTCGGTTATTTGCAAGTTTTAGGAGATGTGAGATCGTTTTCAATAGATAAACTTAAGAAGCATCATTATTAAAAGTTTTATGCCGTCACATTCCGAATTATTAGCTTAAATTAGGCTAAAATACTACTTTTATCTTTTATTTTGCCCCAAGGATTTTGTCGAAAGTTAGAGCAAACCTTCTATTATAGACATCTTTTGTAACTTATGAGTGTTTTAAAGTCTAAGTGCCGCTTTGTACTTCGAAGTCATTGAGAGCAGTCAACCTGGCGATGTCTATTTTGTTGGGTCCATGCAATGCGCAAGTTTATCCAATGCAAGATACGCTGACTAAGTTGCAAACTATTTCTGTAGGACAGTTTCATAAGCTTTTGGCAATCAAGTAATTGGAAAACCCTGAGTGAATTCGCGTTACGCCTTACTTGGCTTAAATAATATAGCGCAAATTATGCCATCTTGTTTTCCTTGCTATTAGATATCAATTGACCTATATTCACCTCTTCAGTTTGCAATTTGCAAAAGTTTAGTAAGAACATTTAATAGTTCTTGGTATTTTATTTTAAAGAGCAGTAGTACTATTCCTTTCTTTATCAAACCTGAAAATCAAAAATCGTCCATAAAAACATTGCTGATATTCCGTACCATACTTGCATTTTTCATCATCGGCATTACGCTGACTTTGTTTTTTTTTGGGATCTCTTTTTGGCAGACAAGAGCGTTGATGCAATCAATGCTAAAAATGAATGCAGACAGTATCAAAGAAAAAGTTGAATTCATGATGAATGGGGTAGAGGTTGATGCGAAAATGTATGCATCTTTATTTCAAAAAACATTTAACGACGAAGACAAAAAAAAAGGTCTGGTTCTTTTTGTTATGGAGAACCTAAAATCAAACAAAGATTATGATGGCTTTGCTTACTTTGATTTCAAGACCGGCATGGTTTTACGCATAATTAAAGATAAAGACCAAAATGTTATAGTCATCGAAATAAAACCTAAAGAAAATGGATTATTTACCACTAGTGTTTACAAAGAATTTCTAACTGCAAAACAGGAGGAAGTTGATAAGGATCCAAATCAAATTGACCCACGAACTATCTCTTTCTTTTTAGAAATGAAGGAAATTAACAAGGCTTCTTGGGTAAATTCAAGATATATCAAAAGCATTAATTATCTTAAAAAATCAAGTCTATTGGTTAGCTATGCTGTGCCGTTAAATGATTCTCAAGGGGAATTCATGGGTTTGGTATCTCTTGATTTGGGAATAATTCAATTGGAGGAATTGTTAGGAGAAATAACAAATGAGAAATCCAATTTTTCTGAACTTTACGAAGGTGTTCCTTTTGTAATAGAAAAACACAATGATGATGAACTTCTAGTCATAGGTTATCCTCATAAGCATGATAAGGAAGAATTCCCGCTAGCATTAGGTGAAAATGATTATAGCGGATATCTTTTTCTTGCAGATCAACATCCAGATCTAAGAATTCAAACTTTTGCAAAATTGTTTCAAACTCAAAAGATGGCTGGCTATGACATCTTTAATCATGAATTTACTACACTTGAAGCATGCGAAGATACAAATGGTACAACTTGGGTTTATTCGTGGTCAGATATCAAACCAGGCGAAAAACCAGATTGGGTGGTTGGGGTTTGTGTGAAAAGAACGGCAATGATGGCTGGTGGGGTTGCTTTGGGGCAAATAATTTTCATGAGTTTATTAGTGATGATTATCATTATGATTCCAATTGGTATTAAGAATGGCAAATCAATTGGTGAACCTTTAGAAAAAATGGCTGCGGATGTTGTTAATATTGGCATCGGCGATATTTCTTATTCTGTAAGTTCTAATTCAAGGTACAGAGAAATAATTGAATTAGCCGAAGGCATCGAAAAAATGAAATCGGGGTTGCTATCATTCAGGAAATATATTCCCTATAAGGTGGTCAACAAAGTATTAGCTTCACGAAAAACCGCAGAGCCTTTTGCAGAAAAGAAGGAACTAACGATATTCTTTTCGGATCTAGAGAATTTTACAACCATATCAGAATCGCTTGAACCAGATAAACTAGTCAAGTTGATAGGTGATCATCTTGCAATGTGCACCAACATCATTCAATCGCTAGATGGAACCGTGGATAAATACATAGGCGATTCGGTGATGGCGTTCTGGAATGCGCCAGAAGATTGCGAGAATCATCAACTAAAAGCCTGCCAGGCAGCGCTGGCGTGTCAAGAACAAATGGTATTGTTCAATCAGAGAAATAAGGCAGAGGGCCTGCCGCAATTGAAAATGCGAATTGGCATAAGTACAGGAACAGTTTTTGTGGGGAATATAGGCAGTGACGATCGGTTGAATTACACAGCAGTGGGCGATACGGTGAACCTAGCCAGCAGGTTAGAAGGCACAAATAAAATCTATAAAACTTCGATTCTAATTTCTGATAAGACGCTAGCTGAAATCCGTGGGAAAATTCTTACCCGGCCTGTGGATAAAGTTGCGGTGAAGGGCAAAGCCAATGCAATACTGATTCATGAAGTTCTTGCACTAGGCCAAGACGAGACACATGAATTGCGGAGGATAATAAATTTAACCGTATTGGGATTCGAACATTATTTAGCCCAGAGATTTCAACAGGCGATCGATTGCTACCAACAAATCCTTGACATTAATAAGGAAGATCATCTGGCCTTGTTTTACATCGAACGATGCAAGGAATATCTACAATTTCCACCTCCTTCTGACTGGGATGGTTCTTACATCAGCAATTCAAAATAATTTTGATTTCCCTTGGGGGATTTCAATTACAACATTGCCGGAACTTTTTTCAGGGAAAACATGTAAAAGTTTATATCAAGCAAACCGTTAACACTGATTAGCACAATCGGTTCAGTAAGGCAGAGGGATTGAATCGTTCTTCAAAGCGAAATCTCAACTTTTTTATTATGAAGCCTTTCGGAGGACTGGCGCCCACGGGGGGGCTTTTGCTAGCCTAGGGAAAAGATTAATAAAGGATTGTTGGCAAGAGTTGCGTAATGAAAATCATAATTGTAGGTTTATGCGACGACTTTCTTGCTTATTGAATCAATTTAGGCCACAATACCTCTTTGATCTTTTTACCTTTACCTAAGGGAGTCTTTGATGAAAGTTGGAATGAATTTGCTGCTGTGGACTGCTTTTGTGACTGAAGAGCATTTTCCTATCTTGGAAAAAATCAAAAAGACTGGTTACGATGGCGTTGAAATCCCACTTTTCGATGGCGATGCTGAACACTACAAAAAAATCAAAAAAGAACTCGATAACCTTGGGCTTGGTTGCACCGCAGTGACGGTGGTAAATGCAGAGACCAATCCTATCAGCCCTGATGCAGCTATCAGGAAGGCTGGTTTAGAACGAATTAAATGGGCGTTGGATATGACCAGCGTTATGGGTGGCGATTTATTAGCGGGGCCATACCACTCTGCATTGGGAGTTTTTTCAGGCCAGCCCCCAACCGCAGATGAAAGAAAAAGGGCGGTTGAAGTTTTAACCCAAGCCGCTGATCATGCACAAAAAGTAAATGTTAAAATCGCAATTGAGTATCTCAATCGCTTCGAATGTTATTTTCTTACCAACGCACTGGATGCAAAGAACCTTGTTCGGGAAATCAACCACCCTTACTTTGGTACCATGTACGATACCTTCCATGCCAACATTGAAGAGAAAAACATTTCTCAAGCGATTGCTTCCATGGAAGATACCTATGTTCATGTTCACATTAGTGAAAATGATCGAGGGACTCCCGGCAGTGGTCATGTGCATTGGGATGAAACTTTTAAAGCATTGAGGAAAGCCAAGTACGATGGTTGGTTGACTATTGAGGCTTTTGGTCGTGCGTTACCCGATTTGGCAGCCGCTACCAAAATTTGGCGCGATATGTTCCCCTCGCCAGAAGATGTTTATGGCAATGGGTTTAAGTTCATAAAAGAGAAGTGGGAAGCGTTTAAGTAACTAAAATTATGGGTATTTGGGTGAATCAGCCTTTTCCCAAATACCCATTTCTATTAGATTTGATTTTATAAGGACTAATTTGGGTCGTTCCAAGGAGGGGATTGTGGCTATCATTCGCCATGCTTTAATAGCATTATTTCTCGGTTTGGTTTCTACGAACACAGTTTCTGCTCAAGCATGGGCGGAAAAGA
>JAPLNF010000302.1 GCA_026692965.1 Planctomycetota bacterium
ACTGTTTTTGGTATGATTTTGCAGCAATAAGAACGAATCACATTGCAATTTTCCTTACGCACATAATTGGTGCAAGTAATGGTTCGAGTTTCCATTCTGGGTTCCCAGATCTTTTTGTAGTTCGTTCGGTTAGGAAGTTGAACTGGGCTGCAGCTTACATGGCCGGCAACATAAATCATCTTGCAGCAGCATGGATCCATAGTCCAAAAGCCAGGATGGCAAACTTTTCGCATCACTACTTGACCGGGTATTTCACAGATTTCGGTTCTCCATGACCCAGTTTGAACGCAGATTTGTTGTTCTGTGCAAACAGGTTCCCAAGAGTAGCTTCGCACTACGGTTTCTCTAGGTTCCATTACGGATTCATAGATGGTTTCAGCGATATCCCTTGTTTCGGTGGTGTAAACAGGTTTCATCACCGTACGAGTGCAAGGCACTTGCTCTTCGTAGTAAATGGGCTTTTGTACGGTAAAGTGTTCTTCCTTGACGCGTTGTTCATAAACAGGTCTGTAGGTGTTGTATTTGACAGGAACTTGATAGGTCTGCCAAACGGGTTTTTGTACGGTGTAGTTTTCTTCACGAACGCATTGTTCATAAATAGGCTTTAATACTGTGTAGTTGCGAACAATATCGAAGCATTCCCAAACGGGTTTGCAAACGGTGTATGAAGTATCGCGATAAGTGGTTTCATAAACCGGTCTATAGCAAACCGATTTGCACTCTTTCATCACAGTCCGGTACACAGGCTTATAACAAAGCTGACTGCGTTCCTCGATTGATTCTTTGTAAGTGATCCTGCATTGCACTTCTGGCAGGCAGAATTGTTCGCGTTCGCAGCAAACAGGCGAGTAGCGGACTGCGCCACAATGCCGGGCTTGGGCGGATGCCTCTACACAAAACAGTGCAGAAAGCGCAAGCAACCAAACATTCCAAGAAGATCTAATCATAGCATCAATCTCAAAAAGGAATCGGAAAATAGGAAAGCCCGGTAAAAGAGCTAGCCAACATATATCTGTGATAAGTTTGCTTCAAAAACCCAAATAGAGAAATGGAACTTTAGCGAAAATGAAATGTTTCAGAAGGTTGGCAAAGGTATTGTCGTTAATAGTGTCACAAACGGTAATTGTTTCCATTTGTGAAAAGTATCAGATGCCTTTTGCAGCATGCATAATCCAACTATCTGTTTTATTCGATAAAATCGGTCTTCCAGAGTTTGCTTTTTTTGTTATGCCCTTTCTCGGTATCGATCTTAAATTGAATATTCTTTTTGAAATGGTGCAACATGGGGCAAGAAATTAATCAGGGTGGCGAGACACTTCTACCTGAAATTAGGTTTAAAAGTGAAGAGCGTACTCCCCAAGGATTCTTTTCGATAGTTTTAGAACTTCAGCCCAGTAAAATTCTAATGGAGTTTTACGCACCTAGAATTGTAGTTGGGCGCAGTAGTGGGTCAGATTTTCGTTTGCCCTCGCTTTGTGTCAGCAGAAGGCATTGTATGTTAAATTGGTCTGAACAGGGCTGGGTTTTGCGTGATCTGGATAGTAAGAATGGAACTTATGTGAATGGCGAACCAATCACCACTAAAAGAATCGAAGAGTTTGACGAAATTAAAATTGGGACCTTTTCATTTATTGTTAAAAAATCTGAAGCAGAATTCCAATTGTTTAAAGCTATCCAAGAATACAAGCGGGCTGGTTAAAAACTTTTTTAATTAAGCCCTATTCAATTAGTTGACTTTAAGAAATTATTTGTCAACCATTCTTTACTGCATAGTGGTTGCTATTTGTTTTTCAGATAATCAGGCCTGTTGACACATTCGATTTAATAAAATCGTCATTAAACTCACTTCTGCCCATAATCTTCATGCTAAAATCTAAGTAGACTTTAAAATGGAGTATAATGATGCCGATTCTGGATCGTGAAGAATACATTGAACAATTCTACTTTTTCCAAACTCTTAGAGACCGAATCAAGGCTTCCATTGCGACACAGGATGTCCTTGAGAGAATTGATCAGGAAATTCTTGCTACAACCAAGCTCCCCATGGCAATCCAATTTCTTGCAACTGAAATAAAAGAAAGCGGTTTACTGAGCACCGGGTTTAAAATATTAAGCCATTACTTTACGCCTTTTCAAGCTTTTATCATTAAATCAACCGAAGATGAAAACAGGAAATTTAGCATCGATACAGGGTTGCATGTGCTGGAGAAGATGGCGAAGTATCATGCGGACTCGCCTTTGCCTTCTGGATTATTTGTGTTTCAATTTGAAATCCTGTCGCGAAACAAACTGGGATATGAGGAAGGCATTACAGCGATGGCAAACGATCCCTTGTATTCGAAAGAATGGAAGGATTTTATCTTGTTTGTATCTAAGCAAATAGGATTGGTCGAATTTGCGGAATTTGTTTATTTGCGTTCGGAGTATTATCTAGAGGTAGAGCGAAAGCAAAACCCATCGTATGAACCGTCATTGCAGCCACTATTTGCTAGTAAGGAAGGTCGAATCGCAAAGGCAAACTTAGGCAGAGATCCTTTTTTTCTATTTGCAGCATTGCAAAGGCAGTTGAATTATCCAGAAGTGCCCAGAAGTACTGAAAAAGCAACACCTAAAGATGAAATTATGGTGGTTCGGCAAAGAGTCAACGACCTCGAAATCAGACTGAAACTGATTGAAGCCGAAGTTAAAGGCAATGTTGATCTTTCGCTTTTTGCCAAGCCAGCAATCTTGGAAAATCTTCCGAAAAGTGATGGCTTTGCAGACTAAATACCTAGCTTGCAGGTCGAAAAGTTCTAAAGCTACGAAGGACTTCGTAAAGGTCTGCGGTCACTGCGACTTCATCTTCCATGAAATCTTGAACCCATGTGAAATTCTTGCGTTGTGCTGCTGCTATCAAAGGCAAAAGGTCTGATAGCCTTACGCGAACGGTAGGTGCTTGGATGATATCTTTGTCTGAATCTGCTGATTCCTTGAAAACTCTAAGGTGTGGTGCCATTTTGAATCCTCCTAGATTCTTTTACATGCTAAGTAAAATTGCTTTTTGCTTGCTTGAACAACTGCAGGTTGGTGGTCTTGTTAAATCCGTGACCCCCGCCATAACTTTAATCGGCAATATTGGAAGATAACTTTGATGAAAAATTAAATCTTTTGGTAATAGTTGGGCGTTTGGAGTGTCATTATCCTAAAAGTTTTACCTGGTAGGTTAAAAACAATAGCAAGAGGATGGTTTTAGTAAAAACGGAGTACTTCAAAGTAGCGACAAGCGGGATTTATCTTTACGATGTGTTTAAGAAAAGCGGTTCTAAATATTCAGGGTGATTATGATTGAAAAAGTTGCAATTATTGGGGCAGGAGCGTGGGGAATGGCTTTAGCCTTGCACCTGGCAAGGGAAAACAAGTGTGCTGTTTCCTTGTGGAGTGTAAGAGAGGCTTCGAGAAATAATTTAAAAGTATCTCGAGGCAATGACTTGCTGCTTCCGGGAATACTTTTGCCTTCCGAAATTGAAATTAGCGAATCCTTTCCGGATGCAATATCAGGCGCAGGATTATTGATTTCTTCAATTCCATCAGCACATTTGCGCACGGTGCTTAAAAATATTGATTCGAAAACACCGCCGATGCTGCCTGTTCTTAGCACAACCAAGGGGCTCGAGCGTGTTTCTTTTCTTAGGCCGAGCCAAACTATTTTAGATGTTCTTGGCCCTAGGCCGGTTTCGATTTTAAGTGGCCCTAGCCATGCTGAAGAAGTGGCACGAGGTTTGCCAACTTCTTTGGCCCTTGCAGGTTCTGATCCAGATATTAATTTGCAAATTCAGTCTCTTTTCAATTCTGAATCTTTCAGAGTTTATACTAACCATGATGTTCTCGGGGTTGAGCTTGCAGGTGCGCTTAAAAATGTAATTGCAATTGCAGCAGGGATAAATGATGGCCTGGGATATGGCGATAACGCCAAAGCCGCCTTAATAACTCGGGGCTTGGTTGAGATGACTCGATATGGGGTTGCATGCGGTGCGGAGGCCTCGACTTTCAACGGTTTGGCAGGCTTGGGTGATTTGATTGCTACATGCACTAGTGCGCATTCTAGAAATCGCAAAGTGGGTGAAAGATTAGGTAAGGGCGAAAAGTTGGCCCAGTTTCTTCCGGGTATGTCGCAAGTAGCAGAGGGAATATTTACTGCGCCTAGTATCCGCGAACAAGCAGTTCAAAGGAATATTGATCTGCCCATCATTGAGCAGGTTTATCAGGTTTTGCAACACGGGAAGAGCCCCAAAACTGCAGTGCAGGATTTAATGAATAGGGCGCCTAGAAAAGAATAGATGGGGAAATGAACATTCAACTTGCATGCAAAGAGTGGGCTTCGGTTTGTGTTGCGCTTGCTTCGGGACGGCAATCCATTTTACTCCGCAAGGGTGGTATTGCTGAACCAACCGGAGATTTTCAGGTTCAATCCAATTGGTTTTGGCTTTATCCCACATATGTTCATCAGCAACAAAATCAATTGAGAGAAACTGAATGGCTTGAAAAGGGTGAGATGTTTAAAGCCCAGCCAAAAAAGATTCTGTTCTTTCACCTTGCTGAAGTTGTCGAAACTTATCATTTGATGAATCTTGATACCTTGGAAAAACTTGAGCCTTTTCATGTTCTTTCAAAAGAGTGTATTAGTTCTAGATTTGCTTATCGGAACCTAGGGTTAACCGTAATGCTCGTTAAAATACATGAAATTTCAAAGCCTGTTGAGATTGATGAAACCCCTTTTTATTTAGGATGTAAATCCTGGGTTAATCTTGAAAGCCCTTTAGATACAAGCGCTATTTCCCCTGTTCTTTCTTCTGGTGGGTGTTCTGCAGAACTTGAGAAAATCAGAACTATTATTAAAGGTTAGAGTTTAGCCATGATCAATAATACCTTGTTAATAATGTCATTAGTCTTTGCACAATCAGATGTTGATAAAGTTGCTGCTGCAAAGTTTCCTGAAAAAGAAGTGAAATTGTTGGTACAGCAAGCCATGGAATATTGGCGGGTTCCGGGAGTCGCAATTGCAATTGTCCATGAGGGCGAAACCCTTTTTGAATCTGGTTTTGGTGTTGTAGAAATAGCTAAACAAAAACCAGTCACAACTAATACTCTTTTTCCAATCGCATCTTGTACCAAGGCATTTACCAGTGCATTGGCTGCTTCTTTGGTCGCTAAGAAAAAGCTTGATTGGGATGATAAGGTGCAAAAGCATTTGCCTTGGTTTAAATTGTCGGAACCGTTTGCGTCTGAAGATTGCAGATTGCGGGATTTGTTTTGCCATAGGACCGGTTTGGGCAGCAATGATTTGCTTTGGTATAGGAGTGGACTTGCGCCTGAAGAAAATGTTCGCAAGGCTGCGTTTTTACCATTGGAAAACCCCTTTAGGTCAACTTATCAGTATCAATCGATCATGTATTCCGCAGGTGGTTTAGTTTGCGAAAAGGTTGGTAATGCAAGTTGGGAGAAACTTTTAAGGCAGGAAATTCTGGATCCACTTGGAATGAAAGACACAGTGGTTTTGCCTCCAAATGAAAATCTATGCCGGGGGCATTTTCTCGGGAAGTTTGGGTTTCCCGAGGTTAAAGAACCTTATGTTAGTGCGTTTCCAGATCCTGCAGGAAGTGTTTATTCTTCCGCCCATG
The DNA here is from genome assembly GCA_026692965.1 of Planctomycetota bacterium. GTDB lineage: Bacteria > Planctomycetota > Planctomycetia > Gemmatales > Gemmataceae > UBA969. Next base: position 5,658 of record JAPLNF010000302.1, read on the forward strand.
ATCTTGCTAATTGGCTTAAATTTCAGGTTGATCCTGCGAATGTGAAATATGCCAAAATGGATCTTGCGCCCCAACTGCTTGAAACTCAGAAACCGCAGGTTGTTAATCCTTTGGATGGTATAAATAAATTGCTGCATCCATTTACTGCCCAGATGTCTTATGGTTTGGGTTGGGTGATTCAGGATTACCGTGGCATAAAGTTGGTTTCCCATGCCGGGGCGATTGATGGTTTTCGTACGCATATTGCTACGATTCCAAACGCAAAATTTGGTTTGGTGATTCTTTCGAGCCTTGAACATACAAGAATGAATCTGGCGCTCAGTAATTCTCTGATTGATTTGTTGTTTAACTTTCCACGAGTGGAATGGGATAAGAATTACGCAGTTATTATGGCCGATGGTTTGCAAAAATCCAAGATTGCTTACGATGATAACTTGGTTGAGTTGTTAAAAAAATATCCTGGGTCTCTCAACCTTCCAGATGTTTTGGGCGAATATCAGAATCCTGCCTATGGGAAAATCGAGCTAAAAATGCAGGGTAAAAATGTCAGGCTGATTGTTGGGAATCATTTTGTTGATCTTAATCATTTGGGGTCGTCCATTCTTTATGCGCGTGATTTTGTCTTTGATAACCCCGTGCTAATTTTTAGTAGAGATTCTTCAGGGAAGATTACTTCTTTTAAAATATCAGGAAGGCTCAAAGCCGAGTTTTTTAAACTTCCTTGATTATTTTTTGCAGATTGCTTTTATGCTGCTTTGCTAGTTGTTCTTGAAAATGTATTTTTATTTAAGTTTGGTTTAGCCTTGATAGGTGCAAGTTGCAGTAAGCTTGGAAGCCATAATATAGAACAAATCATACAAGAGCTTACGCCTAATGCTAAGAGAAGTCCCAAGCTAGATAGCCCAAGGTGGGAAGATATTGTCAACGAACCAAAACCCAGTACCGTAGTTAGTCCTGCGACAAATATTCCTTTGAAGGTACTGCCTTTTAACTGGTAAGGTTTGCTACGGTCTCGTCCTAAAAAGTCGTGGATTACATGCACAGCATTGTCGATTCCGACCCCAACGAGAATCGGGAATGCAATCATATTTGCTGGATTTAGTTGGTAGCCTAACAACCATACTGCTCCCATGGTAATGCAAAGTCCCATGACCAAGGGTATGAGGGCCAAAGTTACCAAGATTGTTTTTCTGAAGTCCCAGGATAGAACTAAAATGATTGCAATTAAGGCGTAGATCCCGGCCCATTGAAATCCAGATTTCATTCCTTTTAAGCCTTCAAGAGTTGTAAAAGGTTTTCCAGTTGCACGAGCATCAACTTTTTGAATGCTACTTACGAATTCTTTAAGGTTGCTATATTCCCAAAGATTTTTCTTTGCGAATACTCGTAATAGCCATTGGTTGTTCTCACTTAAATATCGATTTCGAATTGGAGGTGGAATATCCGCCACTTCAATAAATTCAGGCGTGGAAACTTCCTTTAATTGATGGAGGTTTTCGATAAGGTCGCCGGTGACTGCTTCTTCAAATTTTTTCAGTTCAATATTCGACATTTTGTTTGTGTTGGATAGCACATCTAAAAAGGTTAACAAATCCTTCTTAACTTCGTTTAAATCCAAAAGGGAGCTAGCTTCATTGGTTTTATTGGCAAGGAGTTGTAGTTCCTTGCTCAAGCCATCGATATCCGGTGTAGCGTGGCCTGGTTTTGATCCGCGTGTTGGCAATAACCTGAGCCTGTGTTGGATTTCTTTTAGTTGTCCTTTGTTTATCGATTGATCTTTGGGAAGCATGCTTGCTATTTCTGCAACCTGACTAACTTCTGGAAGAGCTTCAAATTTCTTTTTCCATTCGATTGCTTCTTCCCGAGTTGCAGTAAAAGTAACAGCATGCCAAGTAGCGGAGGGCATTTTTTCTAATAATACTTTTTCCCACTTTACCGAATCAAGTGAGGATGATTGTAAATGCAGAAGATTATGGTCGTATGAAACTTTTAGGGCTGGAATTAAAAATAAACAGGTGAGCAATAGGCCAGAAACCACCATGGTTTTTGGTTTGCTGAATAAGGATGAAGTCCAACTATTTTGAATGTTAGGGAAAGAAAGGATGCCGGGGAAAGAATTCATGGGCTCTGATTTTAACCCGGTCTTTTTAATTGATTCTGTTATTCCTAACAGGGAAGGAAGGGTGGTAAAACAACTGAGCGCGCAAAACAATATGCCGCTTCCTGCAATCCAACCCATTTCTGAAACTGCCTGAAAATCTGCAAGCATTGCAGCGAAAAAAGCTAGCGAAGTTGTGCAGGCTGCAGTTAGAATTCCTGGCCCTACGGAGAGGGCGGTTCTTTTAATTGATTCTTCTGCAGGGATACCTTTTTTTCTGTATTCGTCGAATGCGCTCACCCACAAAACCCCATAATCGCCCAACCCTATCAGCATGACTGCAAAAGTTGCAGATAACAAATTAAGATGCCCGATAGTAATGGTTAGCCATCCTAATGAAAGAATGGTTCCTACTAATAAGGTCGTGATGGTAAGAACTGGATATCGCCAAGATCTGTAAACGATAATGTATAAGAAAAGTACGCTCAAAAATGCCACCCAAGAAGCCTTTGCGCTGTCGCGTTGCGAGGCATTCATTTCGTCAGCTTCTAAAACTGGTAATCCTGTAAGGCCAAGTTGAACATCTGGATGAAGTTTTGAGACGTCATTTAATATTTCACGCATCAATTTAACTGCTGGCATGGAACTGACGAAATCTGATTTTTCTTGAGCGATCGGGCGGGCTAAAAGTATTGCTACGGATTTGTCTTCTGAAACTAGATAATTAGGTTTTGAAAGCATGGTCGTGTTGTGCTGAGATGTTGGCAGAAGGCCAACCCAGGGGCTTCTATAGGTTTCTCCAGATTCCAGATAAGTTGTTGCAGCTCTGAGAATGTTTCGGAATTGGGATAGAAATGCTGTGTCTGCTTCGGTGACCGTCCCCCGTGCTTCAATCTGTTTGATTCTAGCGTGAGCTTCGCAAGTTATGCTCTTAGTAGTAAATAAATTCCACGCAAATGGGAATTCAAGCAGAGGCGCCATGTTTGCAAGATGGCCGACGATTGTGCCTATTTCCTTGGGCTCAAGAAAAAGCAGAGATCTGTTTTTTAGATTTTGTAAGTCTACTTTGAAAAAGATACGGTCAAAACTTTCTTGATGTTCTGATAGTTTTGATGCCAGTTGTTCCAAGGCATCAATTTTGTTTTGTTCGTTCCCACCTAGGGCAACTACCACCATATCGTCGTCTTGTCCAAACTCTGCAAGATAATGCTTCCAATTTTGTTGGCACCATTTGCGATTGCTGATCATGTCATCGCGATGGGTTTTAAATTCAAGTTTTTTGTAGGAATAGAGTAAGGCTGTAGCGCAAAGGAGCATTCCCAACCCAAAAACCAACCAAGGTTTTTGAAATGAAAACATGGAAACAGCATAAATTAATCTGGCAGGAAACGAATCCTTGCCATCCTTGGCGTGACTCATTTTATTAGCGCCTCTTCCTCTTAATCCTTAAGCCTTTCTTTGGCTTAAGAGGGGCGGATATTAGGAAAGCGCCATTATATAAACAAGGCTAAAATCAAGATTGTTCGCATTGAAACATGCCATATTCCCTAGACTATGTAGGATGGAAACTATCGATATTATTATGCCTTCCTAATTTACCGGGGCTCTTATGGATCTGATTCCTTTTTTGATTTTTAAGACTGAATCTGGGCAGGTTGAATTTGCCCAATGGCGAACCCAAGCCGGTGACGCTGCATTAGCAGTTTTTCAAGATCGTGCAAAAGCCGAGGCTTTCATCCAAGTTTCTTCATTAGGCGAAGCATGGTTAGTTATGCAGCCAGCCTTACCCATGTTACAATCGGTTTTCAAAGCCATGATCCAAGCCGGAGTTTTATTTGCCGTTTTGGATCCCGATGAAAAAAGTGCCCGAACTGTTTACAACCTTGCAGAAGTTGTAGCAGCGGCGGAAAGTTGGTTTTCCACCAACAATGGAAACAAGTAAATTAAAACTTCAAGGTTGCGTTTTGATTGGTCCATTCGCTTTTTGCTTTAAGAATTGGATCAACTTCTGCAGCTATGAATTCTTCAACTTGTTCTTTGGCTCTACCCGAGAAGCGGCCTTCAGCCATTACTTTTTCAAAATTAATGCTCGAAAACTCAGGTTCTTTTTTAAGCCTTTCAAGTAGATCATTTTTTCTACTACCGGACTTTAGCTCTGCAATGACCGCATGACTATGCTTGCGGATGACTTCGTGCAGATTTTGCCTATCGCCCCCATTTCCTACTGCTGCCATCAGAAGGTTTTCAGTTGCCATGAATGGTAGTGTTCGTTCAACTTCCGATTTAATAACTTCGGGGTTCACAACAAGGCCGCGAACAATATTGATAGCGATACGCATGATGGAATCAGCACATAAAAAGGCTTGGGGAATAGTAAGCCTACGGTTGACGCTGTCATCAAGTGTTCGTTCCAACCATTGTACTGCTGCGGTTTCTGCTGTGTTTCCTGCTAGTTGAATAAGGAAACGGGAAAGTCCACACATGCGTTCAGATCGCATGGGGTTTCGTTTGTAGGCCATCGCAGAGGAACCAACTTGATCCGTTTCAAAAGGTTCGTCGATTTCTTGACGGTGTGAAAGAAGCCTGATGTCGGTCCCAAATTTTTGAGCACTTTGGCCAATGCCAGAAAGTGTTTCAAGAATTTGCGAATCTGCTTTTCTTGGATAAGTTTGCCCTGTAACAGGGAATACTTGATCAAAACCCATTTTTTTAGAGACAATTGTATCTAGATCGCGGACTTTTTGGTGATCGCCTTTGAATAGGGAAAGGAAGCTGGCTTGAGTACCCGTGGTTCCTTTTGCGCCCCGGAATTTCATGTTTTCGATACGATAGCTAACTTCATGAAAATCCATGAGAAAATCCTGGGCCCAAAGGCAGGCTCTTTTTCCAACGGTGGTTAATTGCGCTGGTTGGAAGTGCGTGAACCCAAGAGTTTCCATGCCCGCATACTTACGACTAAATTTTGCAAAGTGGTCGAGCAAGCCTACCAGCGATTTTTGTAAAAGGGTAAGCCCCTGTCTCATAAGAATGAGTTCTGTATTATCTGTAACAAAACAACTGGTTGCACCAAGATGAATAATATCCCGTGCAAGGGGGCAGCATTCTCCATAGGTGTGGATATGTGCCATTACATCATGGCGGAGCCTTTTTTCGTGTTCTTCAACACTTGCGAAATCTATGTTGTTAATATTTTGTTCAAGTTGTTTGATTTGCGGTGGAGTAATACGTGGGGTAGTGCCGTTCTCCGAAAGTAGGCCAAGTTCCATCTGGGTTTGGGCGAGTGCAACCCAAAGTTTTCGCCAGGTTGAATACCTGTTTGAAGGGTTCCAGAGTGCAACCATTTCTTTGCCAGCATAGCGTTGTACTAGCGGATTATCGTGAACTTGAGTCGTTTCCATATTGTTTTCCAAGAAAAATTAATTGTACAGTGATTATTCGCTATGAATGATCACCTTTTCGAAATCGCCAAATAACCAACTTTCATCATCAAAGTATTGTAAAGAATTGTTCAGAAAATACTTCTTTTAATTGAAAGGGTGCTAATGTTTATTTTAGTAACCTAAATGCGTCGGGTCAGGAGGACATTCAACGATGAGGCTTATTTACAAAATAGCGATGGTAGTCGCGATTGGATTTATTGGGCAAAGCGCAATTGAAAATCGTGCTATTGCTCAAACAAATGATGGGAACTTGCAAAGGTTTTTCCATTATCCCTACTATTATTTTCCACACAATTATTGGCCTTCCATGGGGCCAAAATGGCCTGAAAGACCTGGCCAGCCTTATATGCCGCCACCTGCATACATGGCGAATCCTCCTTTCAGAGAACCACATTGGCGCTACGAAAGCCAGAAACCCCAGAAATATTATAGTGGTTACCACTTCTGGCTAGACCAGTTCTAAATTGCAAATGGATATACGTAAAAAGGAAGACCTAATTCTTATTGGGCCTTCCTTTTTGCATTTGGCGGTTCAGTTTGCGATAATTAAAATTGATAACCAGCATTCTTAAAGAGGCCTTAAATGTCTAAACCAGAACCCGGGGAAAATCCTGCAAAAGATAAAAAGAAGCCAG
>JAPLNF010000303.1:0-3994 GCA_026692965.1 Planctomycetota bacterium
CTCGAATTTGAACAAAAATTCGAGTATTTATCCCTTACCGCTCTTAACACGCTCGATTGCCAATTCCTTGTCGAAAGACAGCTCATTTCAAGAGAATTGGCTGCCAATGATGGCCCTCGTGGTGTGGCACTGGGCAACTTGGAATCCCTTAGCCTTATGGTTAACGAGGAAGACCATTTGCGCCTACAGGTTATGCGCTCGGGGTTTTCTCTCGAAAGCGCATGGGAAACCATCAATAAGCTTGATGATTATTTAGAAAAAAAGGTTTCCTACGCATTTCACGAAGAATTTGGATACCTCACTGCTTGCCCTACTAATGTTGGAACAGGAATGCGTGCTAGCGTGATGTTGCATTTACCTGCCTTGGATTTCACCAAGCAAATTGACAAAGTTTTTCGAGCCTTGCAGCGTATCAATCTAACCCATCGTGGCCTTTATGGCGAAGGTAGCCGTTTTTCTGGGCACTTCTTCCAGATTTCCAATCAGGTTACTTTAGGTAAAAGCGAAACGGCTATCCTTAATGAAATCTATAGCGTGATTCCTCAGATCATTGATTATGAGCGGCAGGCCCGTGTTGCTTGGAAAAAAGATAATGGCCAAATCCTTCAGGATCGTATTTCCAGAGCTTTTGGTACTCTCAGTTCTGCCACTATGATGACCTCTGATGAAACCATGGAACTATTGTCTTATGTTCGACTTGGTATCCATATGAAGATGATTGAAGATGTGGATATTAACACGGTTAACGAATTGTTTATTCAGACCCAACCGGCCCATTTGCAAAAATTGATGGGTAGCACCCTTGATGGTGAAGAAAGAAATACCGCTAGGGCAAAATTCTTGCGTAGTAAACTCCGTAGTTCAGGGTCGACTCCAAATTAAATCCTGATAGAAAATTAATCATGCATAGCCAATCTGTATTTGACTTGGAAAATTGGCTTATTGAAAATGCTGTTCCAAGTGGTGGTTGGGCATATTACTTAAATAAAGCTGCCTCGATAGAACCGACATGTTTGGCCCTTTTGGCACTTAAAAACAGTAAGTATGAATCAAGTAAAGAGTTTGCTTCTGCTATTGGATTTTTGGAATCTTGCATTGGGCCCAATGGGATTGTGGTTTCACCAAATGGCAGGCCGGAAGCTGTTTGGGTTACATCCATCGTGCTTTTCACTTTCGTAAAACTTAAGCTTAATCCAACAGCTATTTCCTCAATGGCTTCCATTTTGCTGGAAATAAAAGGAACCGTTACAAAAAACAATCGAGCGATGGAAATTCATGCCAAGGGTATAAATCCGCAGGTTATGGGGTGGCCCTGGTCTCTTAATACTTTTTCTTGGGTGGAACCTACGGCTTGGGCCCTTCTTTCTCTCAGGTCGGCTGGTTTGCAGGATAATCCCAGAGTGACGGAAGGGATTGAATTTCTCCTTGACCGCTTAATGGATGAGGGAGGGGCAAACTATGGCAATAAAACGGTTCTTGGAAAGCTTTTAGATCCTGTTCCAGGTCCCACGGCCCTTTGCCTGTTGGCATTGAATGGCACCAAAGGGTCTACGAGCCCAAAGGTTGGTGCATCGATTGCTTATTTGAAGCAAAGTATTTTTACGCCTCTAGATTTAGAGCACTCTTTTTGGGCAATCCTTGCATGCTCATTATATCTGAATGATAAGCGTGACGAAATTATTCAGCTTGAAAGTGGTATCGCTGAGCTTTTGGCTAGCTTTTGCAAGGAATTTGCCAGTGAATCCCAGCCAATTGCTAAATCGATCTGCCGGGTATCGTTGGCGCTTCTTGCAAACAAGGCAATCAAAGAAAACCCCTTTGCAATAAATTTGGAATCTAAAAAAGTACCATTAAAAAAGGCATCCATTCCATGTGAATCTTGGAGTGAATGGTTCAAAAAGGTTATTCGTCGATTGTTGATCGATGGTTTGGGAGGTGTTCAGGTCAGGCAAAACGAAAGCTTAGTAGCTTGGAAAAATGTAACGAGTTATGACGAGGATGTTCTTTTAGCTCTCAGGGAAATGTATCAATCATTTAAACAAAAGGTTCCATTAGCAGGTAAAAAAGTATTTATAAAACCAAATATTGTTGAATTTAATTCCCAAAGACCAATTCATACTAATCCGATGGTTGTGGATGCGATGATTCGTCTTTGTATTGAAGAAGGTGCTGCGGAAATTGTGGTTGGAGAAGGGTCGGGGCATCGAAGAAATATGGGATGTTTGCTTCGGGAGTGTGGGTTGGAAAAGGTATTGGCCGAGCATAAAATTCGATTTGTGGATATCAATTATGATCAAACCAAAAAAGTTGTCAATTTAGGGTCTAAATCTGGGTTAGGATTCATCTATTTTAGTAAAGAAGCCTATGAATCTGATGTTTTGATATCGGTTCCCAAGCTTAAAACCCATCATTGGACAAATGTAACACTTTCTTTGAAAAACTTGTTTGGTATTGCTTCAGGTCAAGCTTACGGGTGGCCTAAAAACGAACTACATTTTCAAGGAATTGTTAATAGTATCGTAGATATTAATTCGACAAGAAAAGCTGATCTTTGTTTAGTGGATGGTATTGTTGGCATGCAGGGTGATGGGCCTCTTTATGGTGATTCGATTGGATCAAAAATCTTACTCATGAGTGATGATCCTGTTGCAATAGATGCAACCTGCGCAAGATTAATGGGTTTTGATCCTGCAAAAATTGATCATATTGGGTTAAGTGCCAAGGTTGGTTTGGGGAATTTGGAATCAGATAAGATTAAGTTGGTTGGAATGAAAGTGGGGGAATTCCCGCAATTAAAATTCGAGAGACCCCCTGGATTTTAATCATTAATGACCAATGTTGTGCCTTTTTATCAGTCGATTGTGGGTGATTTAAAAATAATTTTAATTATTTTGGCAAGATCGGTATAAAAGTCTGCGAATGACTATAATAAATCGTGTAAGGAAAATTTTTGTTTTGGAGATGACCCAAGATTGTTAAAAGTGTATCTTGTGATCTGAGTAGGTCATTAGCTTAAAAGTTTACAGGGCTAATTTAAAAATGTATGAGCGTTTTACTGATCGTGCTCGCAAAGTTATGCAACTTGCCAATCAAGAAGCCCAGCGCTTCAATCATGAGTACATTGGCACAGAGCATATTTTGCTTGGGCTTGTAAAAGAAGGTTCCGGCGTAGCTGCGAATGTTCTTAAAAACCTTGATATAGATTTGAGAAAAATCCGACTCGAGGTTGAAAAAATAGTTCAATCTGGCCCGGATATGGTGACGATGGGGAAACTCCCCCAAACACCTAGGGCTAAAAAAGTGATCGACTACTCTATTGAGGAAGCTCGAAATCTTAACCATAATTATGTTGGAACAGAACATCTCCTCTTGGGATTATTGCGCGAGCAAGAAGGTGTTGCGGCTCAGGTTTTGATGAATCTGGGCTTGAAACTTGACGATGTCCGGGAAGAAGTTCTTAATTTGCTGGGGCATAACATGGCTACCGAAGAGACTGGGGGCGGAAGTAGCAGTGGTGAAAAACAGCCTGGTCGAGGCAAATCCAAAACTCCCGCCTTGGATAGTTTTGGCAGAGACCTTACCGAACTTGCTAAACAAGGGAAACTTGACCCCGTTATTGGCAGAGCCAATGAAATCGAGCGGGTTGTTCAAATCCTTAGCAGAAGAACCAAGAATAATCCTGTTCTTCTTGGCGAAGCAGGTGTTGGCAAAACTGCAATTGTTGAAGGCCTTGCACAATTGGTCATTGATGGAAACGTGCCAGAATTGCTTAGAGATAAGCGGATTGTTGTTCTTGACCTTGCGATGATGGTCGCTGGTACCAAGTACCGCGGACAGTTTGAAGAACGCATCAAAGCTGTTATGAATGAAGTTCGAAGGGCTAAAAACACCATTCTTTTCATTGATGAACTTCATACTCTTGTTGGCGCGGGCGGGGCTGAAGGTGCTATTGATGCATCGAATGTCCTTAAGCCAGCTCTTGCTCGTGGTGAAA
>JAPLNF010000303.1:4045-4967 GCA_026692965.1 Planctomycetota bacterium
TTGATGAATATCGAAAATACATTGAGAAAGATGGCGCTTTAGAAAGGCGTTTTCAACAAATCATAGTCAATCCTCCTTCTAAAGAAGAAGCCGTTGAGATTCTTCGCGGCCTGCGCGACCGATACGAAGCTCATCATCGCGTTCAAATCAAAGACGAAGCTCTTACGAGTGCTGTTGAACTGAGTGATCGTTATATAAGTGGTCGTTGTTTGCCTGATAAAGCAATCGATGTTATCGACGAAGCTGGTGCGCGCGTTAGGCTAAAAGCCATGACTAGGCCACCCGATTTGAAAGAGCTAGATCAACAAATCGAAAAGCTTAATCAAGAAAAAGAAGCTGCTGTTGCTGAACAAGATTTTGAAAAAGCAGCTCATCTTCGTGATCAAGCTGATAAACTTAAGAAGAAAAAAGAAACCATAACCAAAGAATGGCGCGATAAATCCCGCGAAGTTGATGGCGTGGTTGATGACGATGTCATTGCCGAAGTAGTTAGCAAAATGACTGGCGTACCTCTCAAACGCCTCGAAGATAACGAAACTGCTCGTTTGCTTTCGATGGAAAAAGAGTTGCATAAGCAAGTTGTTAGCCAGTATGAGGCGATTGAATCAATCTCCAAGGCTGTGCGTAAAAGTCGTGCAGGGTTAAAAGACCCTAAGCGCCCTATTGGAAGCTTTATTTTTGCAGGCCCAACTGGTGTTGGTAAAACTTTGTTGGCAAAACGCCTTGCGGCATTCATGTTCGGTGATGAAAATTCGCTTATCTCGATTGATATGAGTGAGTATTCTGAAAAGCATAATGTAAGCCGTTTGGTCGGTGCACCTCCTGGATATGTTGGATACGAAGAAGGTGGGCAGCTAACCGAGAAAATCAGGCGAAAGCCCTACAGCGTCGTGCTTCTAGATGAAATTGAAAAAGCACATCC
>JAPLNF010000303.1:5024-13652 GCA_026692965.1 Planctomycetota bacterium
GTCGTTTGACTGATAATGTAGGTCGAACAATCGATTTTAAAAATAGCATCATCATTATGACCACGAATATCGGCGCCGCCGAAATCACGGGTAAAGTTGGTGGCTACGGTTTTCATAACCGTAAAGATGAACAAGCTAACTATTCGAAAATGAAAGAAACCGTGAAGCAGGCGATGGAAAACAATTTCCGCCCTGAATTCCTTAACCGTGTTGATGATATCATTGTTTTCAGGCCTCTAACCAAACCTGATCTTAAGAACATTATCGACATTGAATTAAGCAAGGTTTACAAGCGACTTAAAGAAAAGAACCTCAGGCTTGTTCTTACCGAAGAAGCAAAAGAACTTTTGATTGAAAAAGGTACTAGCCTTGATTTTGGTGCCCGACCTTTGCGCAGGGCAATCGAGCATTTCTTGGAAGATCCTTTATCTGAAGATCTCCTTCGAGGTTCTTTTGTTGGCAAAAATCTTATCAACACCAGGGTTGGTGAAGTTGATGGTGAAAAGAAGATAATTTTTGAGCCAACCTTCGAAGTCGAAGAAAAAGAAGTTCTGGAGTCTGTCGGACCACCGGGAGATAAACCTGCTAAAGGTTTAGATCCAAAGACTCCCTGATCTTTGTGATTACAAATAAAAAGCCAGCCTTTAAAAAAAGGTTGGCTTTTTTTATAAGCTTTTACACTAGCGACCTAACGAAGATGGGTCTTTCGTATCTTTTCCATGCAAGAAAACGAAGCTTTGGGTTGCCAATCTTTATCAAATAGACCGCAATTTGGAAAATCAGAATTTGGATCATCCGATAATTCAACCCAATGAATCGATTGAATATATCGTTTGCTAAGAGCCAAAGAGGTGAAAGATTCCACCCAATCTGCTTGAGTTGCTGGGTTTTTTGCACCTTTCCAGTTACCAAAATTACTATCCCCTAGCTCGCTTTGATTCTTAACCGATGGGTAACCAAGGGTGAGGGTTAACGGCATGCCTAAAACTGCATAGAGATCTAAAAGCTTGGATGTTTCGAGCATGTCTCTGCAGAAGGAACCATTAGGAGAAGAACCCATAACGATTTCGATGTCGATTGCAGCGAGATTAAGCCCTGCCCTGCAAAGATTATCTGTGAAAATAAAGGGTGAGAAAGCTCTTCTTTTCGATGCGGTATATTCACCCCAAGGTTGAGTGACCCCAACGATGATTTCTAAGGAAGAATCAATTTGCTTGGCTATCTCAGCAAGTTTACATGCAATGCGAAAATAAGTTTCATCACCAAATGCAGGTTCAGTAGCAACATTCAGTCCGGAGCAAATAATCCAGCGGTGGATCTTTCCGTTATAGCGCCTAATAGCGGTGTCTAAAAATCGGGCCATTGCGGTTGCATATTGGGATGCAGTACTGCTGGATGCACTCAACCATTCAGGAAGGGATTCTTTTGTCATTTGGATGACTGGCCCGCCTATTACTTCCATTCCAGTAGCCAAGCAACTTTCTAAAGCTTGATCGACTTGACTCCAAGAGAAAATTCCTTGTGAAGTTTCGATATTTTTCCAGTTGAAACCAACTTGCATGTAATTAAAAGATTGTTCCATTTTGCTTGTAAGAGAAGTCGGAAAAGGTTTTGAAACCTTGGCTGAAAGCCCGGTTTCAAAGGGTTGATTATCCTGATGCCTTATGTCAAATATTTGACGAATGTATTCGCGAATTAAAGTGTCGGAGCCATGATATGCAAATTCGATAGCGTTTTGAAGGAATGTTTCTTGTTGCGGAAGATCGGGATTGCTAAAGGCTTTCCCGAATTCAAGGGTGGATTTAGCTAGTTGATCTCTAAGTTCTTGATTTATTTTCAGGCCGCTAAATTCCCAGTCTGCATTGAAATTTCTAAATTGATTAACTTTCCCGCGCGCCAACTCCATAATCAAGGAATAAGGCGAATCGGATAAAGGCATGGTTGAAGTTGGAGACATGAAAATTCCATGGCTTCCAATATTCCAAGGAATATTTAGAAAGCAGGAGTCATGTTCTTCTTTTTTAAGTGATAAAATATTCTTGTTGATGGCGACGCTGGAAAAAAAGGGCATGGAGTCTGGGCCACCCAAAAAATAAGACTTTAACAACTCTTTTTCCCAAGTTTTGTCGAGCGAATCAGGAATATTAAAAGAGATGTTGCCCATTGTATCGCTAATGTTTTAATTGTTATGGAAAAGTAAATAATACCTATTGATATGATATTATTAAGTAAGGTTAAAAGCGATAAGTGAATAAGAAATCAACGATAATTACAAAGAAGGTATATCTTTGTCCGCTAATGCAATAATGGTAATCCCAAGCTCATTTGCTAGGTTTACTGCATCTTTTTCACCTAAAAAAATTGTTTGCCCCGCTTCTATGGCAAGTACTTTCCCTCGGGCTTTATGAAGTGTTTGAATTGTATCGATACCGATAGTTGGCACATCAAACCTGCGGTCTTGATTTGGTTTTGCCACTTTAACAACAACAAATCCTCCTGATTTGCAGTATTCTCCGGCCCGAGTTATATTTTTATCGGTGCCTTCAATGGCTTCGATGGCTAAAACAGCACGATCTTTCACGGCAACACTTTGCCCCACATCCAAGCGACCCATTTCTCGGGCAAGTTTCCACCCAAAATATATGTCCTGCATTTCAGAATTAGTTGGTCCCCTGCGGGTTAATGTTCCTGATTGCACTAGAATCTCCGGTATGTAATCAAGGGCGGATGCGAAATTTATACCATCTTTTGCGAATTCTTTGATAATGGATAGCAATAGAGTGTCGTCTTTGTTGTCCGTTCGTTTGCGAAGATACCAGAAGATCAAGGTTCGTAGGTCAGGTGCAAGATTAAATATTTTCCAAGGCTTGTGAAGTAAATTAGCTTTGTGAATCTTGCCCGCCATAACAACATTTTTAACACCATGTTTTTTAAACCGATTGATCATTTTTCCTAACTGTGCGGGCCCTGACCAGTAAAAATGTTCTACGAGGTCTTTTAGCTCAGGCCCTGCTTCTTCAGTAATTCCAACACAAACGACATGTAAGCCCAACCTGCGTGCCGCCTCTGCAAAAACAACAGGAAATTGCCCATAGCCTGCTAATAATCCAATTGGCTCTTCAATTAGTGTTGTAGAGGGCATCGGTTGGATTACTCAACTTCCATGTAGCATGAACTTTTGTAAATTGCGTTTTATTCTTCATCCGGGATGTTTAATTGTTTTTTGATTTTTTTGATGTCTTTGCAAATACCAGGAAGCCTAGCCATACTTATTAGAATTCGCTTTTCGTCTCGTTCTTGGCGAGCCGGAATGCCAAGCAATCGCTCACCCTTGCCCGCAGTTCGCATCACAGCACTTTTTGCCCCAACGACAACCTCGTCAGCCAAAGTTACATGGTCTGCAAGGCCTGCTTGACCAGCAACCACCACATAATTTCCCGTCGTACACGAGCCAGCAATACCAACTTGGGCTACTAATAAATTGTGTTTTCCTATTTCGCAATTGTGCCCAATTTGAACCAAATTATCAACTTTGGTGCCCTCACCGATGCGCGTGGGACCAAAGGTGCCGCGATCAATAGTGGACCCTGCACCAATTTCGACATAATTTTCTAGTTCAACATTTCCTGTCTGGGGGATCTTTTTATGCACCCCATCAGTCAATCTATAGCCAAAACCATCCGCACCAATCACGCTGTTAGCATGTATGGTGACGTGGTCGCCAATGACGCAATCATCATAAATAACAACATTGGGATGTAGAATTATATGGTTTCCCAAGGTGCAATTACGTCCGATAGAAACTCCGCCATGAATAATACAATCGGTTCCAATAACGGAATTATTTCCAATGCGAGCAAAGGGCAAAACGGAAGTTCCAGCGCCAATATTAGTACTAGGTGAAACCCAAGCAAAAGAGTCAACTCCAAGAGGATAGGGTTCTGGTTTACCTTTAAAATGCTCAACTATAACTATAAAAGCAAGTAAAGGGTCATTTACCAGAATCAAAGTTTTTCCCGGGGCATTAAATTCGTTTTGACAAACAGCTACCAAGGCTTTGGATTCAATGAATTGTTTTTCGTATTTTGGATTGTCAACGAAGGTAATATGTCCAAGATCTGCATATTTTAAATTGGATGTACCAGAAATAATGGCTGTATCATTGCCAATTACTTTACCTGAAATCAAACTAGCAATCTCAGAAACTTTAGCAGACACCTTTCGCACCTGACCTTCCATGAAGTAATCGACAAATAGAATTAATAGCAGAGATCGTAATCTTTGTCTTTTAAATGAACAACCCTAGTTTTGAAAGGATTACTCTTTAGGCTTAAGTCTAAAGAAATCTCCTTTAGAAGTTCCAAGGTAGATTGAATTTTCATAGAAAACAGGCGAACCTGAAATTTCGCCCCCAAGGTTCAGTTTTTGGATCAACTTGCCATCTTCTAGATTAAGGAAATAAAGGTAACCATCAAAGGAACCTGCAACCACAGTATTGCCTAAAATAAGTGGTGAAGCATCAACTTTTCCATCCGTTTGAACTCCCCATATCTCCAAACCTTTTTCTCGGTCTATGGCATGGATTTTTTTATCTCTTCCACCCACTACAACAAGATTCTTGGCAATGGCACAAGAACTAAAAAATGGCTGGGATCTTTTTTCAGGTTTGTAGTTCCAATTGATTTTGGGCTTTTTCCAGTTGATACCAAGCACATTGTTGGACATGGTACCAACAAACAAATCGTCTCCCGCAATGGAAGGAGTGGCGCCGGTTTGCCCGCCTAGGTCAAGATTCGAAAGTTCTTTTCCTGTTTCAGCATCAAGAACATGCAAGGTGCTATCGCAACCCGCAGCAAAAGTTTTACCTTCGATTATTGCGCAAGATCCAAAAAAAGGCCCTTCCATTTTGAATTTCCACAATTCTTTTCCGGCAGCATTCAAGCAATAAAGATTTTCGTCCTGACTTCCAAACAGGATATTTTTTTTGAAGAAATTTGCTCCACCAGAAATCTCGCCATTAGTTGCAAAGACCCATTTTTTAACACCTGTATTCAAATCAATTGCGTGCAATGTGCCATCAATGTCACCGATGTAAATTACATCATCCTGGATACTAGGAGGTGCTTTGAACGATCCGCCTTTGTATTTCCAAATTTCTTTTCCATCTTTGCAGTTCAAGGCGTAGACTTTTTCGTCCATGCAGCCAAAATAGACCTTCCCATCGTGCACAACAGCCGTTCCTTCAATTGAATCTTTAAGAGAGATTTTCCATTGGATTTCGAATGGCACTTTGATTGATGTGGGCAGAAAACCATCTTGCTGAGGGTTTCCTCTAAAAAGAAGCCAAGAAGAAACCGCAGTAGTATCTTTTGCAAAGAGAGCAGTACCAAGAAAAGTTAAAGCAAAAAAAGTCAGGCTGGTGATTAGGCAAATTATACCATCGCGAGTTGATAAATTTCGAGAAGGTCTTTTTCCTGTACTGGCCTTGGATTGAATTTGGCAGTCCATTGTTCAGAAGCCTCCTCAGCTAATACTTCAAGAATTCCGTGAGATACACCGCAATCGTGAAGGTTTTTTGGGATTCCAGCAAGGGAAAGAAAACCAGTGATGATATCTGCAAGAATTTCCCCAGCCTCAGAAAGGCTGTTTGTACTTCTACCAATGTCCGTAACAAGAGTTTGGTAGCAATTGCCTACATGATGACTATTAAATCGCAAAACATGAGGCAATAGAATGCCAATTGCAATTCCATGGGGTATGCCGTAGTGGGCAGTCAAAGGATTTGCGCAGGAATGGCATATCCCCAGCATTGAATTTTCGATCGAAACCCCTGCAAAATGTGCCCCAAGTTGCATTGCCGCTCTAGCATTAATGTCCAAAGGGTTTTTTAAAACCGTGGTAAGATTTTCTGCCAACATACCCCAAGCTTGCCTCGCAAAAGTTTGCGAGATAGTATTCTTTTTGGTGCAAACGTAAGATTCTAAGGCGTGGGAAATAGCATCAATTCCCGTGGCGGCAGTCACCATGTGGGGCTGTGAAATGGTAAGTTCTGGGTCAAGAAGACATATTTTAAAGGCAGCTTTTTTATCGCCACAAGCCATCTTTAGGTGTGTGCTTGAATCGGTAATCAGTGCAAAAGATTGTGCTTCACTTCCTGTACCAGAAGTTGTGGGAATGCCAATTGAAGGCAGCATGGGTTTCTTAGCCAACCCGACGCCTTTGTAATCAGACATTTTGCCGCCGTTTGTCAGCAAAAAATTGATTCCTTTGGCGCAATCCATTGCGCTGCCACCACCAAGAGCAACAATGAAATCTATGTTGTGGAGTTTGGCGAAATTTTTGCCTTTGGCGACATGAATTTCTTCCGGATTCTCTTCGACCTCGTCAAAAAGAAAAACTTGTGCACCTGTTTTCTGTAAAGAAGAGAAAATTAGATCCGTATGCCCCGCTTTTTTAAGGCCTGGATCGGAGACTAAAAGAACGCGGGAACCTCCAAGTTCTTGAACCAAGGCACCTACACGAACAGAACAACCGGGTGAAAAAATTACCCGGTTGAGAGGGCTGAAATCAAATGGTGTCACCTTAGAATCCGCTTTGCTGGTAAGCTCTTTGCTTGTAGAGGTGGGTAAATAAGTTCCCCTCATGAGGCTGATCCCAAGTAAGGCGATTCGTTGGTATGGGGCCAAGATTCAGCCGGTCCACATTAGTACTGTTTAATAACACATGAGCAAAGTCCTTGTCTTCTGTGATCGCAGTTGCAACAAGGGTCGGCCCAATTAACTTTACCATATCATGTTGTGGACACTCAACCACGCTTGCGTAAGGGAAAAGGAATTCTTTGTTAGCAAGAGGGTGGTCGTAGGTTTCACAATGAACAATTGCGGGAAGCAACCAAGCACATCTTCCTTCTTTAACAAGCCTTGGAGTTCCTCGAACTTTCTCGGTAGTATCTGTAGCACCCGGTGTTTTGAGCAAATTATCGATCATGCCAGAAATTCTGTCAGGAACATCGGGATTAGCGAAAGCCGCAAGTTCTGCATTAGGATCATCGTAAGCCCGAACTTGAATTTTTGCGAGTTTTTCAGAAAGAGCATGGGCTATTTCTTTCCCATGAGAAGGTACCCAAACAGCTGATACATTGATGCAAGATCTACCGCCATTGGCTGCAATCGACTCCGCAATGATATCAATGTAATCTTTCCAATGACCAATCTTGTCTTCGCCTATCAAGACTTTGCTGTATCCCGGTCCGTGAAGTTCAACCCGATGATCGTTCTTGTAAGGATCGGTGGTGGTGCTATCCCCAAAAAGCATACTACGGCCTGTGCCTCGAAGGATCTCACCAGCACCAGCATGATCGGTTGGGCAGAAGTTAACAGCAGCAGGTGGAATACCTGCCTTCAAATAAGCTTGTATAACCCTGAATGGTGTCCAAGGCTCTTCTCTACCAGGCTTTAAAATGAGTGGTATTTTTAAAGCAGGAGTTGGCGCCCACAAAGAATGTACGCCCGGGGAATTACTAGGGAGAATCGCCCCAAAAGAACTGCAAGTTGGAACAAAACATAATGTCCTGCCATCTTGCGTGCCATGGCCTGTGTCCAAAATTGACATATCTAAACCACGAGTTAAACCAGCAATAATCGTATCGATATTCCTGAGTACATACTCGACCTTGCCCGCATTTCTTCTGCAGAAAACCATGGGAGAACCCGTGGTTGATGATAAGTTGCGAATGTAATCTTCAAAAGTTTGCATCTGATCACCACATGGCAGAGTGTCACTTGCAAATATTCGGCCTGCTTCCTTGACCATATGCATGAGTTTAGCCATGGGAATGGCTTGCAATTCATTGCGGGCTTCTTCCATTTTGGAAATATCCCTGACAATTTGGCTGCCATTAACTTGACTAACTTCTGCAATTGTTTCACCCGTAACATGATGAACAAGTTGGGTCTTGGTCAGGCTGGTGTAAGGTTTTCCTAATCGCAAAGCAGGAATGTGAAGCATGTATAAAGCCCTTTAAAATCCTTGTAAAATAAACACTCTTAGTATTAATAGACACCAACAACGGTAGTTGCAGCAAATTCACTGAAAGTACGAACGCCACTAACTCCATCCCAAGGATAGGTTTCAAAAGGAAGTTCGCGCTCACCCTCATCGCGTTCAGGAAACCTAGGAACAAAGAATTCCTTGGTAAGAGTGGTGAGAAGAACTCGCCCAGTCTGACCATACTCAACGAGTTTGTCAAAATTCTTGGGATCAACGACCTGAATAGCAGCCCTAGGCTGAGGCGCATAATAAGAAATTTTAAACCCATCTTCAGGGCAAATCGGTTTGGAGCAAGCTAGCCCCATCAGTGTGTTACCGTAGGTAGGAGTCATGTAAACATCACCATTATCAAGCATTTCTTCGTAAGCTTCGCGTGTGAACTGAGGTGTAAATTCAGTACCACCAGAGAAGATACCAGTTATACCCGCAGACTTAATGGATTTTAAACCGCCTGCAGGGATTTTTTTACCAAGCTGACGGAATTTGTCTTCGAGTTTGCCGGATCGTAATGCTTCATCCAAGGCGGCAAGAAGCTTGGGAGTAGTAAACATGCATTTGATATCGTGCCCACCAGCAAGA